>CAYTXF010000030.1:0-31299 GCA_964440745.1 uncultured Bacteroides sp.
CTGTGCAATAGTTCGTTAGTTAAAAAATCCTAAACAAACTGCGAAAGTCCCGATTAGGGAAAAAGGCCATAAATTTTGACAAATTTACAACTTAGTAACATTTAAGCTAAAAGAATAAAAAAAATAAGGAAATGTAAGATATTATATGTAATTTTGTCCACTACTTTAAAATCTATCTAAATCCCCCTCTTACAATGGATGATATAGAAAACTATTTTCGTGACCTATTAGAACAACATCGCAGCATTGACATAGCGGATGCGGAATTCAAGAAAGCCCTTGCAGAGGATGAAGAACTTAAGGCGCAGTACAGCGACTGGTGCCATGCAGTAGGCAGCACCGAGCGCTTAGGGTTCAGAGATTTCGCCCAAGAATACAAAGAATCGATGGACGAAGTGTGGCAGGCTCTTACCGATTACGATGAGTGACGCGATTAATCGGCTGCCAGCCGAGTGGGAACGGCAAGAATGCGTGATGCTATCATGGCCGCATCCCGCCACTGATTGGGCATACATGCTCGACGACGCCGAGAAATGCTTCGCAAACGTGGCCACAGCCATCAGCAAACGTGCCCGGCTGCTAATTGTGTGCCCCGACTCAAAGCGGCCGCTCAAATACCTCAAGGACAAAGTGCCGGCTGACAGGATGCGGATCGTGGAAGTGCCCACCAACGACACCTGGGCGCGTGACTTCGGGCCCATCACTACCATCAACCGAGGGCGGCAGTGGAATCCCGTCAACTTCCAGTTCAATGGCTGGGGGCTGAAATTCCCCGCCTATTTCGACAATCAGGTCAACCTCAACCTATGGCAAAAGAATGTGTTTCGCCACTTGTATGATGCCAAGGACTGGGTGCTTGAGGGAGGGTCTATCGACAGCGATGGCCAAGGCACACTGCTTACCACCGCGCAATGCCTGCTCTCACCCAACCGCAATGCCCATTGCGGCACCGAGGAAATCGAGCAGCGCTTGAGCCATTATTTTGGCAATGAGCGCACTCTATGGCTGGAGCATGGCGCTCTTGAAGGCGACGACACCGACAGTCATGTGGACACATTGGCGCGCTTCCTCCCCGGCAATCAGATCGCTTATGCTGCTTGCGACCGCGAAGACGATTCCCACTATGCTGAGCTCCGCTTGATGGAGCAAGAGCTCGGGCAGATGCGCACGCTCAATAGAGAGCCTTACAAGCTGGTGGCTTTGCCAATACCGAAGCCTATCTATGACCAGGACGGACAGCGACTGCCCGCGACTTATGCCAATTTTCTGATACTTAACGGAGCCATCATTCTGCCCATCTATGGTGATGATCATTACGATAAGCTGGCCATAGCCCGACTTATGGAGGCATGTCCTGATTATGAGATTGTACCGGTGAATTGCCTGGCTTTGATCCAGCAGCACGGCTCGCTGCATTGCATCACTATGCAATTGCCTTTCTTGCCACAAGTATTCAACGAAGACAACACTACAGCCAATGAGTAAGGCGCTATTTTTCGACATCGACGGCACGCTGGTCAGCTTTGACACCCATGTGATCCCACAATCGGCTATCGAGGCCATCACCAAAGCAAAAGAGGCTGGGCACAAGATTGTCATCAGCACAGGTCGCCCTCCGGCCATCATCAATAATTTAGGACAACTCCAGGACCGAGGACTAATCGATGGCTACATCACTATGAACGGTGCCTATTGCTTTATCGGAAATGAAGTGTTGTACAAGCATCCCATTCCCCATGACCAAGCCCAAGCGATAGCCAGCTTTTGCAAGGCGAACGGCTTCCCTTGCATCTTTGTGGGTGAACATTCGATGACAATCGCCGGTCCTCAAAAATGGGCGATCAGCATCTTCATCGACGACATGCACACTCCTCCGATCCCATTTACCGACTACGAAGCACCCCTCCGTCACGAACTCTTCCAGATCACGCCTTTCTTTACTGCTGAGCAGCAGAAAGAAATTGCACCTGGGCTGCCCGACTGCGAACTGGGCCGCTGGCATCCCGCTTTCGTTGACATCACAGGCCGCGGCTGCACCAAGGCAAAAGGCATCGACATCGTGCTCGACCGCCTGGGACTGCCTCTCAGCGACGCCATAGCTTTTGGCGACGGAGGCAATGACATACCCATGATCAAGCATGCCGGCATCGGAGTGGCCATGGGCAATGCCAACCCCGAGGTCAAAGCTGCGGCTGATTATGTGACCGCCCCCATCGACAACGATGGCATCGCTTCATCTTTCGCTCATCTTGGGCTCATCTGACCAGTCACGCTCGAGCAATTGCATATACTCTTTATAAGAGATGTGCCGACCTCCCATGGAGCACAGATGAGGAGTTTCCAATTGGCAATCAATGAATTTGCCACCGATTTTCTCCATCATTTGCGCCAAGCCAATCAGGGCTATCTTGGAAGCGCTCGGCACCAGGGAAAACATGCTCTCCCCCATGAAAACTCCATTCAAAAACACGCCGTACAATCCGCCGACGAGCCGGTCGCCATCCCATACCTCCACGCTATGAGCCACGCCCATGTCGTGAAGCCGAGTATAGGCCTCCACCATCTGTGGTCCAAGCCATGCTCCCTCCTCATCAATCCTGAGCTCAGAGCATCCGCCTATCACACCCCGGAAATCCTTATCCAAGGTCACTCGATACTTATTCTTGTTGAGAAGAGTGCGCATCGAATGCGAAATGTGGATTTCTTTCGGAAAAATCACGAATCTCTTCACGGGACAATACCAGCGATACTGATTCCAGACAGAAGGTTCTTCGCCCTCTGGCACCTCAAGATCCTCGAAAGCAGTCCATGGAAAAATGCCCAAACTATATGCCGCGATCAACCTTTCGGGCCGCAAATCGCCCCCAATGGCATACAGGCCCGATCGCTCTCTCTTATTTACAGGCACCAAGCGAGGATCGGGGAAAAACACATCGTCGTTGTCAAGAGCAAAAATCATAATAGCGTGAGTTTGATGCAAAATTAGTGATTATTTGTAGAATCGACAAGTTTTTTGTAATTTTGCATCACACATAAGCAAGAAACAAAATCCAACAATAAGGTAAAATTTCAAAAAGGAAATGCCCCAGCAACAAGGACAAAGCAGCGTAAGAGACACGCTTTGGGTGAAAGACCCGGATTTGTACGACGTAGTGATGCTTAATGATGATTTCACCACAATGGACTTTGTAGTGAAGGTGCTGCAACAAGTATTCTTCAAGTCGGCCGACGAAGCCGAGGCCCTTATGTTTGACATTCACCAGAAAGGCCAAGCCATTGTAGGCACTTACACTCTTGATATCGCCGAGTCGAAAGTAAACAAAGCCACCAGCATGGCTCGGGAAGAGCAATTCCCGCTGCGCATCAAACTTGAACCTCACAAATAATGCCCATGTTAGAGATCGAAGGACAATCCCCCAACCTGGCCGAGGCCCTCTCTCGAGCCAGCGATATGATGGATCACCACCGCGACGAGTTTTTCACACCCGAGCATCTGCTATGGGCCATTTCTTGGCAGAGACCGTTTTTCCTGGCCTCAGGCAGCCTCGATGTCCCTCGCGTGATGTATAAATATTTGAGGGAATACACTCCCACTGTGCCAAGCGGCATAGAGTACAATGGCCCATCCCTCTCCAAGCAAATGCTCGAGGTGCTCACCAAGGCCACCATCATCAAAATCAGCAGCGGAGCGCAGCAACTCGATGTGCCTCACATATTGCAAGCAATGCTGAAGATCGACGATGACTCATACGCTAAATCTACCCTTGAAATTCTGGCCCATGGATCCACTGCCGAATTCATGACTCGCATCATCGATAGATATAAGGAAAATGAGGAGCCCTTCCCTCCAGAAGATACTGACCACAACGATGATCTTGATCATGAAATAGAAGATTGGGATAATCTGGATTTTACGCCGGAGGCTGACGACAGCTGGAAGCAGTATGTGACCTGCGTGAATGATCTCCTTGACCAGCATAATCCCCTTATCGGCCGAGAAGAAGAGCTCGACCGCACCCTGCAGGTCCTATGCCGCAAGGATAAGAACAATCCTGTGCATGTGGGCGAACCGGGAGTGGGCAAAAGCGCGCTTGTCTACGGTCTGGCAGCACGCATAGAATCGGGCCAGGTGCCCGCTCGCCTGGCCAATTGCAAGATTTACTCGCTTGATCTGGGAGCACTGATGGCCGGCACGCAATTCCGAGGCGACTTGGAGCGCCGACTTAAGGATGTGCTCAATGGTCTTGAGGCACAAGAGAATGCCATGCTTTACATCGACGAGGTCCACAACATCGTGGGCGCGGGCCGAGTGGAAGGCGGCTCGCTAGACATTGCCAATCTCCTGAAGCCCTATCTCGAAAAAGGTTCTTTAAGATTCATGGGAGCTACCACTTACGAAGAGTACAACCGACATTTCCTGCGCAGCAAAGGATTTGCGCGCCGATTTGAAAAAATCGACATTGCCGAGCCCTCGCTCGAGCAATGCATGGAGATACTCCGAGGCATAAAAAGCAAGTATGAAGAATTCCACAACGTGGTCTATACAGATGAGGCTATTGAGTATGCCGTAAGCGCAAGCGACAAATATATCACCGGCCGCTTCCTGCCTGACAAAGCAATCGACTTAATAGACGAAGCCGGAGCATGGGAGGAAATGAAGCAGGCTGAGGATCCAGTCACCATTGACAAGAACGCCATCAACAAAGTGCTGGCCAAAATATGCAATGCTGAGACATTGGCCCAGGAAAAGAATGAGACCGAAAAACTGCAACATCTGGAGAGCAACATCCTGTCGCAAATTTACGGTCAGGACAAAGCCGTCGACGAAGTGACCGAAGCAGTGCTGATGGGCAGCGCAGGCCTCCTCGATGACAACAAGCCGATGGCATCGCTGCTCTTTGTAGGACCTACCGGCGTGGGAAAGACCGAGGTGGCCCGAGTCCTGGCCAAGGAATTGGGCATCCCGCTGGTAAGATTCGATATGAGCGAATATGCCGAGAAGCACACTGTGGCCAAACTGATCGGATCACCTGCCGGATATGTGGGCTATGACGACGGAGGTCTCCTGACCGACGCCATACGCAAGACACCGCATTGCGTGCTGCTTTTCGACGAATTGGAAAAGGCCCACAGCGACATTTATAATATCTTGCTGCAAGTGATGGACTATGCCGTGCTCACCGACAACAAGGGACAAAAGGCCGACTTCCGTCATGTGATTTTCATCATGACCACAAATGCCGGCGCGCAGTACGCAAAGACTGTCGGTCTCGGCTTCGTGCATGGGTCATCGTCGGGCGAGTTCATGATGAAAAGCGTGAAGCAGACATTCAAGCCAGAATTCCTCAACCGCCTTACAGGCATCACCATATTCAACGACATGGACCGCCACATGGCCTCGCTGATCCTTGACAAAAAGCTTCGCCAGCTTGATGACAAGCTCAAGGCCAAGAAGGTAGAGATGCAGCTCTCCCCCGAGGCTCGCGAGCATCTGCTCGACATAGGCTTTTCTGCCGAGTACGGAGGCCGAGAAATTGATCGCGTGATCAACTCCAAGCTCAAGCCCTTGCTGATGAAGGCAATTCTTTTTGGCAGCCTTGCACAGGGAGGGAAAGCTTGCATCGCGCTTACCCCTCAGAAAACCCTCGTCATAGAGTAAGCTGACATTCAACCATTTTTTCGGCCTTTGAGGCCAAAAAGGTAAGTTTTGTGGAATTTTGGTACCAAAATGACGATTTATTTTGATTTGCAATATAATTTTGTTAACTTTGCACACCAAAACTGAGGCCCGCTCTGTGACATCGGCAGAGAAGCCCCCTATTTATCGAGACGAGGATAATAAATCAATTATAATAAAAAGAAAACGCGTATGAGTTTCAACATCATTGTGCTGGCAAAGCAGGTGCCTGATACCCGCAATGTTGGCAAAGATGCAATGAAGGAAGACGGTACCATTAACCGCGCCGCCCTTCCCGCAATCTTCAATCCCGAAGACCTGAACGCGCTTGAGCAAGCTCTCCGCATCAAGGACGCCAACCCCGGATCCACTGTCACAGTGCTTACCATGGGTCTTCCGCGCGCTGCAGAAATCGTAAGAGAAGCCATGTATCGTGGAGCCGACGCTGGCATTGTGCTTACCGACCGTCCGTTTGGCGGCGCTGACACTCTGGCCACTTCCTACTCCCTGGCCCAAGCCGTGAAAAAATTTGGAAATTACGACCTTATCATTGGCGGCCGCCAAGCTATCGACGGCGACACAGCCCAAGTGGGTCCTCAAATCGCCGAAAAGTTAGGCATCCCCCAGATCACCTATGCTGAGGAAATTGTAGATCTGAATCCCGAAAACATTACCGTGAAGCGCCGTCTCGAGCACGGAGTGGAGACTGTGAAGGCTCCCCTGCCCTGCGTGGTCACTGTGAATGGATCAGCTCCCGAGTGCCGCCCGCGCAATGCTATGCGTGTGATGAAGTACAAATATGCTGCTTCGCCCAGCGAGAAGGCCGCTCTTCCCGAAGAGCGCCAGAAACTGCTCGAAGAGCGCCCTTACCTCAACATCAACGAGTGGAACGCCGCCTATGTAGAAGCCGATCCGGCTCAGATAGGCCTTCCTGGCTCGCCAACCAAGGTGAAGACTGTGGTCAACGTAGTGTTTACCGCCAAGGAAAACCTCCACTTAGAGAATAATGATGAGCAGCTCGAAAATCTCATCAAAGACCTTATCGCTAACCACACAATCGGCTAAAATCATGGCAGACAACAACAACCTGATAGTATATTGCGAATACGACGAGGGCAAGGTGGCCGATGTGAGCCTTGAACTCCTCACCAAAGGCCGCGTACTGGCCGACAAGCTCGGAGTAAAGCTCGAAGCAGTAGTGATCGGTGACAAACTCGAAGGCATCGAAGAGCAAGTATTCCCATATGGCGTGGATCTCCTTTACAAAGTAGAAGACAAGCGCCTCTATCCCTATACCAGCAATCCCCATGCTGCAGTGCTGATCAATCTCTTCCGTGAGATCAAGCCTCAGGTGTGCCTGATGGGCGCCACATGCATCGGCCGCGATCTCGGTCCGCGCGTGTCATCGTGCCTCCACAGCGGTCTCACTGCCGACTGCACAGCATTGGAAATCGGCGATCACACCGACCCCAAGACCGGCAAAGAATACCACGACCTGCTGTATCAAATACGCCCCGCTTTTGGCGGCAACATTGTGGCCACCATTGTGAATCCTGAGTGCCGTCCGCAGATGGCTACCGTGCGCGAAGGCGTGATGAAAAAGGAGATCAAAGATCCCGCATACAAGGGCGAAGTGGTGAACCTCGATCCCAGCAAATATGTGAGCGATGAGGACTTTGTAGTGGAAATCATCGACCGCCACATCGAAAAGTCAAAGATCAACATCAAGAATTCTCCCATCATCGTGGCCGGCGGCTACGGCATGGGCAGCAAGGAAGGATTTGAATTGCTTTACAAGCTCGCCGACACTCTGGGTGCCGAAGTGGGCGCCAGCCGCGCCGCAGTCGACGCAGGCTTTGCCGAGCATGAGCGCCAGATCGGACAGACAGGCGTGACAGTGCGTCCGAAACTCTACATCGCATGCGGCATCTCAGGCCAGATCCAGCATATCGCCGGCATGCAAGAGAGCTCTATCATCATAAGCATTAACAATGATCCCAATGCCCCGATCAACACAATCGCCGATTATGTGATCACTGGGAATGTCGAGGATGTTGTGCCCAAGCTTATCAAGTATTATAAGAAAAATTCCAAGTAAACATCGACGCATCATGGCAAATTTCTATACTGACAATCCCGATTTGCGCCACCATCTCCATCACCCCATGATGAAGAGAATCGTGGAGCTCAAGGAACGCAACTATACCGATGCTGAAAAATATGACTATGCGCCCTTCAATTATGAAGATGCCATGGACAATTACGAGCGTGTGCTCGAAATCGTAGGCGATCTCTGCGGCGGCATCATTTCTGACAACGCCGAGGGCATTGACCACGAAGGTCCCACTGTGAAGGACGGCAGAGTAACCTACGCAAGCGGCACACAAGCCAATCTGGAAGCCTGCCGCAAAGCCGGCCTCATGGGCATGGCCATGCCGCGCCGCCTGGGCGGATTGAATTTCCCGATCACTCCCTACATCATGGCTGCCGACATCGTAAGCCGCGCCGACGCAGCCTTTGAGAATCTCTGGGGCTTGCAGGACTGCGCCGAGACTCTCTACGAATTTGGCGACGAAGACCAGAAGCAGCGCTACATCCCCCGCGTATGCCAGGGCGAAACCATGTCGATGGACCTTACCGAGCCTGATGCCGGCAGCGACCTGCAGAGCGTAATGCTCAAGGCTACCAAAAAGGACGACGGCACCTGGGTGCTCAACGGCGTGAAGCGCTTCATCACTAACGGCGACAGCGACATTCACCTGGTGCTTGCGCGCAGCGAAGAAGGCACACGCGACGGCCGCGGCCTGTCGATGTTTGTCTATGACAAGCGCAATGGCGGTGTCAATGTGCGCCGCATCGAGAATAAGATGGGCATCAAGGGCAGCCCCACATGCGAACTCACCTATAAGAATGCTCCCTGCGAATTGGTAGGCGACACCCGCATGGGCCTTATCAAATATGTGATGGCCCTTATGAATGGCGCTCGCCTGGGCATCGCTGCTCAAGCTGTGGGCCTGAGCGAAATCGCTTATCGCGAAGCCCTGGCTTATGCCAAGGATCGTAGGCAGTTTGGCAAAGCCATCATCGAAATGATGCCTGTGAGCGAAATACTCAGCATCATGAAGGCAAAGCTCGACGCAAGCCGTTGCCTGCTCTATGAGACAGCCCGCTATGTCGACATGTACAAACTCTATGAGGATATCGCCAAGGAGCGCCCGCTCGAACTGACTGAGCGCCAGGAGATGAAGGCCGACAAGAAGATTGCCGATGCCTTGACCCCGCTCGCCAAGGGCCTCTCAAGCGAATTTGCCAATCAGAATGCTTACGACTGCATCCAGATTCATGGCGGCTCAGGATTCATGAAGGATTATGCCTGCGAGCGCGTCTACCGCGACGCCCGCATCACCTCGATCTACGAGGGCACCACGCAGCTCCAAGTGGTGGCAGCTATCCGTCACTGCCTCTCAGGCACATACAAGGGTCTCATTGAGAACTACGCCGCTCAGGAAGTGAAGGCTGAGCTGCAGCCCGTAAAGGAGACTCTGGCACGCATGGCTGAGCTCTATCTGGCTGCTGTGGCCAATGTAAGCGAACTCAAGAATCAGGAGTACACCGATTTCATGGCTCGCCGCTTGGTAGAAATGGCGGGATACACCATCATGGGTTATCTGATGATGCTCGATGCCGATCGCAACGACAGCTTCATGCGCAGCCTGCATGTATGGATGAATTACGCTCAGGCCGAGGTGGAGAAGCACGCTGACTTCATCGCCCGCGTAAAGCCCGAACAGCTCCAATACTACAAGGCATAACATCGAGCAATCGACAATCCTCAAGATAAAGCGGGGTTGTGTCATAATAGGCTTTCCTCAGGGAACCCCGGAGGGGTTCTTCCAAATAGATAGGGAAATCTCCTAAAATAATCAAAAATTGGCACCTGCGGTGCCAATTTTTGATTTAAAGAGACAATCTGGTATCTATTTGGAAGAACCCCTCCGGGGTTCCCTGATTAAAAGGCTTTCTGACATGCCCTCATTCATTTTATTAAAAAATTTGTGCATCTTTGATATATGAAAAAGTTTTCGTATCTTTGCACACGTCAAATGCCTCCCTGCGCAGGAGGCCAATAATATGTTATAATCTCTACATAATAGACCAGTTTCAATGAAAGTTGACGTACTCTTAGGATTGCAATGGGGCGACGAGGGCAAAGGCAAAGTTGTCGATGTGCTCACTCCCGCCTATGATGTAGTGGCCCGCTTCCAGGGAGGTCCCAATGCCGGACATACCTTGGAATTTGACAACCACAAATATGTACTGCGTTCGATCCCATCTGGAATCTTCCAAGATAATACCGTGAATCTTATTGGCAACGGAGTGGTGCTCGATCCCGTGCTTTTCATGGAAGAGGCCCAGGCTCTCGAAGCCAGCGGAGTTGACATCAAGCATAAGCTCAAGATCGCAAAGAAAGCCCATCTCATCCTGCCTACCCATCGTCTGCTCGACGCTGCCAACGAAAAGGCCAAAGGCGGCAGCAAAATTGGCACCACTGGCAAGGGCATCGGTCCCACATATACAGATAAGGTATCGCGCAACGGCTTGCGAATTGGCGACATCAACAACAATTTTGAAGCCAAGTATGCCAAGGCGCGCGATCGCCACCTGGCTCAGCTGCGTGCTATGGGTGAAGAGCCCGATATCGTCGAATTGGAGGCAAAGTGGATGAAAGCCATCGATTACCTCAAGGAATTCGAACTCATCGACTGCGAGCACGCTATCAACCACGCTCTTGACTCAGGCAAGAAGGTGCTGTGCGAAGGCGCTCAGGGCACTATGCTCGATGTGGATTTCGGCAGCTATCCCTTTGTGACCTCCAGCAATACCATCACCGCCGGTGCTTGCACAGGCTTAGGCTTAGCTCCAAGGCGCATTGGCGATGTGTATGGAATATTCAAGGCTTATTGCACTCGCGTAGGCGCAGGCCCCTTCCCTACCGAGCTATTCGACGAAACTGGCAAGAAGATTCGCGACATTGGTCATGAATACGGGGCTGTTACCGGCCGCGAACGTCGATGCGGATGGATCGACCTGGTGGCCCTGAAATATGCCATCATGCTCAACGGCGTGACAAAGCTAATCATGATGAAGAGCGATGTGCTCGACGGCTTCGATGAGATCAAAGCTTGCGTGGCATATAAGATCAATGGCGAAGAAGTGAAGGAATTCCCCTTCTCAATCGAAGAGGAAACCCTCGAGCCCGTATATGTGACTCTTCCCGGATGGAAAGAAGACCTCTCGAAGGCTTCAAAATACGACGAACTGCCCCAGACTTTCAAGGATTACATTGCATTCTTGGAAAAAGAGTTGCAGACTCCGATCGTAATCCTTTCCGTTGGACCTGACCGCACTCAAACTATCGTAAGATAATACCTAACCTTAAACACTAAACCTTAACACTAAACCAAAATTATGGCCAAAGTAAAACCTTTTAAAGGCGTGCGCCCTCCTCGCGAACTTGTCACCGAGGTGGCTTCTCGTCCTTACGACGTGCTCAACAGCGACGAAGCCCGTGCTGAAGCTGACGGCAATCCCAAGTCGCTCTACCACATCATCCGTCCGGAAATCGACTTCGAGGTAGGCACCGATGAGCATGATCCGCGCGTTTACGATAAAGCTGTTGAGAATTTCAACGCTTTCCAGGAAAAAGGCTGGCTCAAGCAGGACGACGCTGAGCATTACTATATCTATGCTCAGACTATGGATGGCCGCACACAGTACGGCATCGTGATCGCTGCCAATGTCGATGACTACATGAACGGCGTCATCAAAAAGCATGAGCTCACCCGCAAGGAGAAAGAAGAAGACCGCATGAAGCATGTGCGCGCCAATCGCGCCAACATCGAGCCCGTGTTCTTCGCTTTCCCTGACAATGCTGACCTTGAGGATCTCATCAAGACTGTAACAGCTGAAAAGCCCGAGTACGATTTTGTGGCTCCCGATGGATTCGGCCACCATTTCTGGATCGTGCCTACCGAATACAACAACCGCATCACCAAAGCTTTCGCTCAGATGCCGGCTCTCTACATTGCTGACGGTCACCACCGCACAGCTGCAGCCGCTCTCGTAGGAAATGAGATGGCTAAGAACAATCCTAATCATAAGGGCGATGAGGAGTACAACTATTTCTTAGCTGTTGCGTTCCCCGCTTCGCATCTCAAGATTATCGACTACAATCGCCTTATGAAGGATCTCAATGGCATGACTCCCGAGCAATTCCTGGATAAGATCAAAGAGAACTTTGAGGTGAAGGACATGGGCACCGAGGAATATCGCCCCACGGGCTTGCACAATTTCTCGCTCTATCTTGGCGGCCACTGGTATTCGCTCACCGCAAAGCCCGGCACCTACGACGACAATGATCCCATCGGAGTGCTCGATGTGACTATCTCTTCGAATCTCATACTTCGCGATCTGCTCGACATCCAGGATCTGCGCACCAGTCACCGCGTAGATTTCGTGGGCGGAATCCGTGGCCTTGGCGAACTCAAGCGCCGCGTGGACAATGGCGAGATGGTAGCTGCTCTGGCTCTCTATCCAGTATCGATGAAGCAGCTCATGGACATTGCCGACACCGGCAATATCATGCCTCCCAAGACAACCTGGTTTGAGCCTAAGCTCCGCTCAGGCCTCATCATCCACAAACTTTCGTAAAGAAAACATTCAAGAAAGCTCGAGGTCTGTGTCAGCTCTCGAGCTTTCTTTCTCATTTAAATACAATTATCCCTCTACTTATACCTATCCTCACCCATGAATTTCCTCCGCAAAGTCACAGATGGCTGCCACAAGACCATCATGCCCATGTCTCTGGCTGTTACTTTATTATCCGTTTCCTTTACCGCCAATGCTGTAACGCTTAAGATTAACCCTGATGCTGAATATCAGGGAATCGATGGTTTTGGCGCCTCTGACTGCTGGACGATGCAGTGGCTTGGCTTATGGCCCGATTCGGCAAGATGCCAAGTGGCCGACTGGCTTTTTTCTCAAGAAAATGATTCCGACGGGCAACCTCTGGGCATAGGTCTGTCGATGTGGAGGTTCAACGTGGGTGCTGGCAGCCAGGAGCAGGGCGAGGACTCGCAGATTTATGGCCTCTGGAATCGTCAGGAAGGATTTCTTGTGCCCGACGGCTCGGCCTACGACTGGGATAAGCTAAAGGGTCAGCGGTGGTTTTTGCGTCAGGCTGTGGAGCAGGGCGTGCCGGTAAAAATCGCGTTTCTGAATTCGCCACCTGTGCAAATGACAGAGAATGGGCTCGCCACCAACACTGGCCGCGGAGGCACTCTCAATCTTAAGGCTGACTGCTATGAGCCTTTTGCCCAGTATTTGGCCGACGTGGTCGAAGGAGTGGCTCAACATGATGGAATCACTTTCGATTATCTGTGCCCTGTAAATGAGCCAGACGGGCATTGGAACTGGTTAGGCCCTAAGCAGGAAGGCTCACCGGCTACAAACCGGGAACTGGCCAAGGTAGTGCGCCTGACAGGCAAGGAATTTCAGCGCAGAGGCTTGCCCACACAGATTCTTGTCAATGAATCGAGCGATTACCGCTGCATGTATTCGACTCATGTGGCTGATTGGCAACGAGGATATGCCATCCAAGCGTTGTTCACTCCTGATAGTATTGACACTTATGTGGGCGATGTGCCTAACGTGGCTAAAATAATGGCAGGCCACAGTTATTGGACTAATACTCCCATGTGGGACCTCAAAGCCATCCGCGACACCCTGCGCGACACCATAGCCTCGCGCGGCATCGGTTTCTGGCAGACTGAGGTTTGCATCATGGGCAATGACGACGAACTTAATGGCGGTGGTGGCTTTGACCGCTCGATGAAGACGGCCCTGTATGTGGCTCGCGTGATTCATCACGACATGGTGCGCGCTGATGCTCGCAGCTGGTCATGGTGGAGGGCTGCCGGAGGCAATTATAAGGATGGTCTCATCTATATGGAGCCCAGTCGCGACCTGCTTTCTGGCCAAGTCTATGACTCGAAACTGATGTGGGCTCTGGGCAATTACAGCCGCTTTGTAAGGCCAGGTGCCGTAAGAATAGATGTCAGTCGCGCCGACGGTCTCGACATCACCGATCCCGTAGGCCTAATGGCATCAGCCTACAAAAACCCTGACAATTCCCTGGCCATCGTCGTGGTCAACTATGCCGACGAAGACCTCCCCCTCGCTCTTGACCTCACCCAGGCTCTTTCGCAGGACTCCACTCAGGTCATCGCCGTCCAGCCCTACCTGACCTCCAAAGGTGACGCCAACCTTAAGCCCCTTCCTCCCTTCCCCTCCTCCGCCTCCACCATCATCCCGGCCCGCTCGATCGTCACCTACCTCCTCCACCCCTAATCCGTTGATTTTCGTTAATCCGTTGATTCTCGTCAAAACATACAAAATTCGTCTTGAGCCTTTCCCTCCTTTGGTTAAATTGTAAGCTGGGGAGAGAATGAGATGTGAAAACATGTTATAATTGGTCAGAATGTCAGAATTAATGGCTAACTTTGTGAATAATTTCTGACAAATGGACATTTTTCATAAGCATATCGTACCAGCGGCCCTACTCCTGTGCTTTTCAAGCTGTTTTACCGGCGTAGAAAGCACTCCCAAAATTACTGCTCAGGATGTGAAGAAAGAGCATATCTCCGTCTCATCCGAGCAGCGCTATTTGGCAAATATCGGGCCTCAAGCCCCTTCACAATGGGAGAAAGGGAAATTGTTCTATGTGACTGATCCAAAGATTTCAATCATCTTCACTTCACAGTCGAGCCCCGACAAGGACAATCTATATGGCCAGGACATTGTCTATCAAGACATGTACCCTGTAACATCCGTCACAGGCGAACAAGTAACAGAGATTGAATTCCTCTCGCCCCAAGGTGGTCACCTCTTCTATCGCCT
The DNA here is from genome assembly GCA_964440745.1 of uncultured Bacteroides sp. Lineage (GTDB taxonomy): Bacteria > Bacteroidota > Bacteroidia > Bacteroidales > Muribaculaceae > CAG-873. The sequence continues at coordinate 14,636 of CAYTXF010000030.1, forward strand.
CAACACGCCATTTGAGGAAATCGGCCAGCGACAACAATTGGAGGTGCCCTTCACAATAGAACACGATGTGATTGACAATGTGGCCTCCATAATCCAGGGCAAGCGCTTTTACTCGATTTCTCCACTATGGTACAGTGCTGATGGAGAGCAGTCGGTCAATGGATTGCGATATGTGCCCGTCGACATCCAGAAGGTGCTCCCAGGCAATTCGGTGTACCCAATAAGAATTGTCTTTTCCACCGATGAGAAAGAGGGCCTATACTCGATGTACATGACAGTGGGCAATCAGCGCAACTCCACTCGCAATTTCGACACTCTCCTCGCCTTCGACAATCCACGACTCAAATACCCCCTGATATCCAATGAGAATTGGGCTCTGATACAGAAATCCCGGGTTGCTCTGAATATGAGCCGCGACGAATGCCGCCTGGCTTTAGGATCGCCGCAAAGCATACGACAGCTCCCCACGCGCGGAGGCTTGGCCGAAGGCTGGAGCTATCCCGATGGCATCTTGCTGCTCTTTGACCTCGATGGCTATCTGATAGACTTTCGCAGATAAAGGCATAAAAAAATCCCGAACCGCGCGGCTCGGGATTTTTTATGCTGTGCTGATTTTATTTCACGCCAAGCTTGGCTTTCACATCGTTGGTGACATCGATCACTGTAGAACCATCATAAAGAGCGATGCCCTTCTGGAAGATGAATGTGAAATTGCCTTCCTGGCCTACCGACTTGATGGCATCCTGGAGCTTCTGCTCTACGGGAGCCATGAGCTGCTGCTGCTGACGTGCCAGATCCTGCTGGGCTGTGTTGGCAAACTGCTGTATCTTATTGTCGAGGTCCTGAATTTCCTGATAGCGGCGCTCCTTGATGCTCTGAGGAGTAGTGGCATCCTGATCCAGAGCCTGCAGCTCAGTAAATTTCTTGTTCATTTCCTCTTTCAGCTTCTCGTATTCAGTCTGATACTTAGAGGAAGCAGCTTCCATCTGAGTTTGAACTGCGGTGTATTCAGGCATACCGGTGAGCACGGGCTCAATGTCGACAATGCCGAATTTTTGAGCGAAAATGCTCAATGGCAGGGCCAGAACAATCGCTACAATGAATTTTTTGATCATAATTGTATGTGTATTATTTGATTTCAAAATGGTATTTCACAATTCGAGTGCAAAGTTAGCAAAATTAATTGGAATATCCCAATTTTGCAAGCACTTCGTTGCTAACATCTATTCTTGGCGAGGCGTAAATGATGTCGCTTGATGATGCGCGGTCGAAAATAGCCTGATAACCGCGCTCCTCAGCCACCTTTTTGATGGCATTGTACACATCATCCTGCACCGGCTTCAGCAGGCTCTGACGCTTTTTGTAGAGCTCGCCTTCGGGACCAAAATACTTATAGCGCAGTTCGGTGGCTTCCTTTTCCTTTGCCACAATTTCCTGCTCGCGGGCCTTCACCTGCTCATCGGTCAGAAAGACCTTGTCGGCCAAAAAATTCTGATACATGTTCTGAGCCTCGGTGCCCACGGCCTCAACCTCTTTCTGCCATCTTTGGGAAAGCTGGTTAAGCTGTTCGTTAGCCATCTCGTAGGCAGGCACATTCTTAAGTATGTATTCCATATCGACCAGAGCGAATTTCTGAGCCCGAGCGCCAAGGATGCATGCAACCGCTATCAGAGCGAATAGTATTGTTCTTTTCATTACAGTGTTTATCTATAAAATGTGTATATATTATAGACAAATATTCGGTAATTTGGTTTAATCGAATATGAATTTAGACATTCCAAATCCCAAATCCCAAAACCCAAATCCTAAATCCCAAATCCCATATTAGAATTCCTGACCTAAGATGAAGTGGAAGTGGCTGCCACCCTTAGAGCCATTGACATAATCGAAGCCATAGGCCCAGTCGATACCCATCATGCCGACCATAGGCAGGAAGATGCGCACGCCGACACCAGCGCTTCGCTTAAGCTGGAAGGGATTGAATTTGCCTACTGAGGTCCAGGCATTACCGCCTTCGCAGAATCCAAGGGCATAGATGGTAGTGGAAGTCTGCAGCATCAGCGGGAAGTGGAGCTCGAGTCCAAATCTTGTGTAGGCGTAGCCGTTGCTGTATGGGGTAAGGTCACCATTGTCATAACCACGCAATGCGATTGTTTCTGTCGCATAAGTGTAGCTTCCGCTCATGCCATCACCACCCACATAGAATGTCTCAAAAGGTGACTTAAGATACTTGTTGTAACTGCCAAGAAGACCGAAATCGGCGCGTGTCATAAGCACCGGGGTCCACTGACCGTCAGCATTGGCCAGAGGAGTGTAGGTGCGGCTGGTGAATTTGAGTTTCCAATACTCGATCCATTTGTAGAGCTGCTTTGTGGCTTCCTCATCCTGGGTGCCATAGAGATAGCCGCTTTCATAATCTATGCCGGTGCGCTCAGCCAATGCCTTCCAGTCCTTCTTTCCGAAGAGCGAAGCCGGAGGAGTCAGACGCAAGCTCAGCGAGAACATCGAACCCGAACGCGTGTAGAGAGGATTGTCGATCGATGTGCGCGACAGGGTCAAGCCCAGCACCAAAGCGTTGCTGCTGCCATTGCTCATGTATGGGAGGTATTCCCAATTCTTCAGATAATACCAGTTGTAGGCCAATTCGGCTGTGAATGTGAAATAGTCATCAGGCCACTTCAGACGCTTGCCGAAGCCCACGCTAATGCCCACCATCTGCAGAAGCTTGTTGGGGTCATAGGCACTCTCGTATGAATTCTGATAGTAGTTGTTGTAATAGCTGCTGCCGTAGCCGTAATAATAATTATTATAGTAGTTGTAATAATTATTGTTGTAATAGCTGGAATTTATACCCGTCTGACGGCTGTAATAGGCAGATACTGAAAGCGAATTCGGGCGCTTGCCGCCAAACCATGGATCCAGGAATGATACCGAGTATGCCTGATAATAGCGAGCGTTGGTCTGAGCCGATATCGTGAAAGTCTGGCCCTCGCCCTGAGGTATGATGCCGCGATATGTGCTCGGATAGAACAGATTCTTTATCGAGAAGTTGGTGAACTTCAATGCCAGCTTTCCGATAACGCCCGACTGTCCCCAACCCATGGAGAATTCCACTTGGTCGTTGGCTTTCGACTCGAGATTGAAGATAATGTCAACAGTGCCGTTTTCCTGATCGGGCTCCGGCTTGATGTCCATATTTTCCGGGTTGAAGTGGCCCATCTGTGCGATTTCACGAGCCGAACGCATAAGGTCGCTCTTTGAGAAGAGGTTGCCGGGCTTTACGCGAAGCTCTCGACGAATCACCTTTTCATACAGGCGGTCGTTACCATTGATTACCACATTGTTGATGCGAGCTTGCGGGCCCTCCATCACATACATTTCGAGAGAAATCGAGTCGTTCTCCACTTCCTTCTCAATGGGCACCACGTTGAAGAAGAGGTAGCCATTATCCATGTAGAGGTTTGCCACAGCGTCATCGTCCTCCTGGAGGCGCTTGTTGAGATGCTTCTGATTGTACACGTCGCCCGGACGCATGTCCAAGAAAGCATCAAGATATTGGCTGGGATAGATGGTGTTGCCCACCCATTGTATGTCGCGGATGTAATACTTGTCGCCCTCCTCAATGGTCAGGTACACATCCACGCTCTTCTCATCGTAAGGCACTACGCTGTCCTTTACGATGCGGGCATCGCGATAACCATTCTCGTTGTACTTTTCAATGATGCGATTGAGGTCGTCCTCGTAATCATTTTCCACAAACTTCTTCTGCTTGAAGAGATTGCGGATATCGCCCTTTTCGTTAGTTTTCTTCATGGTGTTGCGCACCTTGCGGTCGCTGAACACCTCATTGCCCTCTACGTAGATTTTATGCACCTTCACCTTGTCATGGCGATCCACGGTGATGTCTACGATCATTTCGTTGGGAGCCGAAAGATCCTCTCTCAGATTAATCTTCACATCGGCGTTGCCAAAGCCCTTGTCGGAATAATATTTCTTGATGATGCCTTCAGCACGATTCACAATATTCTGGGTAATCTGGTTGCCCTTCATGAGCTGCAGCTTTTCTTGAATATCAGTGCGCTCGCCTTTCTTCATGCCTATGTAGTTGATTTCGGAGATGCGAGGCTGTGTGCGCAATGCGAATTCGAGCCATACTTTGTCGCCGTAGATCTTCTCTACCTTGATTTGGGCTTGTGCGAAAAGGCCTTGACGCATCAGGCGCTTTACTGCGTTAGTGATTTCCTGACCGGGGATCTCCACCCTTTCCCCTATCTTTAAGCCTGAATAGCCAATGATCGTAAAATCATCATAGTTAGGCGCACCGCTCACAGTAATGCCGGCAATTTCATATGTATGGGGCATGGCTGTGTACAGTATGGTAGGATTGAAGATGGTGTCTTGCTGGGCTTCAGTCTGAGCAAATATGCGTGGAGCTATTCCTAATACGATAAGAAGGGTGATGACCATGCGCATTGATTTGCCGATGGCCTTGATTCCGTCAGTAATTATCTTGCTCGTGTATTCTCGTGCTTGTAGCATTGAGGTTGGTTTATTATTTGCAATCGTGTTGATGTTGGTTTATTTCTCGGTGCTCACCTGCTCGCTTGTGCGGCCAAAGCGTCGTTCGCGGCCTCGATAAGCATCAATGTTTTCCTTGAATTCTTCTACTGAATAGTCGGGCCAATAAGTAGGTGAAACTATGATTTCAGCATAAGCGATCTGCCAAAGCAAGAAGTTGCTTACGCGCATTTCGCCTCCGGTGCGGATTAGCAAGTCGGGATCGGGATAAGGCGCGGTAGTCAGGTGCTGACTCACAACCTCGTCGGTGATTTCAGCCGGGTTGATTTTTCCCTCTATGGCTTCCTGAGCGATTTTTGCACAAGCGCGCGTGATTTCCCAACGTGAAGAATAGCTGAAAGCCACCACTACGGTCAGACCTGTGCCCTTGGAAGTGGCTTCAATGCTGCGATTCAGGCGTGCACGCGCATCTGCTGGCATGCGGTCGATATCGCCTATGATTTGGAGCCGGGCATTATTTTCTATCAAGGCAGGAGTCTCGCGCTCCAGGGCAATAGATATCAGATTGAGCAGAGCGTCGACCTCATCCTGGGGCCTATTCCAATTCTCGGTGGAGAAGGCATAAAGCGTGAGATACTTCACGCCCATGTCGGAAGCTGCCTGAGTGATGCGATGCACAGTGTTGACGCCTTCTACATGGCCCGCGCTGCGTTCCAATCCATGGCTCTTTGCCCATCTGCCGTTGCCATCCATGATGATTGCCACATGGGTGGGCACTGGTTTGAGTTCTGCTTCTTGCTTATGATTCATAGCTGCTAATCTTGATAATGACATGTCTGGCATCTCTCGCCAAATTCATAGGTGATTCCTATCGTAAGGCGCGACATCCAGTCAGTATTCTTGAAAAAAGAGGTTTTAATGCCCAGTGGATCGTCGAGAGTGGGTCCGTCGACCTTGTCACTGAATATCTTCGTCATAGTAAACTCAGCTGAGAGGTTAAGACGAGGCTTTAGCTTGTACTTAACTCCAGCTCCCATAGGCATTGACAAGGCTGCAGTGGTATTGCCTTCGCAATTAGCCACAGCCATGCCCACTCCTAAGACCAAATAAGGCGAGATGCGGCTAAGCCGCTTGTATGTCTCCCCTATTCCATAAGGCAAAAAATTGAATTCGGCTCTCAGATCCAGCGAATAGACCGTAGAGCTGAAACTGTAGTCGATGTTGTCAGGAAAGACATTCTCCATATCGGCCGAATTGCCGCTCAGAGTAGTCAATCCCAGGACACCGCGGAAAGCCCACCTCACATTAGGCAGATAGCGCATGCCAGCCTCTGCTGTGAAGCCTGGATGCTTGAGCAATGACGAGGTATTGGCGTCGCCCAAATATCCGCTCATGCCCACTCCGCCGCCTATGTCAAACTTATAGGGGGCTTCCTGGGCACTGGCTGCTAAGGCCGACAACCACGCCATGATTAATATGTAAGCTAAGCGTCGCAAGGGCTTTTATTCTGTCTCTTAATATACTGGATCGAATGTGTATCGCAAAATCACTCCGCGCCAAATCTCATCTGCGCAAGTGCCATCGGCCTCATAGCCGCCCATGAGATAAATGGCCGGGCATTCCCACTGGGTAATCGCCTCGGTGACACGGCTTTGGCGAGCATTTGGCAGAAGCATCGTGCAATGAGGATAGAGCTTCTTCACTGCCATCTCGCTCCATCCCTGCGAGTTGCGGCTAAGATGCATGGTGGTAGAGTATACAAAGGCCGAAGAGCCATAGTACACGGGCACTTCATCGCTAAGCTGCATCAAATCGGGAGCTTCAGCCCAAGTCATGCCCCAGTCCTTGGAATACACCACAGTGCGGTGGATTCCGTCTTCACAAAGGCCTCCAATGCCCACCAGAGCCGGATACTGCACGGGAGCCCAGGTGGAGGATGACACGCTGAAAAGGTCATAATCGAGCACAGCCATCTGCTCCACTGCTTCAGGCAGTGCAGCGCGTGAAATGTCGGCCCAACTTTCGCCATCGAAAGCCCACGAGGTGCGCAGCAAGTTGCCGTCGGCATCGCGACCGCCAACCATCACAAGTTGCGGCTTCAGGCCCATCTGCAAGTCATATACATTTGGCACCGACGAGCCGCTTACTGGGAAGCCCGCAGGCATTGTCCATTGCTGCATGTCGGGATAAGAGCAGATGGTCCAGACTCCTCCCTGCTGACTGCATCCTAAGATCTGATCGCCATAGGCTCCGTAGATGTAGCTCCATACTGCTTCGGTAGCAGTCCACTCCTGGCAATTGGTGCTGACATAGAGGGTGCCATCGGTAGAAAGCATGTACAGGGAGTTGTCGCTCTGTCGCAATGTATTGACATCAGCATCAAATGGAAGAGCGATTTCCCTTGTGGTCCACTTGGGGTCATCGGGAGTGGAGGTCTGTGCCAGGCAATACTTGCCATTGCTTTTGCTCAGGCAATAATATTGTCCTTGGAGCATAGCGGAGCGCTGCGCATCGATTTTCGTGAAATCAGTAGGCAGCGGGGCGCTTTCTATTGTGTTCCATGCCAGGGTGTCAGGTTTGGTCTGATGCACATTTACCCTGATTTCGTAAGTGCGCTCTACAGTGCCTGACTGGGACGTTATCTTGAGCTTTACCGGACCTAAGGAGAAGTCGATCGAGTCGGTGCTACTGGTAAGATAGTTGACTATCGAGTCAGTCATGCCTTCGCGAGGAAATTCCAGCTGCACTGCCGATGCTGTGGATTCATAGGTAATCGACGGTATCAGGCGCGAAGTATTGGTACCATAAGGCAGAGAATCAGCATTGAAAATCTGTGCGCTCTCCAGATCGATGGAGAAATATACGTTTTGCAAACTGTCTAAGACGTCGTCATCCTGAGTCAGCGAAAAAGCTGACACCAGTACAGAGGACGAGTAAGTGTACTCATACTCGGAGCTCGATTCATTGCATGAGGGAAGCGCTGAAATGGCCAGCGCCAACACTGATGGCAAAATTAGTTTCTTTGTCATGAACATAAAATAGTTTCAATCTGCAAAATTAAACTTTACAAGCCAAATCAACAAAGAGTTTAGACTAAATCTTGCATTTTTATAATTATTTATAGGTTTTTAACGTCAAAAAGTGGGTTTTGAGTATAGTATTTTACGATTTGACCTTCGATTTCAGTAATTTTCACAGGGTCCAAACCGAAGGTGTCGGGACCTCGGACTGAGCCCTCGTTGCCGAATGCCATAGGGCCCGTCTCAACCCTGATTATGTCCCACAATCGCTCTTTCAGAAATGCGCTCAGGAGCTGAGCGCCTCCCTCGACCATCAATGATGTGATGCCTCGCTGATAGAGCTGGAGCATCATCTCTTCAAGGGGGGTATCCTCGGTAAAGATTATGGGATCGGTGGCCATCACACGATAAGAGCCGTCAAGGCGATGGCGCCTATCCGAGATCACAATTTTAGGCGATGGGCCAGGCCATAGACGACAATCAAGGCGCGGATTGTCAGCTATGACTGTGTTGGATCCAACCATTATGGCATCGGCCAATGCCCTCATGCGGTGAGTGAACATGCGGGTCAACGGAGAAGAAATCTGAGCGGCCACTTGATGGACGTCTCTCTTGAAATCAAGAAAACCGTCGGCGCTTCGAGCCCATTTGAGCAGGATGAAGGGTCTATGCAAAGTGTGGGCTGTGAAAAAGATAGCATTAAGAGCACGGCACTCTTTTTCCATGATGCCAACTTCCACCTCCACGCCAGCATTGATGAGCTTGTCAATGCCTGTGCCATTGACCTTCTCAAAGGGATCGCGAGTGCCTACCACTACCCGAGGTATGCCCTCCTTAATAATCAGGTCAGTGCATGGTCCGGTACGCCCATAATGCGAACATGGCTCCAAAGTCACATACATAGTGCTATCCTTGAGCCGGCTCTTGTCAGCTACGGCATTGATGGCATTGACCTCGGCATGCGCCTCACCGCATTTCCGGTGGTAGCCTTCACCTAAAATCATGCCATCATCTGACACGATCACAGCTCCCACCATCGGATTAGGCGATACATTTGGGGCTCCTTTGCGCGCCAGTTGCAGCGCTCGTCGCATGTATTTCTCTTCGATTTTCATAACCCTCTATTCCAATGTGAGTTTTGACAGATTGAGCAGCTCATTGGCAGCCTCGGCGATGTCATCTGTCGTAACTGCGTTTATTTTCTCGATAAGCTCCGCAGGGCTTAACAAATGGCCGAAATATTGGGCCGAACGTCCTGTGCTTATGGCCAAGCTTTCACGATTGTCGTGAGCCACGGCCAACTGTCCCAAATATTGCTTCTTCGCAGCCAATAGCACTCGCTGACTGAGTTTGCTATTGGCCAGGTCGGAAATCTGGCCTCTCACCAGAGCTTCGCATTTCTCATCGTCGCTCGGATCACAGCCGTAGTATACAGTGAACAGGCCGCAGTCAGTGTAAAGGCCCGTGGAGGCCTCCACGGAATAGACAAGGCCGCGCTTCTCTCTGAGCTGCACATTGAGCAGAGAATTCATACCGGGACCTCCCAAGATATTTGTGAGCAGTGCCATCGCATGGCGATTGGGCGCATATATTCCTCCAATCACCGCGCCCAGCACGGTATGGGCCTGATGACTGCCGATGCTCTTTTTAGAGGAGAATTGTGTGGCCTGGGGCAAAGAAGCTTGCACATGAGGAGCTCCATGCTGAGCCAAATCGGCAAAATATTTCTCAGCCATGGCGAGCACCCGCTCGCAGCTGGCTGAGCCCAGATAGAAGAAGGTCATATTGTCAGCAACGTACCATCTGTGGAGATAACTCTGACACATCTGCGAATCAAAGGTGTCAAGTGCTCTTAGATTGCCTAAAATATTATGGGCTAATGGCGTGCCAGCGAAGATGAGCTCCTCGAAATCATCGTAAACAGCCTCAGATGGAGTGTCAAGATAACTGTTGATCTCATCAGCCACAACCTCGCGCTCCTTGTCAAGCTCGCGCTGAGGGAAGCGGGAATGTATCACCAAATCCGACAGCAGTTCCATCGCTCTCGAAAGATTGCCAGTGGGAGCGGCTGTATACACTACCGTCTCTTCCTTGGTAGTGTATGCATTTAATTCGCCCCCTACTCTTTCCATGCGGTTGATGATATGCCATGAAGAACGGCGCTGGGTGCCTTTGAAGATGGTATGCTCCACGAAATGAGCCAAGCCATGGGCGTCGCTGCCGTCATCGCGGCTTCCAGCTCTCACTACCAAGCCGCAATATTCGACAGAGCTCCCTGGCACGCGGCGCCAAGCCACGCGCAAACCATTGGGAAGATACCCTATCTTAGCATTTGTCTTCTCACTGCGCATCTTGCCAATCGCCGTTGTCTTTTATCAATTGTATCAGCAGTGGGAGAGCATCCTCTGCCGGTATGTTCTTTACCTTGCACTCTTTCCCCTTGTAAAGGCTTACATTGCCCACACCGGCTCCTACGTAGCCATAGTCGGCATCGGCCATTTCGCCCGGGCCATTCACTATGCAGCCCATCACAGCGATTTTAAGGCCTGGCAAATGGCTGGTTGCAGCTTTTACTTTAGCCAAGACATCAGTCAGCTCGAAAAGCGTGCGTCCGCAACTGGGGCATGATATGTATTCGGTCTTGCTAATGCGCAGACGCGCTGCCTGCAGCAGTGTCAAAGCCAGCGAGTTGAGATCTTTCTGAGCAATATGGGGTGCTTCAATCCAGAGGGCATCGCCAAGTCCGGCCATCAAGGGGGCTCCCAGATCCACCGAGGCCTCAATGGTAATGTCATCCAAGCTCTTATCAGCCGGATAAGAACGCTTGAGCACTATCGGAGCCTTGTTGCCTTTTGCTCTGAGGGCGAGTCCTTGCGCCTTGAGGTCATTTGGCGCATTGACATTGGAGGTCTCCAGCACTACAGCGTCGGCCGGTATCTCGCCGGGTTGCAGGTCGAGCCCTATCACCTTCACTGTCTGTCCCTCACCCACCACTCCGTCGTTCTCACCCGGCTGCCTTACGGGTGCCAGAGGATTGAAATCAGGCAAATCAAGCGTTTCAATTGGTTGGCCCTTGGAAAAAGTGGCTACATAGTCGGCTAATTTTTTTGCCACAGGTATTTCAGCTTCTGGAGCCTCGCTGAGCGATACGCGGATGGTGTCGCCAATGCCCTCGCTAAGGAGTGTGCCAATGCCGAGAGCTGATTTCACGCGGCCGTCTTCTCCGTCGCCGGCCTCGGTCACGCCCAAATGGAGGGGAAAGTCCATCCCCTCGGCAGCCATGGTGCGGGCAAGCAGCCTTACTGTCTCGACCATGACGCCCACGTTAGAGGCTTTGATGGAAATCACCACTTGGTCAAAGCCTTCTCGCTTGCAGATGCGCAAGAATTCCATAGCTGACTCCACCATGCCGCTGGGGGTATTGCCATAATGGCTCATGATGCGGTCGCTAAGCGATCCGTGGTTTACCCCAATGCGCAGGGCCACATTCCTCACGCGGCATAGCTCAATCAGAGGCACCAGCTTGTCCTCGATTCTGCGAAGCTCGGCCTGATATTCCTCGGGAGTGTATTCCAGGGTTTTGAAAGTGCGGGCCGGATCCACAAAATTGCCGGGATTGATGCGCACTTTCTCCACCCACTTGGCGGCTTCGAATGCTGCATCGGGAGTGAAATGTATGTCGGCCACCAACGGCACATCATAGCCGTCGGCTTTGATCTTTTCTTCAATTTTGCCCAAATTGCGAGCATGATTCACAGTCTGAGCCGTAAGGCGCACTATTTCGCCTCCAGCGTCGGCTATGCGCTCGATTTGAGCCACTGACCGCTCCACATCCATGGTCGGGGTATTGGTCATCGACTGCAGCGCGATGCGATTGTCAGCGCCTATCTTCACCTTTCCGATGCGCACCTCATGAGTTGGTCGGCGCTTATAGTTAAAATCTAACATTTGTACTTGTAATCAGATATTTGATCAAGTTCTTGATTAGCCTTTACGATCTTGTCGGTAAGCGAGGCGCGGAATTTGTCGTAGCGCTGTGCCAGCTCCTGATCGCCAAGAGCCAATATGCGCACTGCGAGCACTGCAGCGTTCTGGCCAGCATTTATGCCGACGGTTGCCACTGGTATTGCCGGGGGCATCTGCACGATCGACAGCAGAGCATCCATGCCATCAAGCGAAGAATTGATTGGCAGGCCTATCACAGGCAGCGGAGTCAGGGCAGCAATCACACCGGGAAGAGCCGCTGCCATTCCGGCAGCCGCAATGATCACCTTGATGCCGCGCTCATGGGCGTGGCTGGCAAAATCTTCCACCTGAGCAGGTGTGCGGTGAGCGCTGAGGGCATTCATTTCGAAAGGCACTTCCATTTGCTCCAAGAAGTCGGCCGCTTTTTTTAGGATAGGAAGATCCGATGTGCTTCCCATTATGATGCTTACTGCAGGTTTCATATGTTTAGAGTTAAGTTGATATTCTGTTATGATTGATGTATTGGATATGAATGCTTGTCTAAAATGCCATAAAGAAATATTCCACCAGGATTCCCATAATCCACCCGGCATACACCTGAGCCGGAGAATGCCTATGGAGATAGAGGCGCGCCGAGCATACGGCACCCGTGAGCAAAAAGGCCCCAGAAATCCACCACATAGTCCACACTACGCCCAGATTGTTAAGCGCAATGAATAGGATCATGCCACAAAGGCCTCCCATAGTGGTAGCGTGCGCGCTTATTTTCCAGGCTGTATTGATCACCAAAGCCAGCAAGCAGGCGAAGCAAGCGCCTGCGAAGAAAAAAGTGAGCCAATGAGGGGCATGCTGAAAGCCTAAATAGGTGGCTGCCGCCAAATAGCTGATTGAGGTGAGCACATAGGGTATGCCTCGCTCGCGCTTGTTGCTAAGTGCGGCATCGCTCACCTTGCCTGTCTTTATCAGAAATATAATAGTGGCCATCGGGAAGGCCGCTGTCAGCAAGAATATGATGATGGATACCAGCAGGCGCGTGCGCTCGGGCAAATATGCCAGAGGCGTGATCCAAAAGGCCACAGCGCAGGCATATGTTGGCACCAGGATGGGCGAAAACACGGCAGATAGCGTGAGCGAGACTGTTTCAAGCCACTTTTTTTGTGAGGTTTCAGAAGATGTGTACATGAGTCTCAAATTATAGTTTTTTACGCAGTCTCCCCACAGGGATACCCATTTTTTCTCGATACTTAGTAATAGTGCGCCGGGCTATGCTGAAGCCCTGCTTGGCAAGCTCAGCGGCCAAGGCCTCATCGCTAAGGGGCCGCTTGGGATCCTCAGCCTCTATGACCTGACGCAGGGCATGCATCAGCTGATGCGTGGATGTGTCATCGTCGTCCTGCGGAGCCTCGTTGAAAAACATTTTCAGCGGATAGCATCCTAAGGGCGTGGCAATGTATTTTCCTGCGGTAGCTCGCGATATCATAGAAAGATCCATGCCCGTGTCGGCGGAAATGTCCTTCAATATCATGGGGCGCAGCACTGATTTGTCGCCTGTATGAAAAAAGGCTTTCTGGCGAGCCACAATGGCTTGCGCCACCTGCATCAGTGTGCTGCCGCGCTGCTTGAGGGCAGAGATGAAAGCCTCGGCCTCATCGCGCTTGAGCTTGATGAAAGCCTGCGCCTCTTTCTCTCCCTGGGTGCGTGGCTGCCAATTGTCATCGAGCACAAAGCTCTTCTCTATCTGGAGTTGTGGCAAGCCGCTTGTCAGAGACAGGCTGTATCGGCCATTGTCCAGCTCTTCGAGCACAAGATCCGGGGTAATCTGCCCGGCTCGAGTCACACTGTTGCCCTCAAAGGCTGATCCAGGCTTGGGATTCAAGGTCAGGATCAGGTCAATTGCCTTGCGCAGCTCCTCGGTGTCATCGATGCCAAGCTGGGCTTGCATGCGCTCATAGTGCTTCTTTGAGAAGAGGTCGAAGTAGTCACGCACAATCTCGATGGCTACCTTCAAGGCAAATGTCACAGGGCGTTTGCGCTCCAATTGCAATAGCAGGCATTGGCGCAAATCGGTCGCTCCCACCCCGGCCGGATCAAGCCGCTGGATGATTTCGATAGCCTTGGCCACCTGCTCATATGAGACGTCGACTCCGGTTGTGATGGCATAATCGTCGGCGATGGCTTGCTGGCTGCGATTGAGGTAGCCATTGGCATCGATATTTCCAACTATGTAGATGGCCAATTTTTTCAGAGAGGGGTCTAATTCCAACTCGCCCAACTGATGATTGAGGGCCGACCACAAGTCGGGACCGTCAGCCGCAATCTGCCACCCGCTGACATCGCTTCTTGCAGAGCCACTGGATGGATGAGCCACATCGGCCGGATCTTCGTCGGGTGCCATGTCCATCACCGATTCGTCGGCTTGGGGCTGTTGCTCGGCATCTGAGGTAGCCTCGTAGGCGTCGATTGATTCCAGGGCCGGATTGTCGTCAAGCTGTAGTTGCACCTCTGCCTCCACTTCGGGTCCTGTCATCTCAAGCAGACGGACATACTGCAGCTGACGCGGCGAAAGGCGCTGCGTCAGCTGCTGCTGTTGCTGTATGTTCAACGACTCCTTCATCTGAGCGAGTCATTGGCGATTAGAATTCTGCGCTCTTGGGATATCGGGGCCAAGGTATGACGTCGCGAATATTTTGCATGCCAGTAACGAAAAGCACCAGGCGCTCGAATCCAAGGCCAAAGCCGCTATGCGGCACAGTGCCGTACTTGCGTGTGTCGAGGTACCACCACATGTCCTTGTCAGGGATGTGGAGCTCGTCGATGCGCTGCTTCAGCTTGTCATAATCAGCCTCGCGCTCGCTGCCGCCAATGATTTCGCCAATCTTCGGGAAAAGCACGTCCATGGCGCGCACGGTCTTGCCGTCCTCATTCTGCTTCATGTAGAATGCCTTGATTTCCTTGGGATAGTCAGTCAGAATCACTGGCTTCTTGAAATGCTCTTCCACCAGATAGCGCTCATGCTCGCTCTGGAGATCGGTGCCCCAATGCACTGGGAATTCGAATTTCTTTTTGCTTTCCTCCAAGATCTTCACGCCTTCGCCGTAGCTGAGACGCACAAAATCGTTGTGAAGCACAAATTCCAGGCGTTCTACCAGATCCTTGTCGTACATCTGCTGCAGAAATTCGATGTCCTCGCGGCAATTGTCGAGGGCGTACTTGATGCAGTACTTGATGAATTCCTCGGCCAAGTCCATGTTGTCATTGATGTCGTAGAATGCCATCTCAGGCTCTACCATCCAGAATTCTGCCAAATGGCGAGGCGTATTGGAATTCTCAGCGCGGAATGTAGGACCGAAGGTGTAGATTTCGCCCAGGGCAGTAGCTCCGAGCTCGCCCTCGAGCTGACCCGATACGGTAAGCGAGGTAGGCTTTCCGAAGAAATCCTGGCTGTAATCGATCTTGCCGTCCTCGGTGCGTGGAAGATTGTCGAGAGGAAGAGTTGTGACCTGGAACATTGCGCCTGCTCCCTCGCAGTCGCTTGCTGTGATCAGCGGGGTGTTAAGATAGAAGAACCCTTTCTCCTGGAAGAATTTGTGGATTGCAAAAGCCAAAGCCGAACGCACACGCATTACGGCTGAGAAGGTGTTGGTGCGCGGACGCAGATGAGCCTTCTCGCGCAGGAACTCCAGGGTATGGCCTTTTTTCTGCAGAGGATAATCTTCGGGGCTCTTGCCATAGACCTCGAATTCGTCGGCCTGTACCTCCACGCTCTGACCTTTGCCCTGACTCTCCACCAATTTGCCGGTGACGCGCAGCGACGAGCCGGTGGTAATCTGCTTCATGTCATCATCGGAAAATTTTGACATGTCAAACACTATCTGCAGATTGCGGATTGTAGAACCATCGTTGAGAGCCACAAACTGCACTTGCTTGTTGCCTCGGCGAGTGCGCACCCAGCCCTTCACCTCTACATCCTGGCCTACCAGTTCGGGGGTGTTGAAAATATTCTTGATTTTTTCGTGTTTCATCATCTTATTGTTGTTCACCAAGGCGACACGGAGACACAGAGCCGCTCTGTCTCCGTGGAGCGATCGATTCTCCGTGTCTCCGTGTCGCCTTGGTGAAATTCATATTTTTTATTCGAAGCTTCCCATCTTCAGATAGTTGACCTCTTCCTGAGTGAGGTAGCGCCAACGGCCGCGGGGGAGATTCTTCTTGGTAAGACCGGCAAAGTATACGCGATCGAGTTTTGTCACATGGTAGCCGAGGCTTTCGAAGATGCGGCGCACGATGCGGTTGCGACCGCTGTGGATTTCGATTCCTGCCTGGTTGCGATCGTTCTCGGTGGCATAGCTGATAGCGTCGGCATGGATTTCGCCGTCGTCGAGCTCGATGCCATCGGCGATGCGCTGCATGTCCTCTTCGCTGATGTCATGGTCGGTCCACACGTGGTAGATCTTCTTCTTGGTGTACTTGGGATGTGTGAGCTTTGAAGCCAAGTCGCCATCATTGGTGAGCAGCAGCACACCGGTGGTGTTGCGGTCGAGTCGGCCTACAGGATAGATTCTCTCGGTGCATGCACCCTTTACCAGATCCATCACTGTGAGGCGACCATTGGGATCGTCGCTTGTGGTCACGCAATCCTTGGGCTTGTTGAGCAGGATGTAGCACTTTCTCTCGAGAGCCACCACCTTGTCATCGTATTCCACCACATCACTGTGCTTGATCTTGGTGCCGAGCTCGGTCACCACCTCTCCGTTGACCTTTACCAGGCCTTGCTGGATGAATTCATCAGCTTCGCGGCGGCTGCAGATGCCGGCGTTAGCCATGAACTTGTTCAGACGGATTTCCTCGTTGGGATCTGGAATTGGCATTTCATATTCCACAGCCTTTGGGCGGGGAGTGAAGCTCTTGCCCTTGCCGGGGAATCCATTATTATTTCGGCCCTGGTTGCGATTGTTGCGGTTCTGATTGCGGTTCTGGTTGTATCCGCCTTGTTGGCGATTCTGGCCGTAGCCGCCTTGCTGGTTGTATCCGCCCTGCTGGCGATTCTGGCCGTAGCCGCCCTGCTGGCGATTCTGGCCGTAGCCGCCCTGCTGGCGATTCTGGTTGTAGCCGCCCTGCTGGCGATTCTGGCCGTAGCCGCCCTGCTGGCGATTCTGGCCG
>CAYTXF010000031.1:0-26414 GCA_964440745.1 uncultured Bacteroides sp.
AGTGTTATACTTGTGCAGTTTCAGAACGCTCGGGGCAACCTGTCCCGTGTCCACAGGGGGTGCAATTTTGAGATGGGGATGCAGGGGTTGATGAATTTTTGCTAACTTTGCGCTGGATTAATAAAAAACTGCGATAGTTATGAAAAAAATACTGTTTTTCTCGGCAATTGCCGGATTTTTCGCTGTGCTTCTGGTAAGCTGTGGCGGCAACAAGTCAAAGAAAGCCCAAACTGAGGCCCAAGACTCGACACTCACCACTGTGAAGCATCCCGAGTGGAGCCGCAATGCTGTGATCTATGAGGTGAATCTGCGCCAATACACCGATTCCGGCACAGTCACTGCTTTCGCCAGAGAGCTTCCGCGCCTTAAGGACTTGGGAGTGGATATCCTGTGGTTCATGCCTGTGCATCCCATTTCAGAACTCAACCGCAAAGGCGAACTTGGCAGCTACTACGCCGTGCGCGACTATAAGGGCTTCAATCCCGAATTCGGCACAATCGAGCAGTTCAAGGATGTGGTGCGCCAAGCCCACGACCAAGGCTTCAAGGTAATCATCGACTGGGTGCCCAACCACACCGGCTGCGACAATGTATGGGTGGCTGAGCACCCCGACTGGTATGACAAAGACGAAAACGGCAACATGCACGGCATCTACGACTGGACCGATGTCTACAAGCTCGACTACACAAATCCCGAGATGCGCGCCGGCATGATCGATGCCATGAAATTCTGGCTTGAGCAGATAGGCATCGACGGTTTCCGCTGCGACGTGGCAGGCGAAGTGCCCACCGATTTCTGGGATGAGGCACGCCCACAGCTCCAGGCTGTCAAGCCCGACCTCTTCATGCTGGCTGAGGCCTCGAAGCCCGAACTGCAGAAAAATGGCTTCGACATGGGTTACAATTGGCCGATGAAGGACCTCTTCAGCGAGATTGCCGCCACAGCCGGCCAATACACATACAAAGACGCCGAGGGCAATGTGCGCACCTTCCCCGAAAAGCACGCCGCTGCCATCGACTCGCTCCTGGCCAAACAGGCTGTGGAATATCCCGGCGACACCTACCTCATGAACATGATCACCAACCACGACCTCAACTCATGGGAAGGCACCGAATTTGAACGCCTGGGCAACCTGCAGGGAGCCTTCGCTGTGCTCACCTACACACTCCCCGGCATGCCCCTCATCTACACCGGCCAGGAGACTGGCCTCAACCGCCCATTCGAATTCTTCAAGAAGGACACTGCCCCCACTTGGGAACCACGCAACGAATACTTCACATTCTATCAGAAACTCAATGCCCTGAAGCACAATTACAGCGCTCTGAAAGCTGGCAACGAAGGCGCTCCCATGGTGCGCTATCTTACCCAGAGCCCTGACCTCTACATCTTTGAGCGCGCCGACCAGAACGGCACCGTGCTCGTCATGGCCAACTTAGGCTCTGAGCCCCAGACCCTCACATATACAAAAGAAGGCCCCAAGGCCGAAGGCATGACAAATTATTTCAGCGGCGAAGCCGAAAGTCTGCCAGACTCGCTCCAGCCCGGCGAATACCGCGTGTACACCAAGCAATAATATCACATCTACAAGATGGCACAAAGCAAAGCTAAAGGATACTTCATGGGCGCAATTGCGGCCTGCACTTATGGCATGAATCCGCTCTTCGCCCTGCCCCTTTATTCCCAGGGGATGGATGCCAACAGCGTGCTGCTCCTGCGCTACTTGATCGGCATTCTCATAATGGCGGCCATGGTGACAGGCCGCAAGCAGCCTTTTTCTTTGCCCCGCAGGGCCGTTGGTCCTGTAGCCATCCTGGGCCTTCTGATGGGATTCTCATCCCTGCTGCTTTTCGAAAGTTACAACTACATGGCGGCAGGCATCGCCTCCACGATGCTTTTCGTGTACCCATTGATGGTGGCCCTGATCATGACTTGCGTTTTCCACGAAAAACTCTCCTGGACCACCATCCTTTGCATTGCAGTAGCCTTTGCGGGTATCCTCTGCCTTTACAAAGGCGAAGATGGTGGCACGCTAAGCGCAGTGGGCACTCTCATGGTAATGCTTAGCGCCCTATCATATGCCATTTACCTGGTATGGATCAATCGCGGCGAACTCAACCGCATACCCACCGTCACGCTTACCCTGTATGTGCTTCTGTTCGGATCCCTGATCTTTATCGCAAATGCCCTGCTTCACCAGTCGATGAGCCTACCCGTGAATCTTACCGGATGGGGATGCGCCATAGGCTTGGGCTTGATGCCCACAGCAGTATCGCTCTTCTGCACCTCGATTGCCATAGCGGCCATCGGCTCTACGCCCACAGCCATCCTGGGAGCGTTGGAGCCGCTGACAGCCGTGGTGTTTGGCATCACTGTGTTTGGCGAACGGCTCACGCCACGCGACGTGCTTGGTCTTGCACTGATTCTGATAGCTGTGACAGTAGTCATAGCAGCCGACAAGATCAGTGTGGTGCTGCTGCGCATGCGCAAGCTCTTCAAAAAGGGAGCTGGCCTGTTAATTCATCATCATCACAGCGCGGCCGGTCCTCACTCAGGGCTTCAATAAAAAGCACACTTCCGAACTCTTTACAACGGCAGAATGTTTTATTGTAAACGTTTCAACATTTACAATAAAATGAAAGCTTTGCAATATCTTTTAAGCATTGGCATGCTTGCAGCCATTTGCCTTCCCGGTTTTGCTGAAAATCCCTCAAAGGAGTCTGACAAGAAAGCCGTCACCCCTGAGGAGAGGCGAATCGAGGAAATGAAAAAGCAGCATGTCATAGTATTTGCCGGCAATGGCGAGCAAGCGCATGCCGACTCGGTGGCCGAAGCCATTGAGATGTTCTATGTCGACCAATTCCGCAGTTTTCAGGATCCTACGGCCCCATGCTTCATGTTTATGAGCAAGGATGCCAAGCTGGCCCTGGGCATCGGCGGCGTGGTGCGCATGCGAGCATGGGCTGACTACGACGGCGCTGTACCTGCCAATGCGTTCATGCCCTCGCTCATACCAGTGCCAAAGAATCCTCTCTACCGCAAGGACTTCAAGGGCACGCCGGCAGGATGCGGCCTATTCCTCAAGATGGTGGGCCGCAACGTATTGGGATACAATGTGCAAGCCTATGTATTCGGCCAATTTTCCGGCTACAACAATATCGATTTCAAGCTTAAGAAGGCTTATTTCACAGTCAATGACTGGACTATCGGCTATGCCACCACCACCTTCAGCGATGTCGATGCCGAGGCTCCCATCATCGATGGCGGAGGCAGCAATGGCAAGACAAGCCTTTCGGCCATGCTGATCCGCTGGCTGCATGATTTCAACAAGCATTGGTCGATGGCCGCATCGCTTGAGGTGCCGCAGACCTACATCGATGCTGACAATGTCAACACCAAGAGCCTTTCGCCTTGGGTGCCTGACTTGGCCGCTTATCTGCAATATGGCCTTGGCCACGGCGCACATATCCGCCTCGGAGCCATGGCGCGATTGCTCAGCTACCGCGACCTGCTGATGGAGAAGAATGAAGATGTTTTTGGCTGGGGCGCTCAGCTGAGCGGCCTTATCAACATCACT
This sequence comes from uncultured Bacteroides sp., assembly GCA_964440745.1. Lineage (GTDB taxonomy): Bacteria > Bacteroidota > Bacteroidia > Bacteroidales > Muribaculaceae > CAG-873. Next base: position 3,575 of record CAYTXF010000031.1, read on the forward strand.
CCGATGTTCCAATTCTATTTCACAGTCAATGGCGGCCAGGGCTATGCCAGCCATGTGGGCGACCTCACAGTGGGCAACTATGACCTGGTGGCCGACCCTGGACATGAAGGCAAGCTCTATGCGCCCTGGACAGGAACAGCCTCGGCAGGCGTGAAATATTTCTTCAGCGACAAGGTGTTCACCTCGGCCAGCGTAGGGCAGGTGCGCTATTTCGCTCGCAATGGCGTGGCAGGCACCGAATACAAATATGGCCGCTACGGCAACATCAACGTCTATTACCAGCCTACCCCGCGCCTTCAGGCCGGCGTGGAGTGGATTATCGGCGACCGCCACAACTTCAACCACGAGCACGCCTCAGCCCACCGCTTCGACTTCATGTTCCAATTCGCCTTCTGACCCATTCAATTGAGGCTGGGGTTATGCATCCTGTCATGCCTTATATGCTGTCTTTCCGGAAAAGCCCATACTCTGGCGGCAGAGATACAATTGGATGATGACTAATCCTCGCAGGAGCCGTCGGAGCGGATGTGTTCGCCTCGGTATGGCTCGATGTGGGTGTTGGTCATCACGATGACATCAGGATAAAGAGCTTGAATTTCACGCTCTACCTGAGTGGCGATTTCGTGAGCCTCATTGACTGTGAGATCGCCATCGAGCTTGAGATGAAGATCGATGATGATGTCGGCGCCCGAGCGGCATGTGCGCAGATGATGGTAAGTAATCACACCGGGAGCCTTGCGCAGAGTCTCCCGGATAAGGCTTTGCTCGTCCTCGGGAAGAGATTTGCCCAACAGTTCGTTCAGGGCAGGAGCAGCAAGCCTGACGCTTACGATGGCAATGAATATCGACACTATCAAGGCAGCAATCGGATCAAGCACTCTCCACTGAGCGCCCAAGAACATGGCACCTGCCACGCCTATCAGTGTGGCGATCGACGAAAAAGCATCGCTGCGGTGATGCCACGCATTGGCGATGACCGCCTCGCTATGGATCTGGCGGCCGGCACGGCGCGTATACTGAAACAGCCACTCCTTTACCACAATGGATATCACGCATATAGCCAGGGCAATGGCTCCCGGCTGCGGTATTTCCTGACCATGAATCACTGCCACGATTTTCTCGAAAGCCTCGATAAATATCACCACCGACACAGCCATGAGCACTATGGAGAGCAGTACCGTGGCCATTGTCTCATACTTGCCATGACCGAATTCATGCCCTTGGTCGGGTTTCCTACGCGCTATTCCCACCATAGCCAATACCAATATGTCGCTGACAAAGTCAGAGAATGAGTGCACGCCATCGGCTATCAAGGCCCCGCTTCGGCCCAATATGCCGCCAATCACCTTGGCCACTCCCAGCACTGCATTGCACCAGAAACCAACCCAGGTCACCTTGCGAGCTATCTTTACGGCCCCCTCGGCCGATATATTATTTACACCCATTATCTTATTATCTCATTATCTTATTATATTGTATTATTACTGAAGACTAAAGACTGAAGACCAAAGACTAAAGACTAAATCCCAAATCCACCACAAAGATACTGCCTTTTTTTGACAGATAAAAAATTTAGACTAAATTTGCAGTAAAATTCTACGATTCATGGACAAAGACACGCAACGACCGATTCGCATCCTATTCATATGCCTTGGCAATATCTGCCGAAGCCCTGCCGCCGAGGGTGTCATGCGCTCCCTGCTGCAAGAACGCGGTCTCGACGGCCAAATATTGGTGGACAGCGCAGGCCTGGGCAATTGGCATACCGGCGATTTGCCCGATCCTCGCATGCGCCAGCATGCCAGCCTCCGAGGCTATAACCTCACCCATCGCGCCCGCCAGATCAAGGCTAAGGATTTCCGCGATTTTGACCTCATCATCGGCATGGATGATGAGAACATGCGTGCCCTGCGCCGAATGGCTACGACTCCCGAGGCAAGGGAAAAGATTGCCTGTATGGTCGACTATTCTACCCTGCATCCTCGCCCATCCTCCGTGCCTGACCCCTACTATGGCAATAGCAAAGACTTTGACTATGCCCTTGACCTGATTGAAGACGCCTGCCAAGGCCTTTTGGACAACCTTACTAAAAAATGACATCATGGAAAAAATCTTCACCCAGATCTACTTTCTGACACCTGCCGAGTGCAACCCCGAGAGGCGAATGCCCATAACCCTGCTTATCAACCGACTGATCGAAGTGGCAACCCTCCACGCCAACCAATTGGGCATAGGGTATGACAATCTGATTGATCGCCAAGGCACTTGGGTGCTTTCGCGCGTAGCCGTAGAGATGCTGCGATATCCCGAGGTCAACGAGCATTACGAGATACGCACCTGGGTGTCGTCGATCAACCGGCTCTTCTCAGAGCGCGATTTTGAGATCCTCGATGTCGACGGCCACACTATCGGGTGGGCCCGCACAGTATGGGCTGTGCTAAATGTCGAGACCCGCGCCGTGTCGGACATCTCCCACATGCAATGGATCGAAACCATGATCCCCGACAAAGAATGCCCGGTGGAGAAGCCCCGACGGCTGCGCAATCTCCGCGAATTCACCGCGGCCCCATACACATTCACATACTGCGACCTCGATTTCAACCGCCATGTCAATTCCTCGCGCTACATCGAACTGCTGCTCAACCAGTGGAGCCTCGATTTCCACGACCATAATCGCCTCAGCCGATTCGAAATCGCCTATATCCACGAGGCCTATTATGATGAGACTGTGGAGGTAAGGCTTTGCAATGAGGCCAATGATGAGGCTCCCACCACCCTGGCCGAACTGGTCGATGGCGAAAAGACCCTCTGCCGCGCTCTGCTGCGCTTCGAACCTCGCGATTATACAATAATCACTCACAGCGAGCGTTAATCTTATTAATGAAAGCCGCAAGATACATATCACTGATTCTTTTATTCCTTACGGTTGCTCTTTCTGCCAGCCCCAAGGGCCGCTACATGAACGACAAGGTGCTCAACCGCCCCTATGCCGACTTGCGCGCCTGGCATTTAGGCTTCTCTGTAGGCCTCCATACCCAGAATCTCCTCTTCACTCACAACGGATATGTGACCGAAGACGGCGAGTCATGGTTTATGGAGCAGCCTGACTATTCGCCTGGATTCTGCGTCAACGGCCTGGTCGACTTCCGCCTGAGCACATATTTTTCCGTGCGCTTCTCGCCTGGTCTGTATTTCGGCAACCGCAACATCCATATGCTCGAGACCCAGACCGGGGCCACCGAAAGGCAAAACATCAAGTCGACCTTCGTGGTGCTCCCGCTCGACATAAAATACAATGCCTTGCGCCTTAGGAACTTCCGGCCCTACATGGTGGCTGGCATCATGCCCGCTTTTGATGTCACCAAGCGCAGCAGCGACTATCTGCAACTCAAATCATCAGATATATATCTTTCGATCGGCTTCGGCACCGATTTCTATCTTCCCTTTTTCAAATTCATACCCGAGATTAAGTTTTGCTTCGGCCTGAGCAACATGCTGCAGAGCGACCGCCCCGATCTGGTCGACGATCCCACAAAAATGAAGTTCACCCAATCGCTGAGCAAAGCCACATCTCGCATGATCGTACTCACCTTTTATTTCGAATAGCATTCACGTCATTACAGACTATGGGAAAAAAGACTATGGAAAAAGATTCTAAAATATATGTGGCTGGCCATCGAGGGATGGTAGGGTCTGCCATTGTGCGTGAACTAAAGCGCCAAGGCTTCACCAACATCATCACTCGCACACATAAAGAACTTGACCTCACCCGCCAAGACCAAGTGGAGCGCTTCTTTGACGAAAACCGCCCCGAGTACGTGTTTCTGGCTGCGGCCAAGGTAGGAGGCATCGAGGCCAACCAAAGCGCACTGGCCGACTTCATGTATGAAAACATGATAATGGAGATGAATGTTATCCACTCGGCTTGGCGCACAGGATGCAAGAAACTGCAATTCCTGGGCAGCAGTTGCATCTACCCACGCCTGGCTCCTCAGCCCATGACAGAGTCGTGCCTGCTGACATCATCGCTCGAACAGACCAACGAAGCCTATGCCCTGGCCAAAATCTCAGGCCTCAAATATTGCGAATATCTCAATCGGCAGTACGGCACCGACTACATATCCGTGATGCCCACCAACCTGTACGGGCCCAATGATAACTACCATCCCGAGCATAGCCATGTGGTGCCCGCTCTCATCCGCCGATTCCACGAAGCGAAATTGGCCAACGCCCCTTATGTGACATGCTGGGGCGACGGCAGCCCCATGCGCGAATTCCTGTATGTCGATGATCTGGCCAATCTGTGCGTGTTTCTGATGCAAAATTACAGCGGCAACGAGACAGTGAACGCTGGCACCGGCAAGGAACTTTCCATCAAGGATCTTACCCAATTGGTGGCCGATGTGGTAGGATACAAGGGCGAAATCCGCTGGGACACCACACGCCCCAACGGCACCCCCCGCAAGTTGCTCGATGTGAGCAAGGCAAAAGCCTTGGGATGGACCTATACCACCGAACTGCGCGATGGTCTGGTCCTCGCCTACCAAGATTTCCTATCAGGCTACAGATCCTAACTTGAAGACCCCGAAAACCCCGAAAACAATCCCTATAAATCCTATATACTGTAAAAACAATGAAAGGAATCGTATTAGCTGGCGGTAGCGGCACTCGCCTCTATCCTATCACCAAGGCTGTGAGCAAGCAGTTGCTCCCTGTCTTCGACAAGCCTATGGTGTATTATCCTATCTCTGTGCTCATGAAAGCCGGGATTCGCGATATCTTGATCATCTCCACTCCCCAAGATCTGCCCGCTTTCAAGCGCCTCCTGGGCGATGGCAGCGACTATGGCGTGAAATTCCAGTATGCCGAGCAGCCTTCGCCTGATGGCTTGGCTCAGGCCTTCCTCATCGGCGAGGAATTCATCGGCGACGACTCTGTGTGCCTCGTATTGGGCGACAATATCTTCCATGGATCAGGATTCACCAAGATGCTGCTCGAGGCTGTGCATACGGCCGAGCACGATGGCAAAGCCACTGTCTTCGGTTACTGGGTCGACGATCCAGAGCGTTATGGCGTGGCTGAATTCGACAAGGACGGCAATTGCCTCTCCATTGAAGAAAAGCCTAAGAATCCTAAGAGCAATTACGCCGTAGTGGGCCTCTACTTCTATCCCAACAAGGTGGTGGAAGTAGCCAAGAAAATCAAGCCCTCAGCTCGCGGAGAACTTGAAATCACATCGGTAAATCAAGAATTCCTAAAGGACGGCGAACTCAAGGTTGGCACTCTCGATCGAGGCTTTGCATGGCTTGATACCGGCACCCACGACTCCCTGGCCGAGGCCTCGATATATGTGGAAGTGCTCGAAAAGCGCCAGGGTCTGAAGATTGCCTGCCTCGAGGGCATTGCCTTCACTCGCGGCTGGATTACCGCTGAGCGCCTGCGCGAGATCGCAAAGCCAATGATGAAAAATAATTATGGTCAATATCTGGCAAAGCTCGCCGACGGCAAAGCCTGACCTCTGAATCAGAAAACCGAAAACTAAGCTATGAATATCTTAGTAACAGGCGCTAACGGCCAACTTGGAAATGAGATGCGCATCATAGCTCGCGAGTCAAATGACCGATATATCTTCTCGGATGTTGTTGGCGATGATATCGTGAAGCTCGACATTACCGACCCCCAAGCGGTGTCAGATATGGTAAACGCACAGAAAATTGACATCATTGTCAATTGCGCCGCTTACACAAATGTGGATAAAGCCGAGAGCGACCAAGCATTCGCCGAAAAGCTCAATGCCGAGGCAGTGGCAAACCTGGCTGCTGCCATGGAGGCCACCGGCGGATTGCTAATTCATGTCAGCACCGACTATGTATTCGGCGGAAGCCTCGGCAACACACCGCGCACCGAGGAGGAACCCGCCAATCCCACAGGCGTATACGGTCTTACCAAACTCCACGGAGAAGAGGCCATCAAGCGCAGCGGCTGCCGCTATGTAATCCTACGCACAGCGTGGCTGTACAGCGAATTTGGCAAGAATTTCGTGAAAACGATGCTCAACCTCACTGCCACGAAGCCACAGCTCAAGGTGGTGTTCGACCAAGTGGGCACCCCCACTTATGCTCTTGACTTGGCCCGTGCAATCGAGGCTGTAATCAATGATTACGCTATCTCGAAAGCCGAGAACCAAAAGCCGAAAACCGAGAACCAAATTTATCATTACAGCAACGAGGGCGTGTGCTCTTGGTATGACTTTACCAAGATGATTGCCGAATATTCAGGCAACACTGCCTGCGATATCCAACCATGCCACAGCGATGAATTCCCATCACCGGTGGTGCGCCCCCCATATTCCGTGCTCGACAAAACAAAAATCAAGAAAGATCTTGGCATCACGATCCCCTTCTGGACCGACAGTCTGCGCGCCTGTCTGGCCAACATGAAATAACCTCAACCGAGGAATCAGCAAAAAGGCATCTTTTCAAAAAGGTGCCTTTTTTACTAAAATTTCTCCCTTTTTGAACGATTCTTTACCTTTTATGAATTATGTGACTGCGGCTTTTGTAATTTTTTATTATTATCTTTGCATATCATTTTCCCATTATAAATAGCATTAAATACACCGGTCATATCATGAAAAAATTTTTCACCATTCTTGCCTCGGCATGCGCCATTGGCGCTATGGCCCAAGAGCCATACGTGGGCTACCTCTTCACATACTTCACTGGCAACCACATCGACGAAGAGCAAATCTGCTTCGCCCTAAGCGATGACGGATTCAACTTCCACGCACTCAATCAAGGCAAGCCTGTGCTCGATTCCAAAGAAATCAGCAGCACCGGCGGCATGCGCGATCCCCACATCCTGCGCGCTCAAGAAGACAGTTGTTTCTACATGGTGGCTACAGATATGGTGAGCGCCAACGGCTGGGATTCGAATCGTGCCATGGTGCTTATGCGCAGCGACGATCTGGTGAATTGGACCTCATCAGTGGTTAACATGCAGAAAAAGTACAAGAATCAGGAAAACCTCAAGCGAGTATGGGCGCCCCAGACCATCTTTGACCCCGAGGCTGGCAAATATCTGGTGTACTGGAGCATGCAATATGGCGACGGGCCCGACGTGATTTACTATGCTTACGCCAATCCCGAGTTCACTGACCTTGAGGGAGAGCCTCAGCCATTCTTCCTGCCTCAGGATGGTAAGAGCTGCATCGATGGCGACATCGTGGCTAAGGATGGCACCTATTATCTTTTCTACAAGACCGAAGGCCATGGCAATGGCATACGCATCGCCCGCACCAATTCGCTCACTTCTGGTCAGTGGCAGGAAAGCCCGGATTACAAGCAATGCACTACCGACGCTGTCGAGGGAGCTGGCACCTTCAAACTGATTGGCCAGGACAAGTACATCCTCATGTACGATGTCTACATGAATGGTCGCTATGAGTTCACCGAAACTACCGACATGGATCATTTCTCGGTAGTGCCTCAGGAGGTGACAATGGATTTCCATCCGCGCCATGGCACTGTAATCCCCATCACTGCTGCTGAGCGTCAGCGTCTCATCGAGAAATTTCAATAAGACACCTTAATCCACACCGATATGAAAAAATTTCTTTTGTTGCTGTTTGCATTAGCAGCCATGATGCCTTCATGGGCTGCCAATGCGCAAGCCACGCCCGGCACTTTTGAAGCCGGCGAAGGCACCTTCCTGCTCAATGGCGAGCCTTTCGTGGTGAAAGCCGCCGAGGTGCATTACCCACGCATCCCCAAAGAATATTGGGAGCACCGCATAGAGATGTGCAAGGCCTTGGGCATGAATACCCTATGCCTGTATGTGTTCTGGAACATTCACGAGCCTCAAGAAGACCAGTTTGATTTCACTGGCAACAACGACATCGCCGAATTTTGCCGCTTGGCTCAAAAGCACGGTATGTATGTGATCGTGCGCCCCGGCCCTTATGTGTGCGCCGAATGGGAAATGGGCGGTCTACCCTGGTGGCTGCTTAAGAAACAAGACATCCGCCTGCGCGAGCAGGATCCATACTTTATGGAGCGTGTGCGCAAATTCGAGGCCGAAGTGGGCAAGCAATTGGCCCCTCTCACCATTGGCAATGGCGGTCCGATCATAATGGTGCAGGTAGAAAATGAATACGGCAGTTATGGCACTGACAAGCCCTATGTATCCGAGATTCGCGACATAGTGAAGGAGTCAGGCTTTGACAACGTCACCCTCTTCCAATGCGACTGGGCCAGCAATTTCGAGCAAAACGGCCTCGACGACCTCATCTGGACCATGAATTTCGGCACTGGCGCCAACATCGACAGCCAGTTCCGCAGGCTCAAGGAACTCCGACCGAACGCTCCGCTGATGTGCTCTGAATTCTGGAGCGGATGGTTCGACAAATGGGGCGCCAACCATGAGACACGCGCTGCCGATGACATGGTTGCTGGCATCGACGAGATGCTCAGCAAGGGCATCAGTTTCTCGCTGTACATGACTCACGGAGGCACTTCGTTTGGCCACTGGGCCGGCGCCAACAGCCCTGGCTTTGCTCCCGACGTGACATCTTATGACTACGATGCTCCCATCTCGGAATGGGGTACCGCCACGCCCAAATACTATCTCCTGCGCGAGACTCTGCAAAAGTATACCGACAAGAAACTTCCCCCAGTCCCTAAGGCTAATCCTATTATCGGAGTGACAGAATTCGAAATGTCGGACTTCGCTCCTCTGACCAAGGGAGTAACTTCCCAAGTGGAGAATCGCGACATTCTCACCATGGAGGCCCTCAATCAAGGATGGGGCTGCGTGCTCTATTCCACCACCCTGCCTGAGATCCCGGAGGGAGCCACTCTGTCGATCAATGACAGCCACGACTTCTCACAAGTGTTCATCAATGGCGAATACATTGGCAAAATCGACCGCGTGAAGAATGAGAAGGTTATCGGCCTACCGGCTGTAAAGGCAGGCTCGAAACTCGAAATCTTAGTAGAAGCCATGGGCCGCATCAACTTCGGCCGCGCCATCAAGGACTTCAAGGGCATTACCGACAATGTGAAGATCAATACTGAGGTTAACGGCCACGACACCACCTATGACCTCAAGAATTGGACCATCAGCCTCCTGCCCGACGACTACGCAGTGGCTGCCCAAATATTTGAGAACAATCCCGAAGCACAGAGCCTGGCAGTGGCTCTGCTTGAAGAAAACGCTCTTGGCAACCAGGCCGGCTTGATGCCTCGCGGATACTACAAGGGCACCTTCAAAGTGAAGAAGCCTGGCGATACATTCATCGACATGAGCACTTGGGGCAAAGGCCAAGTATGGGTCAACGGCCATCCTCTGGGCCGATTCTGGAAGATTGGTCCTCAGCAGACTCTCTACTGCCCCGGACCGTGGCTCAACAAGGGCGACAACGAAATCATCGTGCTTGACATCGTTGGTCCCGAGAAGGCCGTGGTGGCTGGTTTGACCGAGCCTAAACTCGACAATCTGAATCTCGAGAAGAACAATCTCCACAACAATCCTGGCGATCGTCCTGACCTGAATTCGGCTACGCCGGCAGCCGCTGGCAATTTCGCCGCTGGCAATGGCTGGCAGACAGTAAAATTCGCCTCTCCGGCCAAGGGCCGCTTCTTGGCTATCGAAGCTCTTTCCACCCAGGATGGCAAGGATGTGTGCTCAATCGCCGAACTCTATGCTCTCGACAGCAAAGGTCAGCGCCTGAGCCGCGAGCCATGGACAGCCAAGTATGCTGATAGCGAAAATGACGCGCAGGGCAACCATACAGCCGATAAGGTCTATGACCTGCAGGAAAGCACCTATTGGGCTACAGTGCCTGGCGTGGCTGCGCCTCACCTGATCGTAATCGACCTTGGCGGCGAACAGACACTCACCGGCATTGACTATCTGCCCCGCGCCGAGGCCGGCGCTCCCGGCAGCATCAAAGCCTACAAGGTTTACGTGTATTAAACGACCACCGCATAAGAAAAGCCGCGTCACGGATCCGTGACGCGGCTTTTCTTATGCGGTTTAATGACTTACTTTACGATGAACTTGCCCTTGTTGGTGCCGTCGGTGTAAAGGTAGATGCCCTTGGGCAGATTGTTGAGCGACAATGTGCCTGATCCGCTGATCTGGTACTTGGCTGCCATGCTGCCAGTGATGCCGTAAACCTTGAGGGTCGATGCCTTGCTTACATTGTAAACCAGGGTGTTGTTGACCACCTTGATCTGATCCTTGTTGACCATGACGCTTGAGATGCCATTGGTGCTGGCCAGCATAACCACTGTTACCTCATAGATTTCCTCATCATCGTCGAGATTCTCTACATACACATCAATAGTGATGTCCTCGGTGGGCTGTGTCGTAGGTTCCATGGCATTCTGGTAATGGATATCCAGACTTTCTGTCAACACATTGCCTTCAACAAAAGACTCATCAGTATCCTGAACCGGTGCCTCCAAGAAGCCAGTCTTGGTTACATCCTGACCAGGCTGAACAGTAATGCATTGGCCATTGATTCCACAAAAATCCACTGCGTGATCCTGTGCTGTCACTGTCACCAACACCTCGGTGCCAATATTGCCACGTACCCATAGATTGGCTTCTTGCTGATAGAAGTATATGTCCATGTCGGCATATGTATCGTCAACATGGCAAGCGGCTTGGTAGGTCTGGCCATTCTGAGCAACCTGCAGGTTGTCACGATCAGGGCCAAACAGCACCTGCACATTCTGTGCTCCCATTGACATGGCAGCAGCTGCTACTGCTAAAAAAGTAAAGATTTTCTTCATATATGTCTGTTTAAATAGTTATATTTAGTTTACTCAAGTTTCGCATATTATTTTAGGCCTCTGGAATCCCCACGGGACTCCAGAGGAAAAATTTTCATTCTTCGCTCGACTCGGGCGCGCCTTGCACCTTAGCCTTTGCTGCCTGCTGCACCCCGCTATTGTCGTAGACAAACACTACGATGTCGAGATTGGCAGGATTCCATATGTCTTTAACAGCCACGCTGTGGTTAAAGTTCTGATCTTCGCGAATCACCAGGTTCACAGCCTCTCCATTGTGGCCATTGACTGCTCCGCGCAGCACATGGTTGTGCACATAGAAGAGGTCGATCTTGTTGCCATCCTTCTGCAGAGCTGTGATATCATCTTCGAGCACCCATACCTGGAGATAGCCATTGACATTGTCGTAGGGGCAGATCTCTGTGAAGATATTTACCGTGTTGGTAGCCTCGTCGTAGTCGGCCGTCACGGTGATGTCCATCTTAGCGGGATTGCTGAGAGCGTCGCGCACAGCGGCAGCCCATTGATCCACGCTCAGAAGGCCTGTGGTGCGATTCACTTGGCCGCATGGCAGGGTATACACGCCAGCCTCCTTGGCATAAGCCGACCCGTCCTCGTTGAGCAGGCCCGGACGCTTGAGCACATCGAGGGCATCCTCAGAGATGGAACCGATCTCACCGCTGGCATGAATGCCCACCCCGATGAAATTGTCGGGATATTGCTCGGCAAGCTGGGATATGATGGTATGGCCAGTGGGGCAGTTTACGCAATTCTGGCCGGTGTATTCTTCGAGGAGTACCACTCGCTGGCTCTCCACAGCCGGCAGCGCCTTGTAGCGCTCGTCGGCATCCTTCTCATCGCAGGCCACCAGGCTCCATGCCATGGCGCAGCCCATCGCCAATGAGAGGGTTTTTGTGATAATGTTCTTAATCATATATGTGCTAAATTTCATAGAAAGGTTTATTAAAAATTATATGTATAGGCGATCTGGAAACCACGGCTTGCCGGCACGTAGCGGCATACGCCGCCCGAGCAGTTGTAGCCTGCGCGCGTGCGGCCATAGCTTACCATCAGGCGGCTGCCTTTGTAAGTGCCCGTGATGGCACCCATGTAATAGTGCAGCCCGGTGTCGCCATGATTCCACTCATCGCTTACGGTGAACATCAGATAGGGAGCCACCGACAGTTCGGCCAATCCGTAGCACCAGTCTTTCTGATCGTCCTTGGTTTGCAGATACTGCAATTCGCAGCGCAGGGTCAGTTTCTTGCTGAATTTGTACTTGCCCTCAGCCACGAAAATGTTGCTGTTGATCATGCCTCCATGGCCCTCGACCACTGTCTTATTGTACTTCTGGAACATGTACATGAGGTTGAGGTTGAAGTCGCGGGTGATGCGCTTCTCCATCTGCAGATTGATATCGGTATAATATGTGCCGCCGATGCTTTCGGTGCCGGGCACGTACCAATCGGTGCCGGGGAGCTGGCTCTTGTCATCGCTCACCCAGTCGCGGTCGATGCCGCATATATAGCTGGCATTGAGCTTAAACTTTGTGCCGTACTTGCCGCCCATGGCTGTGCCGCGCTTGAAGCTGTAGGCGAAAGCGCCCTGCAGGGCATATTCGCCGGGAGCCATCTGTGTGGCATAGGGATAAAGGGCAGCCAAGGTGTAGGTATGCTGGTATGCAAATGGGGGCAGGCTGTTGATGAATGCTGCCGACAGTTGCTGGCTGCGACGGCTGCGGAATGCCATGTTGTCGCTGCGCTTGCCTTGGATAAACACGCTCCATCCGGGCTTGCTGTATGATGTAGAGATCATGAAGGCGGTGCCTCGGGCGTAGGTGTAATTGTTGTCAGCGCTCGGATCCTGGCTTTTCCAAGCATATTCCAGTTGCAGGTCAAAGCCTTTGCTGTAGAAATGGGTGCGCACATCGAATGCGCTCACATTCTTGGGAAGATTCAGTTTGTTGTTGGTGCCAGCCACCAGGATGTCTTCGTTGCGCTCATGCTTGAGCACATAACTTCCGCCGAAAGTCCACACAATGCTGTTGTCGCGCATCCAGCGACAGTATTCGTTGGCATCAAACTCTATGTTGGCGCCATAGACCTGGCTGTGGGTGTTCCAATCCCAGAACACGCGCTGCACGCCACCTAACACTGTGAAGCGGAAACCCTTAAGGGCGTCCACCTTCAAGCGGCCGCCGCGAATCGAATTGTCCACGCCCAGGCTGCGCTCTTCGTAGGTGCGCAGGATGAAGCCGCTGCCGAACTGCTCGTAGAAATCGCCGGCCGTCAGTTCCCAGCCCTTGTATTTTCCCTTAACGAACACGTTGGGCACGCCCCAGCCCTTGAAGTCGGGCTCAAAGCCGGGCAACGGATGCTCGAGGTATTCCACGCGGAATCCAGCATCCACATACTGGCTGAAGAGGCCAAGATTGGCATATGTGTTGGTAAGCACATCGTCGCTGTATGTCTCAGTACCGATTTTATAATCTTCCTCTGGGAAGAGTATATTGCTTTGCACGCTGCCATGCACAGTAACCCCTTTCTGAGCGCTTACGCCCAGTGTGCCAACAGCTATCAGGATAGCAACTATAAATTTTCTCATTTGCAAGGCTTTTTGTGATATCTCTAACCCTCTTAGTCAACCAATTCGCGCACTTTCTCGATGATGTGCTCTTCGCTGCCATCGGTGTAGCCACTGCGGCTGTCCACGATGTTGCCCTGGCCATCGATGATAAGCACATGGGGTATTTCCTGTATGCCTAATGTGCGCATCAGTTCCTTGTTGGAGTCGAGCAGGATCTGGTATTCCCAACCCTCGGCGTCGACCATCGGCTTAACCTTGCTGGCATTCTGAGCCTCGTCGATTGAGATGGCGATGAGGCGCATGCCGGTCTCGTCCTGCCAGTCGGGATAATACTCATGGATGGCCTTGAGCTCGCGATTGCAGGGCTTGCACCAAGTGGCGAAGAACGAAATCACGAACGGCTTGCCGTCGTTGTTGAGCTCGGCGGCGTTCACTGTCTGTCCATCAAGAGTCTTGAGCTGAACTGATGGCAATTGGGCCTGCGCGCCTATGGCGATAGCTACCATAGCGGCCAAGAGAATGAGTCGTCTGAAAATCTTCATTGCACTATAATCTAAAATGTTTACAAAATTACACAATTTTTCTCAATTTGACAATTCCTAAGTGAAAAAACTTCCCTCAGGGCCACAATTATTCCAAAAAGCCTTGCAATGAGGGGGATTATGCCCTTATTTTTAAGACCTTGGAGACACGCGAAGGTTTAATTCATTTCACCCGGATTAGGGTCAGCCCATCCCTTAGGGGCAGAATCACTGTCTCCACGCGCGGATCGTTGGCCACCAAGTCGTTGAAGCGCTCAATCCCCAGGCTCTGGGGGTCATGGGCTTGCGAGTCAAGCACCTTGTCGCTCCACAATGTGTTGTCAGCCAAGATGTAGCCGCCCGGGCGCATGCGGGGCAGTAACAACTCATAGTACTCCACGTAATGGCGCTTGTTGGCATCCATGAAGGCCATATCCCAAGTCTCGTCAAGGGTCGGGAACACCTCAAGCGCATCGCCTATGTGGAGCGTGATATTTTCAGCCCAGGGCGACTGCGCCAAGGTATCGGCCAGTTCCTCGCCTACCTCGTCGTCGATCTCTATGGTGTGCAATTGGCATCCCTGAGGCATGCCCTCGGCCAGGCACAGAGTGCTGTAGCCGGTGAATGCGCCCAATTCCACAATGCGCTGTGGCCTAATCATTTGCGTAAGCATCTTGAGCAGGCGCCCCTGGAGATGCCCTGAGCACATGCGGGGATAGAGGTGGTGGAGATATGTGTTGCGGTAGATTTGCTTCAGGTGTTCGGGTTCGGGCGAGATATGAGCCAGGATGTATTCTTCTAATTCCATTTTTGCGAGGATTTCTTGCTGGGCATGTGACCTTTGCTGTTTTTATTCCACAAAATTACTCAAAATTTCGTAACTTTGCGCTAAGTTTCAACGTTTATTATAAAAACATAAAGATATGGAATCAACACGACAAGCAAAAATAGCGCGACTGCTACAAAAAGAACTTAGTGAGATTTTCCGTCAGCAGACGGCTCAGATGCGCGGCACCTTGGTGAGTGTCAGCGCTGTAAGAGTTTCCCCCGACCTCTCGATAGCAAAGGTGTACATCTCCATTTTCCCCAGCGAAAAAGCGAAGGAAATGCTGGAAAACATCAACAAGAACGCTCAGACCATACGCTACGAACTGGCTCAGAAGGTGCGCTACCAACTGCGCCGCACCCCGGAGCTCAGTTTCTTTATCGACGACAGTCTTGACTACATTGACAACATCGACCACCTGCTTGGAAAAGATGCCCCCGAAGCCAAATAGCCCCGCCTCTTTTTAGCCATGTTAGCCTGGAGCATCGCTCTGCGCTATCTTTTTTCTAAGAAGAGTCAAGGAGCTGTCAACATCATTTCTGCTGTAGCGGTCGCCGGAGTGGCGGTCGCCACAGCCGCCATTGTGATTGTGTTGTCAGTCTTCAACGGCTTCACTCATTTGGCTGACAGCCGCTTATCGATCATCGACCCCGACCTGCGCATATTGCCAGCCTCTGGCAAGACATGGGCCAATGCCGACTCGGTGGCCGCCCTGGCAGCCTCGGTCGCTGAGGCTGAGATGGCCTTGCCGGTGATAGAAGAGCGCGGTCTGTTCATCTATGGCAATCAGCAGATGCCTGTGATTTTCAAGGGAGTTCCCGACAATTACGGAGCGTTGGTGAGCATCGACTCGGCCGTGATCGACGGCAATCGGCAACAACTCTATTTCGGCCATCCGGCCGCCCTGCTCTCCGTGGGGGTGGCCATGAAATCGGGCGTGCGCCCCGGCGCTTTGGCCAATCTTTATGTGCCTCGCCGCACTGGCCGCATCAACCCTGCCAACCCCAACACTGCCTTCCGAGGCAAGGAATTGGGCGTAACCGGAGTGTTCCAGATCGACCAGCCAGAATATGACAATCAGCACATCTTCATCCCCATCTCCACCGCTCGCTATCTGCTTGAATATGACCGCCAAGCATCGGCAATCGAACTTAGATTAAAAGCAGGAGCCTCTCCCGACAAGGCAGCCCAAGCCATAGCGGCCGCCATGGGCGATGAGGCCATCGTGCTTACGCGCGCCCAGGCCGAACAGAGCGCCTTCCGCATGATCATGGTGGAGAAATGGATAACCTTCCTGATGCTGGCTTTCATATTGATCATAGCGTCGTTCAACATCATCTCCACTCTGGCTCTCCTGGTGATTGAAAAGCGCGACAATATGGCCACCTTGCGCTCTCTCGGTGCCCCGCAGAGCCTGGTGCGCGGCATCTTCATGAGGCTCGGATTCGCCATAAGCATAGCCGGAGGCATCATAGGCATCATCATCGGATCCATCCTGGTGCTGATCCAGCAATGGGGCCATGTAATAAAGCTGGCCGGAGACCCGGCTCAGATGTCGATTCACTATTACCCCGTGCAACTCGACCTGCTGGACCTGGCCATAGTGCTTCTGCTCTCCGCATTGGTGGCTATAGCGGCCTCGGCCATCGCTGCCGCTCTGACAAAAAATGAAAAATTACGATTAACCTACTGACAAAGATGAAAGGAATTACAGTATACTGCGCCTCGAGCGACAACATTGCACCCGTCTATTTCGAAGCGGCCAAGGCTCTTGGCACAGCCATCGCCAAGCGAGGAATCCCCGTGATTAATGGCGGTGGATGGATGGGCCTGATGGGGGCTGTCACTGATGCGGCCTTGGCTGCCGGAGGCGAGGCCATCGGAGTGATACCCCGCTTCATGGTTGAGGCTAATCGCAACCATAAAGGCCTCACCCAGACATACATAACCGACAGCATGCATACACGCAAGCAAAAGATGGCCGACTTGGCCATGGGCGTGATCGCTCTGCCTGGCGGAGTGGGCACCCTCGAAGAGGTGGCTGAAATGATGACATGGTGCAAACTCGGACTTTTCAAGGGACCGGTAGTCTTGCTCAATGTCAACGGATACTGGGACCCGCTGATCGCTTGGCTCGACCTTAGCGTGCGCGAAGGATTCACAGCCCCCACCGGCCTGGCTTGGCGCGTTGCTGACAGTCCGGAACAGGCCGTGGAGATGGCCACAGCCGGAAACCCAGAATACAACGTGCTGTTTTAACACCTGCATCCGACATCCATCATGGGAGAAAACGACTCGATAACCGCCCCTGTAGCGCAGCCTGACACCGCCGTTGTCCCTCAGATTCTGGCAAAGCCAAAGCCTGACTCTGTGGCAGCTCGCCAGATTCTGGCAAAGCCGAAGCCTGACACTGTGGCAGCGCCGCAGATCATAGTGGGCCCCATGCCACTTAGCACAGCCGACTCGCTGGCTCTGGCAAGCCCTGGCTATGTGCCAGACATCACCAAGGCTCGCGAAATCGAATACACTCCACTCGATCCCGAGGAGGAAGACGCGGCCGAGTTGCCCCCGCCTGCCACTTGGGAAACAGGCCTTGAAGGCATACCGCGCCCAGTGTATGTAGGCGACAATTCGGGCGTTCTGGCTGTGGTGGCCGGAATCTTCGTGCTGATGATGTTAAGTTATCGCCACTGCCGACGCCTGTTCGTGACCATGGTGCAGGAGCTCTGGGGCATGCGCCGCCGAGCCAACGTGTTTGACGAGCACACCAGCAACGAAAGCCGCGTGGTGACGCTCATGGTGCTGCAATGGTGCGTGTGCACGGGGCTGCTTCTCTATAGCGGACTGTCCATCACGGGATGCGAGATGCCTCCGGCCGACGCCTTTGTCGACACAGCCAAGCTGATATGCTTGATGGCAGCCTACTATGTGGTGCAATTGATTGCCTACAATCTGGTGGGATACACCTTTGTCGGCAACACCGGCAGGCGCCTTTGGCTCCAAGGATTTACCGCCTCGCAGAGCCTCCTGGGCTTTGCTCTGCTCATCCCGGCTCTGGTGGCAATTTTCTATCCAAATGCCGCAGAAATTGCCGTCATAACCGGCGTAGTGCTCTATATTTTGGCCAGAATTCTATTTATTGCTAAAGGTTTTAGAATTTTTTACACTAATTTTGGCTCTTTGCTTTATTTTATTTTGTACCTTTGCACTTTAGAAATTGTGCCTGTGATTTTTGTGTACTTTTTCGCGCTATTTTTGGTTAATAGCCTATGATAATTGAATAACCATTTTCTGAAGTGAAGATTAAAAAAATATTAGTATCACAGCCTAAGCCGGCATCTGAGAAGTCGCCCTACTATGACATTCAGCAAAAGCACGGCGTGGAGATAGTGTTCCGACCCTTCATCAAGGTTGATGGGCTTTCGGCTAAAGAGTTTCGCCAGCAGCGTGTGAATATCGCCGACTTCACTGCCGTAATATTCACAGCCAAGACGGCCATCGATCATTTCTTCCGCCTCTGCGAAGAGATGCGAATCAACATCCCTGACACTATGAAATATTTCTGCACCACCGAGCAAATCGCCCTGTACCTGCAGAAATACATTGTGTACCGCAAACGCAAGATTTTCCATGCCGACACCGGCAAACTCGACGATCTGCTCCCCTACTTCATGAAGCACAAAAATGAGAAATATCTCTTTGCTGTGAGCGATGTGCACACCGGCGAGTCGAACATCCTCGACTCGAACAACATCGATTACACGCGCGCTATCATGTACCGTACCGTAAGCAACGATTTCACCCCCGACGAGCCTTTCGACTACGACATGCTCGTGTTCTTCAGCCCTCAAGGCATCGAATCTTTGCTTAAGAATTTCCCCGACTTCCAACAAGGCGATCTGCGCATTGCCACCCTGGGGTCCACCACAGCGCAAGCTGTCAAGGACGCCGGGCTGCGTCTCGACCTTGAGGCTCCAAATCCCAAGGCCCCCTCGATGACAGCCGCCTTGGACATGTATCTGACTGAAAACAGTGACCCAGAGACTGTATAAGAAAGAAAAGCTGTGCAGCACCTTGGCCATCGAATCGCTCTTTGGCCGAGGTGCTGACGTTATATCCGCCCTGGCTTTTCCCGTAAGAGCCGTGTGGCGCTCTAATCCTCGACGCCGCAGCGATGCTCCGCTGCAGTTCATGATATCGGTGCCCAAGAGGAGGCTGCGCCATGCCGTGGACCGCGTGGCCATGCGCCGCCGCATCCGCGAGGCATACCGCCTGAATCGCCAACTTTATCCCATAGCCGACGGCGTGCGCGCCGACATCGCCTTTGTGTATGTTTCCAACCAGCTCGAGCCTTACGACAAGGTGGAGCGCGCCATGCGCAAGATTCTGCGCCAGGTGCAGCAAAGCTATGGCTCCTGCTCAAATGATTCCAACCCTGACTCTCCCCAGCCATGCGAAAACTCTTCAGCTGCCTCAGCGGAGGGATAGCCTGGATCCTGACCCTCCCGATCTTGTTCTACAGGGCATGCATATCCCCGATGCTGCCTCCAAGCTGCCGTTTCACGCCCACATGCAGCCAATATGCCATTGAGGCTCTGCGCAAGCACGGGCCCCTGCGCGGCTCTTACCTCACCATACGCCGACTGCTGCGATGCCATCCCTGGGGAGGCAGCGGCTATGATCCTGTGCCTTAGCCATGGAAGATCCGATTTGGCCTCATATCAAAGATGCGCATACCCATAACCTAATGGCCGGGCCCGATGCCATCATCAACCTGCCTCGAGACGCCGGTCAGTCCTTGCGGCCTGACCGCTTCTACAGCGTGGGGGTGCATCCATGGGACACCTTGGAGCCATTCGACTTGGAGGCCATCTCCGCCTGTGCCGAAAGCCAGCAGGTGCTGGCCATAGGCGAATGCGGCCTTGACGCCCTCAGGGGTGCGCCTCTCCAGCGCCAAGAGGAAATTTTCCGCTGGCATGTGCGGCTGAGCGAACGCCTCGGAAAGCCTCTTATCATTCATGCCGTGCGTACTCTGCAACGCATCATCGAACTGCGCAAGGAATTGAAGCCCGCTCAGCGATGGATTGTGCACGGATTTCGCGGCAAGCCGCAATTGGCCGAGGCCCTGATCCGCAGCGGCATCGATATCTCTATCGGCACGAAGCACAATCCCGAGGCCCTTTCGGTCATCCCTGCCGACAGGCTACATCACGAAACTGACGAAGACTATTGACTCAGGACTTGTCCAGGTACAGGTAGACGATTTTTACGCGTTATTGCACGAAATTGCACGTTTTTGAACCCTTTCCGCACTCGCTTTTTCATAGGAAATGACTAATTTTGCATCACAAACGATTCCCCACCTACACTCTTCAACATTAACGAGTCAATTCACTGCAAGATATGGCAAATGACAGCACAGTGGCTTACCGCAAGCCTAATACTAAGATGAACTTCCATCTGACACATCCCGAGAACGAGGGCGGCATGAATCCTCGCATCAAGCGCTTGCGCCAGCAATCTGTCGACACTCCTACAACTCTCTCAATAGAGCGCGCTCTGATTGAGACAGCTTTCTACAAGGAGAACTATGGCAAGTACCCTAACTGCGTGCTCCGCGCCCTCAATTTCCTGGAAATATGCAAGAAAAAGACTCTCTACATCGGTGATGACGAGTTGATCGTAGGAGAGCGTGGACCTAAGCCGAAGGCTGTGCCCACTTTCCCCGAACTTACCTGCCACTCAGTTGAGGACCTGCATGTGCTCAACACTCGCGAGTTGCAGCCTTACTTTATCAGCGATGAGGACATCGACACATATCAGCGCGAGGTGATCCCATATTGGGAGGGCCGCACTCAGCGCGAACGCATCTTCAACCATGTGAGCGAAGAGTGGCGCGAGGCCTATCTGGCTGGCGTTTTCACCGAGTTCATGGAGCAGCGCGCTGCCGGACATACCGCCATGGACGGAAAGATGTATCATACAGGTCTGCTCGACCTGAAGGCTCGCATAGCCGACGAGCTTAGCAAGCTCGATTTCATCAATGACCCCGAGGCCACCGACCGCCAGCAGGAACTCACCGCCATGGACATCAGTTGCGATGCTGCCATCCTGTTTGCTGAGCGTCACGCTGACTTGGCTGAGAAGATGGCAGCCGAGTGCGAAGATCCACAGCGCAAGGCCGAGTTGCTGAAAATAGCCGATGTGTGCCGCTGGGTGCCTGCTCACGCTCCGCGCGACATGTGGGAGGCCATACAGATGTACTGGTTCGTGCATCTGGGTACAGTGACCGAGCTCAATGGCTGGGACTCGATGAATCCGGGCCACATCGACCAGCATCTTTACCCGTTCTACAAGAAGGGCTTGGCCGACGGTTCTCTTACCCAAGAGAAGGCAAAGGAATTGCTGTGCTGCCTGTGGATAAAGTTCAATAACCAGCCGGCTCCTCCCAAAGTGGGAATCACTTTCAAAGAGAGCGGCACCTACAACGATTTCACCAACATCAACATAGGCGGCGTCACCCCCGAGGGCAAAGATGCCACAAATGACCTGAGTTACATGATCCTCGAGATCCAGGAGGAACTCCACGAGTTGCAGCCTGGCCTCTCGATCCATGTAAGCCATGTGAATCCCGACAAGTTCGTGCTAGCCGGAGCAAAGGTCATACGCCAGGGTCACGGTTACCCCTCGGTTTTCAATCCCGATGTCTATGTGCAAGAGCTCATGCGTCAAGGCAAGACTCTGCGCGATGCTCGCGAGGGCGGCTGCTCGGGCTGCATCGAAGTGGGCGCCTTCGGCAAGGAAGCCTACCTGCTTACGGGCTATCTCAATGTGCCTAAGATTCTGGAACTTACTCTCAATAATGGCATCGACCCGGAGACGGGCAAGAAGATAGGCTTGGCCACAGGCGATCCTCGCGATTTCAAGTCGTACGACGAACTCTATGATGCCTATCATCGGCAGATGCTCTACTTCGTGGACATGAAGATGAGGGTCAACAATTACATCGAGCGCATGTTCTCGCTCTACGCTCCCGCCACTTTTCTCTCGCTTTTCATCGACGACTGCATCGCCAAGGGCCGCGACTATTACAGCGGCGGCGCGCGTTACAACACCACGTACATCCAATGCACTGGCTTAGGCACCATGACCGACTGCCTGTCTGCTTTCAAAAAGCATGTATTCGAGGATAAGCGCTACTCCATGGATGAGGTGCTGAAGGCTTTGGCCACCAACTTCGAGGGCAACGAGAAGATGCGGCAATACATCATCAATCATACTCCATTCTTTGGCAATGACGACGATTACGCTGACTCCATCGCCGTAAAGGTCTACGATGACCTGGTGGAGGCCATTGATGGCAAGCCTAACACTCGCGGCGGACGCACATGCCTGAACATGCTGAGCACCACCTGCCACAACTATTTCGGCAGCGTCTGCGGCGCATCGGCCAACGGGCGCCTGGCCCACTTTGCCATCAGCGATGGCACATCGCCAAGCCATGGAGCCGACACCAATGGTCCTACTGCTGTGGTAAAATCGATGGGAAAACTCGACCAAACCAAGAGCGGGGGCACGCTGCTCAATGTGCGCTTCATCCCGAGTCTGCTCAAGCGCGAGGCCGACTTGGAGAAACTGGTGGCTCTCATCCGCACCTACTTCACCCTGGGTGGACATCACATACAGTTCAACATTGTGGACACAGCCACTCTCCACGATGCGCAAGAATGCCCGGAGAACTATCGCGACCTGCTGGTACGAGTGGCCGGATACAGCGACTATTTCAATGACATGACTGCCCAACTGCAGAACGAAATCATCGCCCGCACAGAGAACGACGAGTTTTAGGTCTTCATCGTCTTCATCGTCTTCATCGTCTTCATCGTCTTCATCGTCTTCATCGAAGACCTTGAAGACCCCGAAGACCTTGAAGACCCCGAAGACCCGAAGACCCGAAGACCCGAAGACCCGAAGACCATGAAGACCAAAGACCATGAAGACCAAAGACCTAATCTTCGACATCAAGCGCTTTGCTCTCAACGACGGGCCTGGCATTAGGGTGACCCTTTTCCTGAAGGGTTGCCCTCTGCATTGCGTGTGGTGCCACAATC
>CAYTXF010000031.1:26514-30822 GCA_964440745.1 uncultured Bacteroides sp.
AGGGTGACCCTTTTCCTGAAGGGTTGCCCTCTGCATTGCGTGTGGTGCCACAATCCCGAGGGCATCTCTCCATTGCCTCAGCGCATGTACAAGCGCTCTAAGTGCATAGGATGCCAGTCATGCGTGGACATTTGCCCCAACGATGTGCTGGTGCTTACTCCTGACCCGGGCATCGTGGCTGTCAAGCCGGAAGAGTGCGCTCGCTGCGGCCTGTGCGCCGCTGAGTGTCCATCGCTCGCCATGGAGATGTGCGGCAAGCATCGCTCCGCTGAGGAGTTGGTAAGTCTCGTTCTTAAGGATCGCGAGGTAATCGATCAGAGCGGGGGCGGTGTGACCCTTTGCGGTGGCGAACCGCTGATGCACCACGCCTATGCCATAGAGATCCTCAAGGCCATGGGCGAGGCTGGCTTGCATCGATGCCTCGACACCACGCTCTTCGCTCCCACTGAGATTGTAGATGAGATCATGCCCCATGTCGAACTCTTCCTGGTGGATCTCAAAATGATGGATAGCGCCAAGCACCGCCAATACACCGGCGTGTCCAATGAGTTAATCCTAAAAAACATCCTTCATCTTTCCGAGGTTGGGGCTGACTTTTGGATCCGCATCCCTCTGATCATTGGGGTGAATGCCGATGATGACAATATCGAGCGCACTGCCCGCTTCTTGGCATCACTCCCCAAAAAGCCTCTGCGCGTAGAGCTTCTCCCCTATCATGATGTTGGGAAAGGCAAGCACGAACGCCTCGGCACCGCCTACAACCCCGACTCCCTGCCCATGTCGGCCCCCACCGACGACCAGCTCGCCTACGCCCGCCTCCTCCTCTCATCCCACTCCCTCACCGCAGTCTGACCCATTCCCCTCATTGACAATTTGCGTGACAAATCACATTTTTCGTCAATGCCTTGCGGGGGTCACTTCTCTCATGGAATTCTTTAAGAAATTTGTGTTAATCTGCTGTCTTTATTTGTTATTATCATAGGTATTTAGTATCTTTGCCTTATGGTAAAGAATTCAACGAAGGCATATAATAAAGATTCTGCATTGAATGCGACCCTCTATATAATTGAAAAAAATGGAGGGGTATGTGATTTGCATCGAGTTTTCAAAACCCTCTATTTTGCCGATCGAGAACATCTGGCTCGTTATGGCCGTTCCATTACTCGGGATGCCTATATCGCAATGAAATATGGGCCTGTGCCGTCTTGCACTGATGATATTCTTAAAGCAGTGAGGGGTGATAGTTATTTTTCTTATGCAGCAGGTGATTTTTCACACCTATTTGAATTTATCAATCAATTTATGGTGAAAGCTATTTCACAGCATGATGCTGATGAGCTTTCTGAGACTGATATCGAATGCTTGGATTATGCTATCAACTTATGCAAAGGGTTATCTTTTAACCAACTGACCGAACTTTCCCATGGAGAGGCTTGGAGTGCGGTGTCAGAAGGAAGAGAGATGAATTATTCGGATATGATGCGTGAAATAGGGGCAGAAGAAGAGTATGCATTATTTTTAGAGAGCCAACAAAAGGCAATGTCCCATAAAGAAAACTGACTATCCTTTCCTCAAATACGATTCGTTTATCTGTGGGAGCGACCTCTTAGAGCTTCCTTTAGAAATTATAAAACAAAGACTTAGCTCAAAGATGGCTGAACTGGTGGGTATCCTTAAGCCAGAAGATATAGATCGGCTTTTGGAATGCGCCCGCAATTCTCGCCTCTTCACCAACAAGGTAAAAAGAAATTATTTCTACTGAGGTTGTCTTACTCTCGGTTATTGTTACATCAGGGATAGGTTCGTTTTGCTGTTGACTATAGATGCCTCTCTTCTTTCTTGAAGAAGACACGTTTATTCATTAATGACTCCATAGTCGTCCGTTGCTTTATGGTTTGTAATTCTTAATACCCATATGCTTATCTCATATAAAAGATAAAGAGGCAACGACACAAGTATCAGCGTCATCAAGTCAGGAGGGGTTATGATGGCAGCTAACACGAGGATGGCAATCAGAGCGTGCTTGCGGTATTTCCGCAGCATATCAGAATTGATGAAGCCCATTTTGCCAAGGACAAACGACAAGACCGGCAATTGGAATACCAATCCCATCATCAATGTGAGGGTTACGAATGTGGTTATATAGCTGTCCAAAGTGATTGTGCTGTGAACTCGATCGGCCACACTGTATGTTCCGAGGAATCTAAAGGATATGGGGAACAATACAAAGTAGCTCATCAGCACACCCACAATGAAAAGCAAGTATACCACAACAATGATGTGTGTTGAATAACGACGCTCATTTTCGTAAAGAGCAGGAGATACGAACCGGAATAGCTCGTACACAATGAGGGGCGAGGAAAAGAGCAAACCAAGATAAAAGGCGACGGTGATGTGGGTCATGAACTGGCTTGAAAGATCTGTGGCTATCAAGTCAACATGGAACTCTTGGAAATGAAAGTCAGAGGTGAAAAGCCTCATGAAACTCTCAATCCATCTGTAGGTAATGAAATTCCACTCGCTTGGAGCCAAGACCATCCTAAATGTCTCGTCTTTGAAAACGAATATGACAATAGCCACGCCAGTTACTACCGCAATAACGCGAATAAGTAATCGGCGAAGAACCTCAAGATGGCCACCAAATGTCAGAAGACCATTATTATTGCTATGGCTTGACATCTGATTCCGTAGCCTCCGTTCCCTTTACTTGGTTTTCAATGACTTCATTCTGTGCAGCATTCTGGTCTTGCTCAGGCTGCCCTACATCTTGCATGCCGTTCTTGAACTCTTTTACTCCCTTGCCAAGGCCGCGCATCATCTCTGGCAGCTTTTTGCCACCAAAGAGCAGAAGTGCGATTCCACCGATGAGGAGCAGTTCGGTAGTGCCTATGAATGTCAGTATCATATTCGAGCAGGTATTACTAAGAATATTTCACATGTGTCGAAATTGATCTCCCAGTGACCATTTTCAACCCCTTCCCATTGGTATTTTGTGGACATTTCGTCCCACCAATTCTGGAATTTGAGATTGGTTTCACCCAAATCCACTACCAATTTTTCATACAATTCAGTATTGTCGGCCGTCAAAATTTTAGATAACTCATTGAGGCCATTTTGACGTTCAAATAATTTACGAATCTCGTCTCGTTCTTGTTCTGAGACGTTACCAACACACGTTCTTTTCATCATTTATTTATTTTATCGAAAGGATCCAAATAATCAATTACACTAATCTCTTGATCAGGTAGAAATTCTCCATGTTTACGCACCGCGTATAACAATACTAAAGAAGCATTTCTCTCAAGATGGGCAACCACACATTGTTGATGACTTGGGGTATTCACTTCCAAAGTTGTTTTGCGGTTTAACCAAATGCATCTTTTACACTGGTAGGCGTCACAAATACGACAGATTGGAGCGTACTCCAATTTGTATAGGTTATGATTCTTAATGACTAAACCATTGGTGATATCACCCAATGAATCCTGTTCATTTTCATAATAGAAAGCAGGACACAAGTAGAATTTTCCATTAGGTGCAATGGTGATAGATTCGTATCCAGCATTACAATTATTCATTTTATCCAGTACGAGTCTGTCTGTAAGTATGTTAACTTGGGGAGCTGTATGTTCAACATAAAGTTTCTCTACTTCAATTGCCATCTTTCTCAAAACATTTGAGTAGGTCTGCAAGTCACTTTCAGTCATCTTATCGGTGTCTTTTATGACCACTGATATATGCTTAGCCTTAGCCATTAGAGAAAAAATCTGGTTATATTTGTGGAACCATTCTTCCTTACTCAGCCGTACAACAATATCTTTTCCCAACACTAATTTTTCGGGAATCGCTTCAATACCGTTAAACACTATCACATCTGCCCCGGCTTGAGATTTTATATCCACATGATCAATTGAGTCAATCAAGTCAAGATATGGCTTGGGTAACTCGTAATCTGGGTATACAAATTGAATCATTAGATTCTCTTTCATTGCCCACAATATTGCTTTTTTTAGATAGTCCACAGAAATCAATTCGTATTCTTTATATGGATTATCAGCGTGACAATATGCAGTCGAGGTTTTGTCAAGTAATATGGTAATATACTTCAACATACTTCAACAAGATGAGAGATTTGACGATAAATTATTATTCTCAGGATCGTCCTGGTTGCCCTCAAGCTCAAGTTTCCGATATAGTTTGTTCCAATAGTAATTATTGGCTCGTACTCTTGCCTTGTGCATCAGACAAATGGCTGTGCTTCGCTGGTAGATTGTGCTTGTCTCAGCTGCATCATAGTTTTCCCCTTGA
>CAYTXF010000032.1:0-12878 GCA_964440745.1 uncultured Bacteroides sp.
TAACAATTGAAATTGTTACACTTCCCTAAAAACACAGGCTTTTTGGCTTGAGCCGGACATCCGCGTTAATCTGCGTAATCCGCGGTCGAGAATAAGCGGTCGAGAATAAGCGGTCGAGAATAATCTGCGGATATATATGATAAAAAAGAATGAGTAAAGCAATCCGAAGATTAACTATTACTCATTCTCCTCTCTCCTCATGCGGTGCGGACGAGACTCGAACTCGCGACCCCCTGCGTGACAGGCAGGTATTCTAACCAGCTGAACTACCGCACCATTTTAGAGCTTCACTCGGTCTCGCTTGACCTCGTTGTTTCGTTTTTGCACTGCAAAGTTACGACGTTTTTTCTATTCCACCAAATTTTTCCCAACTTTTTTCAATAAATTTTTCATTTTTCCTGTAACTTATTGAATGTCATAGCAATAGTCAGTCCGTGAGGAATGCGATTTTCCGCCTTGATTGAGCCCTTGTGGAAGAGCACGGCATTCTTGACTATGGCCAGGCCCAGGCCCGTGCCTCCGTTGACGCGGCTGCGGCCCTTATCCACGCGATAGAAGCGCTCAAAGATATGCGGCAGGTGCTCCTCGGGGATACCCACCCCATCGTCGCTGACGCTCACAGAAACTGATTCTGGCCCTTCTGAGAGCCTTATCTCGATGCCCGTGCCATTGCTATAGTTGTTGGCGTTAGAGATCAGATTCTGCAGCACAGATTCCAGCAGCGGCCTGTTGCCCTGCACCATCCCCTGGCCCTCGCACACAACCGAGATCGGCAGACCCTGCCCCTGGTGCTCATCGGCCACGGCCTTGATCACCTCGGCCAGCGACACAGCCTCCGTGGCAATCTGGCGCTCTCCGTGCTCCAGACGCGTGATTGTCGACACATCAGCCAGCAAGCTTTGCAGCCGCTGAGAATTGGCGTAGCAACGCTCCACAAACTGCGTCCGCTTCTCCCGGTCCAAATCCGGATGAGCCATCAGAGTCTCCAGGCACACCTGCATGGCCGCCAAGGGAGTCTTCAGTTCATGATTGATATTGTTGGTAAGCCGATGCTTCATCTCCATAGCCTGCTGCTGGCTGGCATACAGCTTCACGATGTGGCGCGAGATCTCCCCCAGTTCATTGTCGGGGAACGAAGCCTCGCCGTACACCTTCTCGCCCCTCTCGGCGCGAGCCGCAAACTTATTGAGGCGCTCGATTGCCACCCCCAGACGGCGCGTGAAAAAATACGCCGCCACGCACATCACCAAGGTCACCGCCAGCATGAACCACAGGAAGCCCCGGTCAGCCCTCAGCAGTTCGCTCAGCGTCACCGAATACGGCGCCGCCGTGCGCACGATCATATTGTCAGTGGCCAAGGCCGAATAGAAATAAGTGTTCTCGGTGGTTTCGCTCAGGCGCCGCTGGTCAAAGCCCGTGCCGCTTATCAGAGCCTGCTCCACCTCGGGGCGCCGCAGGTGATTGTCGCGCGGCGAACTCTCGCTATCATAGACCACCTGGCCGTCGCGCTTGATCAGAGTGATGCGCAATCCCGGCAGTGGCGCCTTGTGGCGACTTACGAATTCCTCGGGGGTGACCCCCAGCTCCATCGCGTCGGCAATCTGCACATTGTAGATCTGAAGCATCTCATTGATCTTCTCCGCACGGTACTGCTTCTCTCTCATGTATTGGAATCCCAGGAAACAACCCACCATCACCAGCGAGAAAGCCACCAGCAGCAAGAAGAGACGCCAGTGAAAAGGCACTCTAATTCCAGCCATAGCCGTAACCTTGACGCGTGATTATATGCTGGCCGTATGGCGCCAGCTTCTGGCGCAGACGCGTGATGTTGACATTTACCGTAGTCTCTAGCACCACCACCTGCTCAGGCCACACACGGTTGAGTATGTCCTCGCGCGTGAACACGATGCCCGGGTGTGACATCAGCAGGGCCAATATCTCGAATTCCTTCTTCACCAATTTCACTTCGCGGCCATCGACCAGGCATCTCTTCATGCGAGTGTCGATCTCCACGCCGTAAGCCTTGAGCACATCCTTCGACGACGGCTTTTCCTCCGCCTTGGGCGCTTCAATCTCCTTGGGCTGTACAAGAGCCTTCTGGTCGGAAGTCCTTCTGAGCACGGCCTTCACCCGTGTCAGCACATTGCGCAAAGTATAGGGCTTGTAGATATAGTCGTCGGCACCGATGTTGAGGCCTCGCACCATGTCGTCCTCGTTGTCGCGAGCTGTACAGAATATTATAGGTATGTTGGCAGTGGCCGGATCCTGTTTCAATCGACGGGCCAACGCGAATCCGCTCATCTGGCCCATCATCACATCGAGCAAGATAAGCGAATAGGTGTGCAGGGGCAACTTGAGCGCCTCCTCAGCGCTGTACGCCACGTGGGCTTCATACCCTTCGAGCTCAAGGTTGAACTGCAGGGTTTCGCACAGCGTGGGGTCGTCTTCTATCACAAGTATTTTATCTACTATAGGCATATACGCAAATTTTTTACAAAGTTAATGTTTTCCACAATGCAAAATTGCATGCAAGTCAAAGTTTAATAAAAATTTAATCTAAATAGACAACCTATTTAACAAACATTTCAGATACCCCGAAAATTTCAAAATGATTAAAAAATCAGGCACTTTCACTCATATTGTCTCATTTTTTTCACAAATCTTCTCTTTCTCTTTTTGTTTTTTATTATCTTTGCAACAAGAATGCTTTTTACGCTGCAATTAAGTTAAACCTATATAAAAAATACGCAGTCATTATGATTATTGATTTTGACAAGATTCAAGAAAAGGAGATTCCCCAGTTCAAGGGCGGCGACGGTTGCGTCGATGCGCGCATCTTCGACGACGGCTCCGCAAAGATCATGAAAATGCGCCTTGAGCCCGGCTCCTCGATTGGCACCCACACCCACGAGGGCAACGCCGAGGTCATCTTCATCCTCAGCGGCAAGGGCACCCACATCGCCGACGGCGCCCAGGAAGAGGCCCTCCCCGGGAATGCCCTCTACTGCCCCAAGGGCCACACCCACACCCTGCGCAACACCGGCACCGAGCCTCTGGTATTCTACGCCGTGGTGATGTGATGGCTCCGAGGAGAAAATTCTTATAAAATAGGGTAGAATTGGATAAATGTTTCATATTAAGACGATATTACAACAAATTTTACCCCTCTCTTTTAATTAAAATCATTAATTTTGCGCATATCAAGAAAGTGCCACGCTTTCGCAATCTGCGCGTACAACTCAAACACTTACGCAATCATGAAACTCGCAAAACGCTTCGTCATCCTCCTCATAGCTGCCCTCTGCGTCGCAGTTCCCGCCAGTGCCCAATTCCGCTGGGGCATCAAAGCCGGTGTCAATGTGTCACAGCTTCATTTCAGCAAGGACATCTACAACGATGTCACCAACTCCAACAACCGCACAGGCTTCACTGGCGGCCTCATGGCTGAGTTCACAGTGCCCGTGGTCGGCATTGCCATGGATGCTTCGCTGCTCTACACTCGCAAAATCGTCAATTTCGATGACAACGCCTATACTGACAACTACCACAACGACTACATCGAGATTCCCATCAACCTCAAATACAAATTCGGCATTCCAATCGTAAGCAACTTCCTCCTCCCCTACCTCTACACCGGCCCAAGCTTCGCCTTCCTCACCTCGAAAAAAGCAATCTCCGAGGCGTTCAAGAACAAGTCGACCGACATCACCTGGAATCTCGGTTTCGGCCTGCAGCTGCTGAGCCATCTCCAGCTCAGCGCGCAGTACGGATGGGGCATCAACAAGGCTACCGAATACCTGGGCACCACTGGCGGCAACACTGCCAAGACCAATGGCTGGACCGTAACGGCCGCCTACCTCTTCTAACAGCGGATTTACCTTAAATACCTATATAAACAATGGATGTAAATATTCTTGACCGCGCAGCCAACAACATACGTGTGTTAGCTGCCTCTATGGTCGAAAAGGCAAAATCAGGCCACCCCGGCGGCGCTATGGGTGGCGCTGACTTCATCAACGTGCTTTACTCAAGCTTCCTGGTGACTGACCCCGACGACGCTCACTGGATCGCTCGCGACCGCTTCTTCCTCGATCCCGGCCACATGAGCCCCATGCTCTACAGCGTGCTCGCACTCGCCGGCCATTTCACCATGGACGAACTCAAGCAGTTCCGCCAGTGGGGAAGCCCCACACCGGGCCATCCCGAACTTGAAGTGGAACGCGGCATCGAAAACACCTCAGGTCCCCTTGGCCAAGGCCACACCATGGCCGTAGGCGCTGCCATCGCTGAGCGCTTCCTCCAGGCTCGCTTTGGCGACTGGATCGCTCACAAGACCTACGCCTTCATCAGCGACGGCGGCATCCAGGAAGAAATCAGCCAGGGCGCTGGCCGCCTTGCCGGATACCTGGGCCTCTCCAACCTCATCATGTTCTACGACAGCAACAAGGTGCAGCTCTCCACCTATGTCGACGCAGTCGACAAGGAAGACGTGGCTGCCAAATATCGCGCTTGGAACTGGAATGTGCTCGAAGTCGATGGCACCAATCCCGCCCAAATAGCCGATGCCCTCACCAAGGCTCAGGCTGAGACCGAAAAGCCCACCCTCATCATTGGCCACACCGTGATGGGTCGCGGTGCTGTCAAGGCCGATGGCTCCAACTTCGAAGGCCAGTGCTCAACCCACGGCCAGCCCCTGAGCGCCAGCGGCGCCGACTATGCTGCCACCATCAAGAATCTGGGCTTCGATCCCGAAGATCCCTTCCAGATCGCTCCCGAGGTAAAAGAGCTCTACGCTAAGCGCACCGAAGAGCTGCGCAAGATCGTGGCTGCCCGCCGCGCCGAGCATAAGGCTTGGGCCGAGGCCAACCCCGAAAAACAGCGCCAGCTCGACGACTTCCTCGCCGGCAAGCTTCCCGACATCGACTGGGCTGCCATCACCCAGAAGCCCGGCAGCGCCACCCGCGCCGCTTCGGCTGCTGTGCTCAGCGTACTGGCCGAGAAGGTGCAGAACATGATCTGCTCATCAGCCGACCTCGCCAATAGCGACAAGACCGACGGCTTCCTCAAGAAGACCCACGCCCTCACCCACGGCGACTTCACCGGAGCCTTCCTCCAGGCTGGCGTAGCCGAGCTCACCATGGCTTGCCTGATGAACGGCATCGTGCTCCATGGCGGCATGATCGCTGCTTGCGGCACATTCTTCGTATTCAGCGACTACATGAAGCCCGCAGTGCGCATGGCTTGCCTCATGGAGCTCCCAGTGAAATACATCTGGACCCACGACGCATTCCGCGTAGGCGAAGATGGCCCTACCCACGAGCCCATCGAGCAGGAGGCCCAGATCCGTCTGATGGAAGGTGTCCACAACTTCAGCGGACGTCCATCGCTCCTGGCTTTCCGCCCGGCCGACGCTATCGAGACCACCGTATGCTGGAAGCTCGCTATGGAGAACACCCATACTCCCAGCGCCCTGATCCTCAGCCGCCAGAACATCCCCGATCTGCCCGCAGCCAGCGGCGATCGCTACAAGGAAGCTGAGCAGGCATCGCGCGGCGGCTATGTGGTGATGAGTGCCAAGAATCCCGATGTTGTGCTCGTGGCCAACGGCAGCGAGGTATCCCTCCTCTGCCAGGTAGCCGTAGAGCTCGAAGCCGAGCAGATCCCCGTGCGCGTAGTGTCAATGCCCTGCATCGGCCTCTTCAACGAGCAGCCCGAGGACTACCGCGCAAGCGTGCTCCTGCCCGGAGTGCCCAAGTTTGGCCTCACCGCCGGTCTGCCCACCACCCTGCAGATGATCAAGGGCTTCGATGGCAAGATCTACGGCATGGAGCGCTTCGGCGCATCAGCTCCCTACAAGGTGCTCGACGAGAAATTCGGCTATACAGTCGACAACATTCTCAACCAAGTTAAAGCCTACATTGGAAAATAATTGACCTATAAAACTACAAAAGAAGGAATCATTAAAGAGGGGGAGATGCCGTGATGGCATCTCCCCCTTAGTTTTATTGCCTAAAAATTATGATTTCTTGAGATTATCAGTATTTGCTGGCTTTCAAGGCCAGGGCCACGCGCTCATGAAGGCCGAATAGCAGGTTCATGTCGTGGACGGCTGTGCCGGCACCGCCCTTGACCAAGGCATCCATTACGGCAGTCACTGTGGCGCGCCCGTCGCGGCGGTCTACTCGTATCAGGCATTTATTGGTGCCATCGACCTCGTCAGGCTCCGGATTCCTATTCACCAAAAAAGTGAAATTATGGTCGTCATAGAATTCCTCGTAAGCCCTCAGCAGTTCGCCTATGTCGAGTGTCGTGTCAAAGTCGATAATAGCCGAAATTGCGCGGTCATCATCGCCCGGGCCAGCCACCAAGGTGACCAGTTCGTCAAACTCCGGATCCAGAGCGCGCAGAGCGCCTGTAAGTTCCTCCACCACCTCGCTGCTCGACACCACCTGCTCCGACGCCTGCGGCATCGACACATTCACCTGCACCGGATTTCTCAGTATCCCATGCTTGGCCAGCGGCAACAGGGCCAAAGCCGACAGATAAGCTGCGGGATGCGGCAGCACAGCCCTCTTGGCACCGCGCACCATGGCCTTGCGGTTGAGCTCCGGGAGTCCATACACGTATCCGTACTTCTCGGCATTCTTCGGGTCGCGCATATCGGGACCCAAGTCCACGATGCGCAAATCCTCGGGGATCTCGTGGCGCTCAAGCCATTCGATCGACTGCTCGCGATCGCGGAACACGAAAAGCACGTCAATGTCACTAAGGCGATTGGCGCTGCGCGTGGTGATACGCAAGTCGGTTTCGCCGATCAGGCCATGGTGCACGTCGCTCACCAGGCGCCCGGCATACCGCTCGCTCTCCACCCACATCAAGGCCACGTCGGGGTGATTGATGATGATTCTGATCAATTCCCCGGCCATTTGATAGCTCGCACCGATTATTCCAGCTTTAATCATAGGCTAATATTTCTAATTTTGGAGAGATTCCTTGACTGGCTCCGGGCTTGCAAGCTCCTTTTCAGAGCCTTCGGCCGGCTGCTCGTCAGGGAAAAGATATTTGTAGATGCGTTCGGTCGCTCCTAAGTTGTCCTTAATGTATTTTCCGGCAGCGCGGCCGGCCTGAGCCAGGCGCCGCTCGCTGCCCTTGCTGCTGAGCAGGCGGTCAAGAGTCTTCCAGAGTTTCTTTTCGCTGTCGTACTCAAATGCGCCGCCGCACTCGATCAAGTCGGCAGCCTCCTTGAATTTTTCATGCCTGGGGCCGAAGAGCACGGGCATGCCGTACACGGCCGCCTCGTTGATGTTGTGGATTCCGGCTCCGAAGCCGCCGCCAATCAGGGCCAAGTCACCGTAGCGGTACAGGCTCGACAATTTGCCGAAGCTGTCGATTATCACCACCTGGGTGCCAGCCGGGATCTTGCCAGCCTTCTCAGCCTCGCTGTAAAGCACGCTTTGGCCTGAAAACATATTCTGCAGCCTGGCCAAGCGCATCTCGTTGAACTCATGCGGTGCCACGATGGCCAGCATGTTGGGATGGCCATTGAGATAGCTGCTGTAGCATTCCTCGTCGGGCTGCCAGCTGCTGCCTGCTATGATCGTGTATTTGGCTCCATTCTTCTTCTCAGCAGCAATCCAGTTCTCGATGATCGGATAGGTCACTGTGCGCTTCATGATGTCGGTCACGCGGTCGAATCGCGTGTCGCCCGTCACGGTCACATTCTCTATCCCGATTCCCCGCAGCAGCTCCAGGCTGCGCTCGTCCTGCACGAACATATGGTCGAAGCATCCCAGCATAGTGCGGAAAGTGCGCCCCCATTTGCGGAAGAATCGCTGCTTGGGACGGAATATGGCATCGATGCTGATGGTAGGCACTCCGCGCTTATGAAGCTGTTGCAAATAATTGCCCCAGAACTCATATTTCACGAATATTGCCATCTTCGGCCTCACTGTGTTTAGGAATCGCTTCACACGGTGAGGGGTGTCGAATGGCAGGTAGGCCACAGCGTCGACCTTGTCGTAATTCTTGCGCACCTCGTAGCCCGAGGGCGAAAAGAATGTGAGCAGGATGGTTTTGTCGGGCTGCATCTCGCGCATGCGCTCGATCATCGGGCGCGCTTGCTCAAATTCGCCCAGGCTCGAGGTATGCACCCATATATCAAACGACTCGATGCCCATCTCGCGCTTCAGGCGCTTGAGCCCAGAGTTGACGTGGCGCCTCCCCGAAATCATTTTCTTTGCTTTCGGGTTGCGCCACGCGGCAATCTTCACTGCCAGGGTATATAGGCGTATGCCGGTATTATAGAGTAGGTTCATCGATATGGATGCGCTCTATGCCCGCGAGCATGCGCTTGGTGGTTTCTTCTCTTCCCAGGAGGCGAGTTATGTCAAACATGTGGGGGCCCTTGCATTCGCCCACCACTGTCAGGCGGAAGGCATTCATCAGGTTGCCCAGGTGATAGCCCTTTTCTGCTATCCAGTTGAGCACCACTGGCTCAAGCTCGGGGCTGCCGAAATCGTCGACAGTGTCGAAGACAGTGATCATCTCCTTGAGCTGGGCGGGGGTGTCAGGGCTCCAGCGCTTCTTCACAGCCTTGGGATCGTAGCTGTCCGGAGCCACAAAGAAGAATTTGGCTTGATCCCACAGATCCTTCACGAATGTGATGCGGCCCTTAACCAGGCCCACCACCTCGGCCAGATATTCGTCAGTGTATTTGTCGGGGTTCACCCCATTGGCCACAAGCACAGGCTTGAACATCTGGGCCAGTTCCTCATTGGGCATCTGGTGGAGATAGCTCTGGTTGAACCATTTTCCCTTTTCGTAGGCAAACTTGGCGCCGCTCTTCGAGCAATGCTCGAGCGAGAACTTGGCGATCAGCTCGTCCATCGACATGAACTCGGTGTCGTCGCCGGGATTCCAGCCCAGCAGGGCCAGGAAGTTGACCACGGCATGGGGCAGATATCCGCTTTCGCGATATCCCGATGACACCTCGCCGCTCTTGGGATCGTGCCATTCCAGCGGGAACACCGGGAAGCCCAGGCGGTCGCCATCGCGCTTCGAGAGCTTGCCCTTGCCGTCAGGCTTGAGCAACAGGGGCAGATGCGCAAACTGCGGCATCGTGTCCTGCCAGCCGAAAGCCTCGTAGAGCAGCACATGCAGCGGAGCCGATGGCAGCCATTCCTCGCCGCGGATCACATGGCTCACCTTCATCAGATGGTCATCGACGATGTTGGCCAAGTGATAGGTGGGCAGGTCGTCGGCGCTCTTGTATAGCACCTTGTCGTCGAGGATGTCGCTCTTGATTACAACTTTGCCTCGGATCAGGTCGTTGACCTCGACATCGCGGCCCGGCTCCACCAGGAAGCGCACCACATACTGCTTTCCCTCCTTGATGCGGCGCTCGGTCTCCTCGGCGCCGAGGGTCAGCGAATTGCTCATGCTGCCGCGAGTGTGAGCGTCGTACTGGAAATTAGGCGTGGCGGCACGCGCAGCCTCCAATTCCTCGGGGGTGTCAAATGCGATGTATGCCTTGCCATTGTCAAGCAGCATCTTCACATGCTCGCGATATATGTCGCGACGCTCGCTCTGCTTGTAGGGACCGTAGGGGCCTCCTTCGCGCACTCCCTCGTCGATCTTGATGCCAAGCCAGGCCAGAGCCTCGTTGATGTAATCCTCAGCGCCGGGCACGAAGCGGTTGCTGTCAGTGTCCTCGATGCGCAGAATCATAGTGCCGCCGTGCTGGCGGGCAAACAGATAATTATAAAGAGCAGTGCGCACGCCGCCAATATGCAGCGGCCCTGTCGGCGACGGGGCAAAGCGCACGCGTATGTCTTGTGCCATAATCTATGCTTGAAATTTTCCGCAAAGGTACGAATTTTTAATGAATAATCGCCTACGATTATCCATTTATCTATCGATAAGCCTCTGCTATTTCCCTAATGGCGTAGAATATGGCGATGTCCTGGTCGGTAAGCTCGATGTGGCGCCGTGCCATCATGCGCCTCGCGATCTCGAAGAATTTGGTCATCGACACATCGCTGTAGCCGGCTCCGGCCCCGCCGCGCTCGCTGAACGACGGCACGAAGTTTCTCGGGAAGCCGCTGCCATGGATATTGCATCCCACGCCCAGCACTGTGGCTGTGTTGAGCATCGTGTTGATGCCGCACTTGGTATGGTCGCCCATGATCACGCCGCAGAACTGCAGCCCCGTGGGCAGGAAGCGCTGTGCCGGATAGTTCCACAGCTTGATCTGCGTGTAGTCGTTCTTCAGGTTCGATGCCACGCATCCGGCGCCGAGGTTGCACCATTCGCCAATCACGGCATTGCCCAGGAATCCGTCGTGTGCTTTGTTGCTGTAGGCTTGCATCACCACATTGTTGAGTTCGCCGCCAACCTTGCACCATGGGCCGATCGTAGTGTCGCCATAGATCTTGGCCCCCATGTTCACCACGGCATGCTCGCACACAGCCAGCGGACCGCGCAGGCATGTGCCCTCCATCACCTCAGCGTCCTTGCCGATGTAGATGGGGCCCTTCATGGTGTTGAGGATGGCGCCTTCCACATGGGCCCCCTCTTCGATGAAGATCAGGCGCGGGTCGCCGATGACATGGTTGGTGGCGCTCAGCAGCTGCGACTGGCGTCCTTTCGTAATCACTTCGTAGTCAGCCTTGATGGCATCGCCATTGAGCTGGAATATGTCCCAGAGGTTGTGCAGCGCGCCCACTCCGGGTATCTCATGTCCAGGCAGGAATTCTGTGTCCTCGCCTTCCACGCAGGGATATTTCCCCTGGAGATAGTCGACCGTTTTCCATGTGCACGGAGCGCCCAGCTGGCGTTCCCATTTCTCGCGTATGGTGGTGATTCCCACGCGCAGTTCCGACACCGGACGGCAATAAGTCATAGGTAGGAGATTGGCCCTTATGTCAGGGTCATCCACAAGCACATAAGT
The DNA here is from genome assembly GCA_964440745.1 of uncultured Bacteroides sp. GTDB lineage: Bacteria > Bacteroidota > Bacteroidia > Bacteroidales > Muribaculaceae > CAG-873. The sequence continues at coordinate 10,949 of CAYTXF010000032.1, forward strand.
TTTCATTTTATCGTATAGTTGATTGTGTTGGACTTCGATTTGGATGTTGGGGTCAGGAATATGCGGTAAAGGTTGTGCCAACTGCTTTTCACGTTCGAGTCGAGGCCGCTGATTGCCTCGTAGTTGGCCTTCACCTTTTTCTTGTTGAATTCTATGCTATAGTCGCCCAATGTCACCTTGCCGTCGGTGATCACGGGCTTGATGGGAGTGATCAGCACGATCTGGCTGGGCTCTGTGTACTTCGAGAGCTTGTATGACTCGGTGACATCGATCTGCTGGTTGCGCTTCAGATCAATGGTGCGCACCCAGCTCTCCACTCCGGCCTCTTCGGGATAGGCCCCGGCGATGTCAAGACTGAATCTCGCCTCATCGTCGGTAATCTCCGACTTCACATCGCGAGCCTTGTACTTGGCGCTTACGCCTTGGCCTATGCCATTGATTATAGGCACATTGTGGTACTGGCTCTGGGTATTCATGGCCTCATAGCGCTTGCTCGAGAATGTGTCCTTGGTGTATGTGGCCACGCCCATGTCGATCAGTATGGGCTTGCCCGAGGCGTAGACAATGAAATTGCCGATGTCGAGGTGGTTGTGGCTTTCGCCATTATGGCCGCCCTTGGCGGCAAAGAAGAGGCCGTCGCTGCTATTGGGCACCGAGCGCGCTGTCATCACCTGGAGATTGGGGAACCATGAGTCGAAGGGCAGCACATACTTGCCAGTCGAGCCCAACGACAGCATGTAGCCGGGGCTGCGGCGGATCTCGTCGAGCAGCAATGCCATGCGGCCCAGGGTGAAGCCGTTGTAATTGTACACCAGGCGCGAGGCCTTTGCGGTGCCGATCATGTCGTTGGCCGTCTGGCCTACCAGACTCATCAGCTGGTCGTTGCCGGCGTACACTGCGCCCAAGTGCCAGCCGGGCACCACATGCAGGGTGCTTGAACCGTCAGCGAAGTTCACGCAGTATTTGCCATCGATGTTCATGTCGCAGACATAGTCGGTCATGCGCCTGAGTTTGTCGTCGCTGCTGATGTTCACCGCTCCGCCGGTAGCGCTGTCCAGAGCCACCAAGGCGTCGAGCAGACTGCCTGCCGCGCGGTCGTAATAGCCCGGACCTTCGTCGCAGCCGCCGTCAGCTGGATATTTGTCCATGAAGATGTCGAGGGATTTGGCCACCTCCTGCACCGAGGCGATCTGCTTCTCCCGGTCGGGCTCTATGAAAAGGATGCAGGGCAGCCAGTTGCTGCAAATCCAGGTGTTCCAGTTGTTGGTGTTGGTGCGCCAGCCTTCTTTCTTATTCAGAGCCTCGTCGATGATGCGGCGCTGGATCTCGTATTGGGTCTGCTGCTTGAGGTCATCGGGCAGCACATCGCCAAAGAGGTACAGGGTCCAGGCCAGGAGGCTGCCGGTCTCGGCGCTGAAGAGGTCGATTGTCTGCAGGTCGTAGTCGGGATGGTCGAGGCTATAATGGGCTGGCAGTCCCCAGTATTCTTCCTCGACAATCGATTTCAGCCCAGCCTCGATCTGGGGCAGGAAGCGGCCCTCGCCCTCCATGAGTTCGGCCATCGCGGCCTCCTCCAGGGCATAGCGCTTGGCAAAGTATTTCGATTCGTAGTGGGTGCGGTTGCCGTCTTTCTGGAATTCGGCGAAGAGCGCCAGATCGATGGGCTGCCAATGGTAGCGCAGCGCGCTCTCGCCATGTGAGATGATGCGCTTTTTCAGATTCTGCGGCAATTCGCTCCATAGGGGGTCCTTGTATTTTGGCACTGGGGCCCAGGCTTGCGGAGCCGCAAGGTTCTGCGACAGATTTTCTTGGGTGCAAAGCGCGGCGAGTTCGCCATCGCGGTGCTCGGCAGCGCCGCCACTGGCCCAAAATATCGATAACAATGTGATCAACAGCAGATTTCTCATCTCTCATAATTTTATCCCACAAA
>CAYTXF010000032.1:12978-30012 GCA_964440745.1 uncultured Bacteroides sp.
GATAACAATGTGATCAACAGCAGATTTCTCATCTCTCATAATTTTATCCCACAAATTTACAAAAAATTTCCAAAAATCGCCCCATCAACCCTGAAAATTCGATCCGTCGATCCCTCGATTCCTCGATCTGTCGAAAAAAATCGATTGGTCGATCCCTCGATTCCTCGATCCCTCTAAAAAGCAGCGATGGATCCATGCCTCGCGCATTGACCCATCGCTGTGTAGACTATAAAAACAATTTCGTATAATTTTTTCCTGATGCAAAATTACTGCCTTTCTCCTACCCCCACAATACCTAAAAATAAGTATATTAGCGCGAAAACCTCAATTCCACGATGTTGTTGGCCGGCCGACCCTTCATCGTGGCGCTGGCATAGTACTCCTCATCCTGAGTCACCGCATGGAAGTCCATGCGGCCGCCGTCGGGCCAATAGCAGGCCGGACTGTAGGTCCAAGCCCCCTGCTGCCGGCTCACCTCCGCGCTCATGTAAAGGCGCCCGTCGAGATAGCCGTAGACAGTGAAATCTTTTAGGGTATCGCCCGGCATCGTGGCCGAGAATCCCAATACGTCCCTGCTCGCTGCCGCCGGGGCGTCAGCTTCATTATGGCATGATGAGGCTAAAAGAGCGAGTGCCATCCCGCAGATAGCCAACGTGTGTGTCGCATTCATAGCTTAGTGTGTTAGAGTGTTGGCATATATAATAATAACAATATAAAATTGCGCACGTAATGCAAAAAACTTGCAACTCTCCCTAAAAACTCAAAACAATTTCGTAACTTTGCCACATAGTTAACAAAAACTCATCTATTTTCATGAAAAAGACCTTGATTTTTGCCCTTTCCGCTACCGTGGCCGCCTTGGCTTGGGCCGATGAGAAAGGCGATTCCACTAACTTCGTCTTCAATGACATCCACACAGTGAAGACCACCTCTGTCAAAGACCAAAACAAGTCAGGTACATGCTGGAGCTTCTGCGCCACTTCGTTCGTTGAGGACGAAATCATGCGCCAGGGCGGCGACAGCCTCGATCTCAGCGAGATGTTCACCGTGCGCCATTGCTATAGCGACAAGGCCGACCGCTTTGTGCGCCTCTATGGCGAATGCAACTTTGCCGGCGGCGGCAGCGCCCTCGATGTGCCCTATGTATGGAAAAAATACGGCGCTGTGCCCGAAGAGGTTTACAGCGGCCTCAACTATGGCGAGGACAAGCACGTGCATGCTGAGCTCGACGCCCTCCTCTCCGGATATGTCAAGACCGTGGCCTCAAAGCCCAACAAGAAGGTGAGCACCGCCTGGAAGCAGGGCTTCGACGGCATCCTCGACGCTTACCTGGGCCAGGTGCCTGAGACATTCACCTACAAGGGCAAGACCTACACCCCGCAGAGCTTCGCTGCCTCGCTGCCCTTCAACCCGGCCGACTATGTGGCTGTCACATCCTTCACCCATCACCCCTTCTACGAGGAATTCATGCTCGAAATCCCCGACAACTGGCTCTATGAGAAATATTACAACCTCCCCATGGAGGAGATGATGGCTATCGTTGACAATGCCATCGAGAACGGCTATCCCGTGGCTTGGGCTGCCGACGTCAGCGAAAAGGGATTCAAGTGGCGCAAGGGCGTGGCCCTCATGCCCAAGGGCAAGGATACCGGCGACATGGATGGCACCGAACTCTCCAAGTGGGTGACCCTCAGCGACGCTGACCGCGCCAACAAGAAGTACGAATTCGACGGCCCAGTGCCGGAGGAGACCATCACCCAAGAGTTGCGCCAGCAGTGGTTTGACAACCAGGAGACCACCGACGACCATGGCATGGAGATCGTAGGCATCGCCACCGACCAGGAGGGCAATCGCTACTACAAGGTGAAGAATTCTTGGGACGACAATCAGGTCTATGGCGGATATATCTATGTGTCAATGCCTTACTTCCTGGCCAAGACTCTCGACATCTATGTGCACAAGGATGCAGTGCCCCAGGCCATCATGGCAAAAATGAAAAAATGAAATTTAAGACATTATATTATCTGTTAGCCGCATTCTGCTTGGTGGGCTGCAAGCCTACCGAGCAGAATTATCGCGAGGCCTACGAGAAGACCATGGCAGGCCGCGCTGCCTCGGAGGCTGAGGACAGCACGATTTACACCAACATCCGCCGCGAGATGCGCGAGCGCCAGATGGTCGTGGGCTCCGACACCGTGCCGGTCAAGAGCCAGCATGTGTCGATCACCGAGGGCGGTGGCGGCATCAACGAGTACATTCGCCGCTATTGCGTGGTGGCCGGCCAGTTCAAGCAGCGCTTCAACGCTCTCTCCATGCGCGAGCGCATGGCCGACGGCGAGTATCCCGCTGCCTTCGTGGTGCAGACTCGCGAACCCTATTATTTCGTCGTGGCAGCCAGCTACGACTCCATAGCTCCGGCCCTGGAGATGGTGGAGCGCCTGCGCTCCGACCAGGATCTGAAGATCAAGGAGCCCCTGCCCTTTGTGTTACAACCTTCGCAAATCAGGTAACCACGGAGACACGGAGACACGGAGACACGGAATTAACCACGGAGACACGGAGAACACGGAGAAAAAAATTAATCTCCGTGTCTCCGTGTCTCCGTGGTGAATTAATCACCGTGGTGAGTGATCAATAATTCTCGGCGCGAACCTGGAAATACGCCTGCGGATGCGCGCATACCGGGCATATCTCCGGTGCCTCCTTACCAACCACGATGTGGCCGCAATTCGAGCACTGCCATACTGCCTCGCCGTCCTTTGAGAATACCTTGCGGTCCTGCAGATTCTTCAGCAGCTTGCGATAGCGCTCCTCATGCTCGCGTTCGATGGCGGCTACGCCCTCAAACTTCTCGGCGATCTCTGTGAAGCCCTCTTCGCGGGCCTCCTTGGCCATGCGGTCGTACATGTCGGTCCACTCGTAGTTCTCGCCGGCAGCAGCGTCCTCGAGATTCTTCTCGGTGTCATTCACCTTGCCGCCATTGAGGTACTTGTACCACAGCTTGGCGTGCTCCTGCTCATTCTTGGCGGTCTCCTCGAAGATGGCAGCCATCTGCACATAGCCGTCCTTCTTGGCCTTCGAGGCGAAATATGTGTACTTGTTGCGAGCCATCGACTCGCCGGCAAAAGCCTCCTGGAGATTCTTCTCGGTCTTTGAGCCCTTCAGCACCGGACCCTCATCCTTGAACTTGTCAGCGCCCACGCGGCACTTCGGGCATTTTTCGGGAGCCTGCTCCCCTTCGTGTACGTAACCGCACACGGTGCAAACGAAACGTTTTTTCATCTTCTTCTGTGTGATTAAGTGAATTGTTGTTATAGTCTATTTGTCTATTGCTCAGCGAGTCGCTTGGCGCATTCATCGCAGAGCCCTTTGTAGTAGTAGTGTACCTCGTCGATGTGGCCCACGCCGGGCACATCGGCAGGAATATGAGCGTCACAGGGGGCCGGGTCTGTCGCCATCTCCGGGGCCTCCACGTCGAGGATACGGCCGCATTTGCGGCAATAGAAATGGCCATGGTTGTGGGTGTGGCCGTCGTAGCACACGCGGTGTTCGTCGATGGTGATCATTTGGGCCGCTCCCTGCTCTGAGAACATTCGCAGCGTGTTGTAGACGGTGGTGCGGCTCAGCGTCGGAGCATCTTTGCTTACAGCCTGGTACACCTCGTCGACCGATGGGTGGTTGTTATGGCTCAGCAGATACTCCATGATCACGAGGCGCTGCATCGACGGCCTTATGCCATGATCGGCAAGCCTGTGTTTCGCTTCCTGTCTTATGTCGCTGCTCATATTCTTCATTTTTCGAATCAAGACGAATTTTATATTTTTTGACGAGAATCTCGTCCATCCGTTGATTTTCGTCGATTCTTATGCAAAGATAAGAATAATTTTTATAATAATCATTACAATTTTGTAATTTTTACAAATTTTATCCCAATTCGATAAATTTCCCCTCCCTTCCGACCACCCGCCCCCGCTCCAGCCGCGTTAGCGGCTGCCCCAGCCCCCGCTCCAGCCGCGTTAGCGGCTGGCCCAGCCACCGCTCCAGCCGCGTTAGCGGCTGCCCCAGCCACCGCTCCAGCCGCGTTAGCGGCTGGCCACGGCGCCCAGCGGGCGCTCTAAGGTAGCCCCCGGTGAAACCGGGGGATAACCGATGGATTACACAAAAAAATAGGCCCCGACTGGGGCCTATCTCCGTGCGCATGAAGGGACTCGAACCCCCACGACCTTAAGTCATTAGATCCTAAGTCTAACGCGGCTACCAATTACGCCACATGCGCTTTTGCACCGCAAAGGTAGCAATTTTTTCCCAAACCACCAAATAAATCTCATTTTCTATCCCCTTTCTTTGAGGGGTGATGAATCAGTCATCAACCTCGTCGTCGCCGTGCAGATTGTCATCGGCCACGTCGGTTGACCCTTCCGTCCAATTATCCGGTTCGATATTATTATTAATCAGGCTATTATAATTTGTTTCCCTCTCGGGAATGCATATTGTCCAATTATTCTTCTCTGTGGGGCCGTAGCTGCCGCCCGTGGTGCCCACGCCGGCAAAATCCGGATGCCAATTGCCGCCGTTGGCCCAGGTCGTGCGCACATTGCTCTCGCCCCAGCGCTTCTGGTCGAACCATCCTCGGCCCTCGCCCCAGAGATCGAAGCGGCGGTACAGCTTCACCTCCTCCCAGAGTTCTGCCCCCGACTTGTCGCAGACATACCCCGGATTGTAAGGCGCCACAGCCTCCTCGAGCAACGAGCGTATGCGAGCCTCATTGCCGCCCTGGCGGTAAAGAGCCTCAGCCTCGGTATATATCATCTCCGCGGCGCGGATGATGCACACGCAGCCGATCGAACGGTCAGTCACCGTGCGGAACTTGAACGACATCCACGGATAGATATATGTGCTCGAATACAGCCACTCCAGATCCGTATAATATGTGGCGCGAATGCGGTCATAGAAATCGCCCTTCTTCACGCGCCCCGACCCCGAGGTGTCCCAGCCCGACTCCCCCTCAAGAGGATAGGCAAACATGAATCGGCGACTGTCCTCCTCCGGAATCTGCGCGAACAGTCCCCGGTCGATGCTGCCCACATACTTGTAACCCTTCGACGACGGCGTGTTCGACCCGCAATACGCGAAGAATCCGTACACGCCCAGGTTCTCCACAGCATCAGTGTAGGTTTCCCATATCCACTCGCTATTGGCGGTGTTGAAGCCCTGCTGATACTCGTCGGCACCCATCAATGCATACCCGGCGCGAGCCAGCGGCGCATGCTTGGCCGCTGTGGCCCAGTCCTCGCGGCTCAGAGCCGCGCGAGCATACACTGCATGCGCCACGCTCGCATCGGTGCGCCACAGCTTGCTGCCGCGGTTCATCCCCGAGCTCTCAAAGAGGCTCAGCGCCTCGTCGAGGTCGGCATAGATGCGGTCGTAGACATGCAGCAGCGACGAGCACGCGATGTCGCCCGTGCTGGTGTCGATGCGCAGAGGCACGCCGCGCGACGACCCGCCATTCGAGTCGCTCCAGCGCTTGCAGTACAGTCCGGCAAGCTGAGCGTAGGCATGGGCGCGGTACACCAGCGCCTGAGCCTTGTAAAAATCCTTCTCTTTCTGGGCGCCCTCAGCCCCGTCGGCATTCTCCAGGATATTGTTGGCATTGGCTATCAACATGTAATAGTAATACCAAGGGTAATAAGTGTAATTGTGCGAAGAACTGGAATGAAAATTACGGTTCACCACAGTCGTGTAGCTCGTGGCATCAGAGTATTGGGCATCGTGGCCGCCGTAGGCCCCGTACCAGAGGATGATGGTGCCCTCGCCATTGTTGCCCTGACGCCCGAAACCGTCGCTGCTGTAGCTCTCGCTCATGATCTGGCTCAGGCCGTTGACGGCCCCATCGAGCATGTCAGTGGTGTGAAACACAGTGGCGGCGGTGAAGTCGCCCTCGGGCGACAAATCCATATAGCCATCGCTGCATGCGGCCAAGGCCCCCGCCATAGCCCCCGCCAAGGCCCCCGCCATTAATATTTTTGTCACAAATTTCATAATTCTGAATTTTCTCAATTTTTTTAAAATTTTAATTTTTTCGATCTGTCGATCCCTCGATTCCTCGATCCGTCGAAATCGATCCCTCGATCCCTCGATTCCTCGATCCGTCGAAATCGATCTGTCGATCCCTCGATGCATCGATCCGTCGAGGAGATTGTTTACATCGTTATCTGCAGCCCGAATGTGAATACCCTGGCTGGTGGAATCGAGTTATAGACGCCGCCCGATAGCGCCTGCTGCGTATGCAAGCCCTTGCGCTTGGTCGCCGTGAACACATTCTCCGCGGCAAAACTCAGCGTCACGCCCGTCAGATCGCAAGCCCTCACCAGATTCTTCGGGAATCGGTATGAGAAGTTCAGATTCTTCAGGCACAGATAGTTGCGCGAGATGAGCCAGCGGTCGCTGGTGGCCTGGTTGTAGCTGCTGCCGCTCCAGATCTCCGGATTGATGTTGGGATTGATGCGGTCAGGGCTCGTCTCGGTCATGCCAGCGGGCACTCCGCTCCAAGAATTCAGAATATCGACATGGTAATTGCGCACATGCGACGATGAGGTGTTCATCAGCGTGATGTAGCCATTGTCCATCACCTTGCCTCCCAGCGAATATGTGAACATCGCCGAAATATTGAAGCCCTTGAAGCTTGCCGAGGGCGTAAAGCTGCCGTAAACCTTGGGCAATGTCGACCCCCGGAAATCCTTCTCGGCATATGTGGTATTGTTGACATAATATTTGCCATTGATCAGCTTGTAGTCGCCCTCCTTGATCTCGGTGGAGGTCAGCACGCCGTTCTCATACGTGCCGCCGATCGCTGTGCCGTCGGCCGCGATCACATGGTAGTTGACCATGTCGGCGTCGTAGAGGCTCTGGCCATCCATCATGTCGGTGCCAGCCCAGTGATAGGTATACCACTCGTAGCGGCTGCGGCCCTCCACAATCTTGTAACTGCCGCTCACGATGCCATCCTTGTTCTGCTCAGGCAGCTTCAGCACCTTATTGGTAAGCGTGGTCAGGTTTGCCGCCAAGTTCACGGTCCAGTCGCGGTTGCTGAATATTGTCACATCGGTGTTGATCTCCCAGCCTCGGTTGGCCATGGTGCCAAGATTGCGGGCAATCGTGCTGGTGGCGCTGTCAAAGCCGTTGCCGCCTGCCGATATGGGATTGTACACATTGAATATCAAGTCCTTGTTGCGCTTGTCGTAGTATTCCACGCTCAGGTTCCAGCGGTCCCACAGACGAGCCTCCAGGGCCACGCCCCACGATTCGCCGGTCTCCCACTTAAGATCATTCGCGGGCAATTGTGACATCACATACGATGCGTATCCGCCCTTGGTGCCAGTATCATACAGTGCATAATAGGCGTAATAGTCGCTGCCGGCGTCATTTCCGACCTGGCCCCAGTTGACGCGCAGCTTGCCATTGGTCAGCCAAGTGTTGTCACGCAGGAATTCTTCGTTGCTGAACACCCAGTTGGCGCCCACGCTGCCAAAGTTGCCCCAACGGCTATCCTTGGCAAAACGCGAACTGCCGTCGCGGCGGAACGACCCTTCCAGATTGTAGCGGTCGTCCCAATTGAGCTGCACGCGGCCCAGATAGCTTTCGGTGCGATAGCGCGTGCGATAGCCGGTGCCGGTGTTGAGGGTGTTGAAATTGTTGAGCGACGCCTGGCCCTCCACATTTACGCCTTTCTTGTAGACATAAGTGTAATCTCTTGAATAAGAGTAGTTTTCATGGCCCAAAAGCACATTGATGTAGAGCTTGTCGTAGGTCTGGCGCCAATTGAGCTGCTGCTGGAATGTCCAGTGCTTGCGGTTGTAGATGGTCTTGGCCAGCGCTCCCGACTCATCGCCGCCCTTGGCGCCGGAGCCGATCAACGACGAGTTGTACTTCGATCGCTCCTGGTTGTTGGTATTGATATTGCCCTTCACGGTGGCTGTGAATCCGTAAGGGAGGATGACATCGATGTATGCCATGGCGTCCATGGTGTTGCGCACATAGCGGTCATGGTTGACCTCAGCCTCCCAGATGGAGTGGTTGTTGCTGAGCTGGTCGCGCGTGGCAGCCTCGGCCATGGTGCCGTCAGCAGTCTCATACTCGTAGAATCCGGGGTCGTACATCTTATTGCCCGATGCATCGAGCATGTAGAGGCCGGTCTCGGGGTCATGGAGATGCACAGGATAGATAGGCGCCATGAATCGCGACACATAGAATGGGTTGGTGCTGCTGCTCGAGTCCTCGCCACTGGTGTCGCCGCTTGAGTTATGGATCTTCTGGTGGGTGCCGCTGATGTTGAGGCCCGACTTAAACCATTCTCTGGGCTTCACATTCACCACGGCGCGACCCGACAGACGCTCAAAACCGGAGTTCTTCATGTAGCCGTTCTCATCGAGATAACCGATCGAGAAATAGTAGTCGCTGTAGTCGCCACCGCCAGCGCCGCTGATCAGATATTCGGCACGGTAGCCGGTGTGGATGCCTTGATCAAACCAGTCGAGGTCCTCGGCATATGTGCCCTTGATCGCAGCATTGCTCACCAGGTAGCCATTGGCATCGTAAAGCTCGGTATCGCCCACATTGAAGATATTGGTAACCAGGCGATTGCTCACAATATTTTGGGTCACATACTCGCGGGCTGCTGCCATGTCGGCGGCATTGGTGCGGTCGAGGCCGTTGGTATGGATATAGCCATTGTACATGTTTTCATACTCCACATGCATGAACTGCTCCACATTCACCCTGTCGTATTCGGGGATGCCTCGGCGGTACCAGCCCTGGTTGGTCTTGAAGGTGATGGTGGGCTTGCGATCCTTGCTCTTCTTGGTGGTGATCAGGATCACACCGTTGCTGGCGCGGTTGCCGTAGAGGGCGCATGAGGCCGCGTCCTTGAGCACCGACATCGACTCCACATCCTCGGGATTGAGGTCGGTCAGGTCGCCGCCATAAGGCACGCCATCGACCACATACAGAGGCGAGTTGCTGCCATTGACGGTGCCCACGCCGCGTATGCGAATCGAAGGTTCGGTGCCTGGCTGGCCGTAACTGCCCGTGACGGTGATTCCCGACGACGCACCCTCCAGGGCGGAGGTCACGCTCGACACCGGACGCGATTCGATTTCTGCACTGCTTACCTGGGAAATTGCCCCGGTGATCGACGACTTTTTCTGGGTGCCGTAAGCCACGACCACCACTTCGTCGAGCTGCGACGTGCTGCTTCTCATCAGCACAGTCACCTCCGGGGCTGCCTTCACCTCCTGGGTGAGCATTCCCACATAACTAACTATAATACTCGTGTCATAATTAGGCACTTCGATAGTGAACCGGCCGTCGATGTCGGTGCTGACGCCCGAGGTGGCGCCCTTCACCATAACCGAGGCCCCCACTATGGGGTCTTTTTCCACAGCGTCAATGACAACGCCGTTGACCTTTAGGGCGTTAGCCCCCGCCCAGCATGCCATCATGCAGCTGAGCAACAATAGAATTCGATATTTCATGTCTTTGGGATTTAGGATTTGGGATTTGGGATTTGGGGTTTAGGATTTAGGATTTGGGATTTGGGGTTTGGGATTTGGGAGAGGAGATGGTTGCGGAGGTCGGTCCAGCGATAATAGGGGCCCGCGACTGGCTCCAGGGGGAGCCGGGCTTCTGCCTCGTTGAGCAGCACCTTAACCAACACGTCGTCGGGCCCGTAAGCCTTAGCATCCACCGGCCGGTAGAACACGATCTGCACATTGCTCGCCATCATGAATGTGTCATAGTTGCGCCAATGCTCATGCAGGGTCTCCAGGTCTTCGGTGTCATACGCGGCATCGTTGATGCCCATAATCACGCATAGCGGCAGCACTATCGATTCGTGGCCGAATCGCAGATTCACGCTCTTGCGCTCCGACATCATGGCGGTGTCGGCGCTTTCCACTATGTTGCGCACAAGCGGCGCCACCTTTCGCGGCACTCGATGGTCAGTGAGGGAGGTGTTGCCAGCATTGATGTACCACCATACATTATTGATCTTCCACTGTGCCTCCAATTCCTCGGGGGTGAAGAGGTCGTAGAGGTCGGGGTGGCGCATGGGGCCCATCTCGTGGCTCTGGGCATTTGTGGCGATCTCGAAGGTGCGCTCAAAGAGCTTCTTGATCTTCATGTTCTTGCGCGCCCACGCGGTGTCGCTGAAGATTTTGCACATGAAGTCGGTATTCAGCCGGTGGCTCTTGGCATAGGGATCGCTGTATTTCTTCTGAGCAGCCTCAATGATCTTGGTGGCCACTGTGTCGCTGCTATTTGGCGCCAGGATGCGCTGATAGGTGCGCGTGGCGTCACAGGTCACCGAGATATTGGGATTGATGCTCTGCAGTTCGGCAATCTCGTTGGCCATCGACAGTATGCAACGGATCACCACGGTCGACTTGGCATCGACATGGGTGCCGTCGGTGAAGAGCTCGGGGAAGTTCTGGGTCATTCTGGCTGCTATGCCGCGGTGCTGGGCATGCCCCAGCGGCGAGAGTTCGCCTCGGCGGTTGGTGGCATCGGCCTTGATTGATTCCAATTGCTCGATCAGCAGCAGGCCGCGCTCGGTGAGCTTGGAGGCGTCGGCTGCCTTCCTTAGATACTTCAATGGCTTGGCATAGTCGTCGTCGGCAAGCAGCCAGCGGCTGCCATGGCGCCCGTAATGCTCCATATGGAATGGGGCATACCCCTTGGGCGCTTCGCTTAGCTGTGGAGTCCCCTGCTCTGGCACCGGATAGGCCAGATACTGGCTGCCCGCCCGATAACGATCAAATTCGCTGTGATTTTGGGCTAATGCCGTCGCTCCTGTCGCAATAAGCGCCACCAGCGAGCCAAGCAATAGTCGGTTAGCTTTCATGGTATTTTTTGAAATTTATGAAAAAAGATTAGAGTGAAAAATTTGTGCAAACCTACAAAGAATTGAATTCCGTCACAACCCCCGCGACGGAACTTAACGAAAACTTAGCAAAAATATAATAAATATTTAATGTATTTTTAACAATACGTCAGACTCACCACCATCGCGGAGGTGACAATGGCCAGGGCTGCTGCCGAGGTGGCCCAGGCCTTGGCGGTCAGTGTCAGGCCATAGCGCCAACGGCTCACGCCCCATACCATCGCGGTATACACTGCGTACCATGCCACATAGCTGATGCCCAGACCGGCCATGCCCCAGGCGCGGTACATGGTGACATTCAGCACCAGGCAAATGGCGGCACTCATCACCTCGGTGCCAACAAAGGTGCGGCCGTCGCCCTTGGCCAGAATGACATACGACATGCAATAGCTTAGCACCCGGAACACCGCGCCCACTATGCCGATCACCACCATCGGCAGGGCCGGCAGGAATTCGCTGGAGTAAAGCAGCCTTATGATCCAGGGCGCGCACAGGGCAAAGGCTGCCGACACGGGGCACACAATCCACATCAGCACGCACGCCTCGTGGCTCACATGGCGGCTGAGTTCTCTCGGGTCGTCGACCACCTTCACCAAGCGCGGGTAATACTCCATGGCTATGGCCGTGAACACCAAGCTCATGTATTTCACCACTAAGGTGTAGCCGGCCTGGTAGATGCCGGTCACTGCTGTGTCGGCCTCTTGGTTGAGATAGCTCAGGAAGGCGTAGGCTGCCGCTGTGGTGGCCAGCGAGGATATGGTCATATACACGCCCAGGCGCATGAAGCCCTTGCCGATGCGCAGGTGCTCGCGCAGCTTCTGCGCGGTGCCGCGCAGGTTGCGCGAGAGCATCACGGCGATCAGCATGGCCAAGGCATAGACAAAGATCGAGGGCACAATGCTGCCCTCGCCCCAATAGTAAAACATTGGCACTGAAGCCACTGTGCCGCCAACGATGCCCCATAGGGTGCTTCGCGCCAAGCGCTTGAGGGCGCCGGAGCCTTGCATCAGGGCCTGCTCGCCGCTTGTAAGCGACAGGCAGAACATCGGAGCCGACAGGGCTGCGAAGCCCCACCAGTGGTCGAGATCGCCAAAACTAAGTATGCTCAGGATGGGAGCGCAGAGGATCATGGCTAATGCGCCGAAGAGGCCAAGGCTGCGGGCCCACCAGCGCACGGCGCTGACCAGACTTGGCAAGCGCTCGGATGAGGCCGCGCTGATGTCGCGCACCGCGCTCTGGCGCAGGTTGAGCTGGGTGGCGCTGCTCATCATGTCGATCACGCTGTTGAAGATGCCAAAGAGGCCCACGCCTATGGGCCCAATCCACAGGGCTATCAGCTTGGCGCGGACCAGCGAACAGGCAATGCTCACGCATTGCACGCCCCCAAACAGCCCCAATGCCTTCAGCACCAGCCCAGTAAGAGGCTTAGCGGCGCGATTTTCTGGATTCCGGATTCCGGATTCCGGAATCGGGAGCCCGGAATCGGGGGTATCCGGGGATCGGGGTGGGATATTTGCATCGGGGTGGGCCATGGCGGGCTATTGTTTTACCCAGTCGAGGGGGTTAAGCTTTTGGCGCTCTTTGCGCACCTCGAAATGGAGGATGGTGCGATTGCCGTCGCTGGCATCGCTGTAGATCTTGCCGATGTGCTGGCCGGCCTGCACCTTGTCGCCCTTGCGCACCGACAGGTCGTCGATATTGGCATAGACAGTGAGGTACTCGCCATGGCGCACCATCACCACATTGTGGTAACCGTCGATCTTGAATATGGAGGTGACCTCGCCGGGGTACACGGCGCGAGCGCTCGATCCGGGACGCGACTGGATGTCGATGCCGGTATTTTCCAGCTCCACCTTTGCGAGATCCTGGTATTTCGATCGCCCGAAGCGCCCCACTATGCTATATTCTCCGCCCACCGGAAACATCAGCCGCCCCTTGCTCTGCGCAAAGGTCGCCGCCGGGGGGGATGCCACCGCCACAGCCACCGCTGGGCCGGCGTCAGCCGCGCCCGCCACCGCTGGGGTCGCATCAGCGGCCCCCTTACCGGCCCCTGCTGACGCCGGGGCAGCGGTGGCGCCATTAGCCGCCGCCTTTGCCTCAGCCACCGCTGCGGCAGCATCAGCCGCCGCTTCAGCCGCCGCTTTAGCCGCCGCCTTTCTCGCCGCCTCTTCGGCGGCCTTCCGCGCCGCCTCTTCCTCGGCGGCGATCAGCCGGTCGAGCTCGGCATCCAGGGCGCGCAAGCGCCGCTGGCGATCCGCCAGCTCGCGCTCCAAGGCGCCGCCTTGGCGGCGCAGCTCGCTCAGCAGCCCCTGCATCTGCTTCTCCTGGCGCTGCTGATCTTCCTGCTGGGCTGTCAGCTGGGCTATCGTCATGGCCTGCGCATGGCGCAGTTCGCCCAATTCCTGCTTTTTGAGATTCAGGCGGTCAGTGGTGGCCTGCAGCCTCTGCGTTTTGCGGATGCGGCTCTTTTCCAATTGCTTGACATAACTGGCGCGCTTCATGGCCTGACGAAAACTCTCGGCCTGCAGCACCATCGATGTCGCCGACATCGACTGTCGGCGCGTGCGCGCCTCGCGCAGCGACCGCCTCATGCCATCCTTGAGCTTCTCTATGTCGGCGCCAAGGAGGGCGATCGAGTCGTTGGTCACCTGTATGCGGCCATCTATGGCCGCCAATTCCTTCTGCTTCTTGCTGATCTGGGCACTGAGCACCTCCAAGCGCGACCGCAGGTCATTCAGGTCATTGACCCTCTGCGAGATCTGGCGCTGGTTGGCATCCAGTTTGCGCCGCGTCTGCCGGATCTGCTTGTTGGCGTCCTGCCGCTCCTTGCGCACATTGTTAGAGGTGCGCTGCTGCTTGGCCGCGCCCCATCCGTCGGCGCCGCCCATCAGCAGCCCCGCCACCACAATCACTATCCAGCACAGTCTTTTCAAAACAACAAAAAGAATTTTATTAATAACTGGTCTTCATCGTCTTCATGGTCTCCATCGTCTTCATCGTCTCCATCGTCTTCATCGTCTTCATGGTCTCCATCGTCTTCATCGTCTTCATGGTCTTCATCGTCTTCATGGTCTCCATCGTCTTCATCGTCTTCATGGTCTCCATCGTCTTCATCGTCTTCATGGTCCAGGTATCGATCAGTCGATGCATCGATGGATCGATCAGTCGGGAATCGATGGATCGATGAAGACCCTGAAGACCCCGAAGACCCCGAAGACCCCGAAGACCCTAAAGCTTCACCGCCCTGAGCAGCCCCTCGAGCGCGACGCGCTTATACTGCTCGCCGGGGCGCTTGAACTCGACTGTGCGTCCAGTGTTCCACTGGGCCTTGTCGAAATTCCACTGAATCAGGGCGCTCATGCTCAGGCTGTCCATCCGCGCCGAGATATTTACCAGGTCGGTGGCCAGGCCCGCCGGGGTCTCCTGCATCTCCGCATAGGAGAAAGCCACCGCTCGCGGCGGATCCATCCTCACAAAATAGAGACCGGTCAACCACGGCACCTCCACATCGAGCTTGTACTCGCCGGTGACGCCGCTGTCGTCGATAGGGAAAGCCTGGCCAAGCAGGCAGTCCTGTATGTCATCGAGGGCCATCTGGTAGCTGCCGCAGAGCGTAGAGAGGCTCTCTTGGAGATATTTCTTGTGATACTTGTCGACCACCCATACCGAGTCGGGATTGGCATAGGCCTGGGCCACCTCCATGCCCATCATGCGGAGCGACAGGTAGATGGCGCTGTCGCGCACCATTGTGGCGCGGCCCGAGATGGAGAGCTTCTCCGGCACGCTCATGCTGAGCGCCACCGGCATCTGCACATCCTCCCACTCGCTGTAGGTGTTCTCCAGCAGAGCAAACACCTCATTGATGGGCTGCCCAGGCCCAATGTCGCCCACATTCGTCGGGGCCTTCGGCCCCTTGTGGCACCCACTAAGTATCAGCGCCAAAGCGCAATATGTAATTATTTTCTTCATTGTCATCAATTTTGCGGATCCCGGATCCCCGGATTCTCGGATTCTCGGATCCCCGGATTCCAGATTCCAGATCCCGGATCCCAAATCCCAAATCCCAGATCCCAGATCCCAAATCCCAAATCCCAAATCCCAAATCCTTTATTTATAAAAATATGTCTTATGCGTCACTTTGCGCTGGAGGAGCTCGTTATTGGGATCGAGTTCGAGAGCTCGCTTCCAGAATTCGAGGGCCTTGTCGGGCTCGCCCGTCATGAAATATATGTCGCCAGCGTGCTCCAGCACATCGCTGCTCAGTTTGCGGTCGCTTTCCTCTTCCTCCTCCTCGGCATTGTAGATGGCCTCGGTCATCACATCCTCGTTGTCGCCGGTCACCACATCCGGGGCATCGTCGCCGGGGCCCTCGGACGCTTGCTCCTCGCCCTCATAGAGGCGCAGGGCTATGTCGATGTATTGCCGCGCCATGGCATAGTCCTTTTTCTTGAAAAAGACCCAGGCGTATGTGTCGACATAGGTCGGGTTGTCGCTCTCCACAGCCATCACCTTAGTGATGTAGCGCTCTGCCTTGTCGAGGTCGCCCCCACTCACCGCCATGAAATAGGCGGCATTGTTGAGAGCCAGCACATTGTCAGGATAGAGTTCGAGCGACTGGTCGTAGGTCTCGAGGGCCTTCACGGTGTCGCCGGCCCAGGCATACATGTCGGCCTTGTAGGCTATGAAGGTGCCCTCCTGCATGGGGTTGCTGTGGATCTCCACGCTGTCGAGGACAGCGAGCACCTTCAGGGTGTCGTTCTGCAGGCGGTAGGCATCGGCTATGGCGATGGGGAAGAACAGGTTGTCGGGGAACCTCTCATGGGCCTCATGGCCGTACTGCAGGGCGCGGTCGGTGTCCTTGGCGCGCACGGCCATCTGCAGCAGCGTGTTCCACGCGCTTTCGTCGGTCGGCTCCAAGGCCACGGAGTATGTCATCTCATCGGTGGCTCCGGGATAGTCTTTTATCTCATACAGATAGGCGGCATAGAGATTGTGGATGTCGGCCTCGCCTGAGTGCATGGTTTCAAGTTCGGTAAAGAGCTGGCGTATGCGTCCTTCCTGACTCGGGTCGCGGTAGAGCTCGGCCACATAACTGCGCAGGATCTCGAGCTTCGACTCGACCTCGAGGGTCGGACTTTGCAGGGCCTGGAACACCTCGCGGTCGAACGCCACGCTGTCGCCCATCTCATGGTAGAGGTTGGCGCGCGCCAAGAAGGCGTTGCCGTTGGCGGGGTCGATCTCGCAGGCGCGGTTGAAGGCCGCCAAGGCCTTGTCGTCCTGGCCCAGCCATTGGTAATTGGCGCCTTCAAACATTGCCACCACGGCATCCTTAGGCGCATAGGAGGATAGCGACTCGATCTCGTGGATGATCGAGAGGGTGTCATTGCGGAACGAAAAGGCTTGGATCCTCTTCGACGACAGGTCCACGCTCTTGCCGTTGCCGGCCTCCATGCGGTCATAGATGCTCATGGCCTTGTCATAGCCGGTGCTGTCGCCCATCACAAAGGAGATGAGGTAGGCATTGGCCAGTTCGTCGAGGGGCTGGTTGAGCTCAGGATGGGTGGAGTCGAGGGTCTCCCACACGCGCACCAACTCGCGGTAGTCTCTCAGGCGGCGCGCCATTGCGCCGAGCATCATGCCCATCGTGTAGTTGTCGGGGTCGCTGTAGAAGCGCTGCTTGGCGTAGCCGTAGGCGCGCGCGGTGGTGGCGCTGTCCATATTGAGGGCCATCATCAGATTGCCCCATCCGAAGGCGATGTCGTAGTCAGCGCTGTCGAGGTCGAAGGCGCGCTGCGTCAGCGCGGCATAGCGGTCGTAGTCCTGGAGGAGATAGGCATTCTGGCCCTCCAAGAACAGATACTCGGCTTTGCGCCGACGGGCATCATCATCCCATCGGCTGCTATCGTATGCCCAGGCAGCTCCCGCTGCCACCAGCATACACATTATTATATAGGGCAATCTACGCATGATTTAAAAATTTTAGTTCACCCCGGTGTGGCCGAAGCCGCCGTCGCCGCGCTCGGTCTCGTCGAGGCGCTTGACCGGCTCCCAGTCGACGCGCGTGTAGGGGGCGATCACCATCTGGCAGATGCGTTCGC
>CAYTXF010000033.1:0-29179 GCA_964440745.1 uncultured Bacteroides sp.
CGCTGCTTAAGATTGCGCATTTCCGGATAATTGGGAATCACGGCTCCGGCTCGATAAAAATAGGGGATTTCCTCCTGGGTATAGGTATCCTTATATGTCTGGTCACCCTCTACGAGGCGATTGCGGTTGACATCATACCATAAGCCCGAGGGCAGCCATGTCTCTTGCTCTACGGAGCCTGAGTCGTTGTCTGATGGCTTTACAATCGGATTAACCAGAATGTCATTGCCAAACATATATTCTCCCTCTCTTGCGTAAGCCTCATCCTCTTCGGGCCACTCGTAATAAAGAGGACGGCACATTGAGATGCCTGTATCATAGGCAGTGCGGGCCTGAGTGTAGATGTAGGGTATCAGGGCGTATCTCAGCTTAAAAGCAGGCAGCATTGAGGCGAAATTGGGATATTTCCACACGCGGCGCTCGATATGGGGCGCATTTGTGGCATGGGTGCGGAATATGGGGGTAAACACTCCGAATTGTATCCAACGCAGGAATAACTCAGGATCATTGTCGCCTTCCTGGATATGTCCGCCCAGGTCATGTCCCCAGTATCCATAACCGACATTCGATGCAGTGGCAGTGAAATACGGTTCGAATGCCAGGGTGGGCCAATTTGTGAAACTGTCGCCTGAAAAGCCAAGCTGATAGCGGTGGTTGCCCAGTCCGCCCCAGCGATGGAATATCATGGCGCGCTGGTCGGGATAAGTGTTGGCATGATCGTTGTAGAATGCATGGTTGATCCAGAATGTGGATCCAAGACCATCGATCTGGAATGGATCCTGCTGCCAGTCGATCCACCAAAAATCCACTCCTTCCTCTTCCAGAGGCCGCAGGATGGTTTCAAAAAAGGCTTGGTAGAAAGTAGGATCTTTGATGTTCCATTTGATGCGTCCGTCTTCTGCGACATTTTCGGGGCCCATGTCATAGCCTAATTCAATCAGTCGGTCGCGCAGCATGGGGTAGCGCTCTTCGTAGGTCTTGACTCCATCGGCAGGATGGAGGTTTAGAGTAAGCTTCAGATTATGCGAATGCAATTTGTCAAGAAAGCCTTTGGGATCAGGGAAATAGTCGCGATCCCAACTCCAGCCAGTCCAGCCTCCATCGGGCTCGTACTCCTTGTGCCAGCCCATGTCGATGACCAGCACATCAAGCGGGATGTCATTGCTCTCAATGTCACTGACAATTTCCATGAAGTCATCCTCAGTGTATTTTTGGTACTTGCTGTACCAATATCCAAGGGCATATAGAGGCGGCATGGGTATTTTGCCGGCAATTTTGGTGAAATCCTCCAGGGCTTTGGTGTAGTCGTGACCGTAACCGAGGAAATACATGTCGATCCCTTTAGGATCGGGACGCTGCGCCCACCAATCCATATTCGCCTCCTGATTTGGCACGAAGAGGAGCGAACGGCTGCCGTCCTTGCGCGTCTCCATCTCGTCGATCACTGCCCATCCTGAGCGCGAGATTACGCCGTCGTCAAATTCGGCGCGCTTGTTATCGCCATTAGCCCCATCCAAAGTGCGGCATGTGCCCTTGAGGTTCTGGCTATCCTCTAATCCCGGATGCCAGGTCACAATCTCTCCATTGAGGCTAAAGCGAATACTAAGGTCCTCAGGAGCAAAACTGCTTTCCCCATTTGGCTTTGCTCCGATGCGGTATTGCAGCTTTAGCTTTTCGGTATCGATATGCAGAATCCCGTCGTCTCGATAACTTTTGAATTCTGGCACAGGCAATTCGCGGTTGATTACGGTAAAGGTAGCCTCATCAGTGAAAGGCATGTCCGGGTTGCTGCGCCATTCGATGCGTATCATCTCGGGGGTGAGCACCGTAAACCGCATATCGCCCTCTTGCACCATGGCATCGGCATTGGCCACCGGATTTTGTGCGCCAGCCATCATCGGAGCCGCCATTATCGCTCCTAATAGGCATTGCTTTAGTTTATTCATATTTTTTCCCTATTCCATTACGAGCATGGTCCAGTAGTTGACCCAGGGCACAGTCACAGTCACGCTGTTGCCAGCCTGTGAGAAAGCCAGTTCCACTGGCACGCCTCCATGATAATCGGGCGAGGCAGCCCATACTTTGCTCACAGTCTTGTCAGAATTGATGGTCATCTTCACATCCTTAGCCACCAGCGGAGCGCGGCGTGAGGCTTCGAGGTCGCGCCAACTGAGATTGTCGATGTTGCGGAAATTCAGGAAATGGATAACCTGCTTTTGACCAGCCCGGCGCGCATATGTGACCAGGTTGCCGGCTTTGGGAGGCCATGAGCAGATATTGATGCCGCTTGTGGCCGACACGATGTCAGGGGTATATTCATCGGCTGTGGAGACATTGCCGCGCAGGAGATTCTGATAAGCGGTCATGAAATCGTAGTAATGCACAATGGCACTCTTAAGTTCATCGGTCATCTTCAGCGGATTGGCTGGGAAATATTCACGCGAGAGCATATGGTCGCCAAGCTCGAGATGTGCTCCGCCCAAAGCCATGATCACAGCGTCGGTCAGCAGCACGCCCGGAGCATTCATGTTGCCGGTGGTGCGATCAGCGATGTCATAATTCATGTATGCTGCCAGCATCGTGCGCTTGCTGTAATTGGTATACTGGTCATTGGCTTTGATGATGGTGTGGAGATCGGCAAACTGATCTTCGTCGCCCCATACCTCATTGTAACAGAAATCCGTGAGGCCTGAGCCGCCGATTTGCGAAGCTCCAAAACTTGCCACTGAGTTCATCACCAAGCTCTTGTCAGGATGAGCACCCTTCATAGCAGTCAAGAATGAGGCGTAGGCTTTTGGCAGATTCACTTTATTGCCGTTGTAATCATATACATCGCCGCGACTGCCCAGTTGATCGATATGATAGCCGTCGAAATCAAGATGAGTGTAGACCTCATCGTTGCGCTCGGCCAGATACGACTGCCATTCGGCATTTCCCGGATCCACCAGATAAATGTTGCTCTTCCATGAAGAGGCCAAAGCGCACACGTCGCGATCGCCATGGTTGGCATTTTTGTAAATAGCCCATTCTTCCTTCACGCCATCGCTTGCTGCGTCGTCGAGCACTCCGAAGCAAAGGTTGTAGAACATGCATTTCATGCCCAACCGATGCTGCTCGGCAATATAGGCCTTTACTACCGAATTGTATACATCGCGGTTAGCGATATCCTTGTATTTTTCATAAAGCTCGGTGCGAGTGCCTCCCAGGGGCCAGTGATGCTTGTTGTGCCAATCGTAGAATTGAATGCCATTGATGTGGCAGCGACTCAGATATGCCATTTCATTGGCGATTACATCGGCAGTCTTGCTGGCATCAAAATCGCCTACAAAGCCGTAGCGCGGAAACATGGTCCAGTCGCTCGACACATCCACAGCGATGGTGGCCAGGATAGTCTCTGTAGAGCCATCGGTAGTGTACACGTCGGCCATATATCCCTGATAGTCAGTCGTAGGAGGATTCCAACTCCACGATGTGCCAGACAATGACTCTTCGCCTATCACATTGGAGCCTTGGCGGTATCTTACCTTTGCCCCGGTTGGGAATGCTGAGGCTGTGGTGAAATTCACTGTCTCCCCTGGGAGATATACCGCTTTGTCGGCATTCACATCGCTGAGCGTGCCAGAGGTTACAGTGACAACTTCAGTCGACGGCGTATCGGTGGAACCGCTACCAGGATTCGAGGGAGTAGTAGGGCTTTCCGAGTTGTCGGAGTCATTGCCTCCGCACGAAGCGGAGGCAATGGCCAATGCCAAAAATATTAGATTCATTTTGTGAGGATTCATAGCAGGATCATTGTTTAGTGATAGTGATTTCTTCGAGGAGTTGATTGAGGGTGATGGTGTAATCGCCAGCTTCCTGGATAACCCATTTGTAATCGATGCCTCCAACTAAGATATCAACGTATTGATCCATAAAGTTATTATCTGATTTGTCTACAAACAGTGTCTTTTCAAGTTCTCCTGTAGGAGCCTTGCCAGGGGCGTCGGCCATGAACCATGCGCCATTCCAGTCGCTCTGCTTGTCGGCCGAGAACTTAAGCTCGCCTGTATTAAGATGACCGCTCCAGGTAAAGATATTGGGATCTTGAGGATCAACCTGCATGGGCACAGCATTTGCCAAATCCCATCCGGCTGAGGTGGCATCGCCAATCATGTACATTTCTGAGTAAGGCGTGAAGAGGCGCATCAGCATGCGTTCGGCTCCCGAGCGTATGTCAAGACAAATCTTGTAATAGCGGTCAATCTCATCTGAATTGAGATACCATTTGTAGTCGGGATCATAGCCCTTGATGAATTCTACTCCGGTAGAGGTGTAGGGGGCATTGGGCTCAGTGGCCTTATACATGTTTTCCCACGATCCAGCCGAGGTGCCAAATTTGAACTCTTTGCCAATTGAGAAGAACAGCCCAATTCTGAATAAGAAGGGATCCAGAGGATCTTGACTCATTTCAGTGAATCCCCAGCCATTCTCATCACCCACAAAGTAAATTGTGTCATAAGCCGGAGTGATGCCCTCGGTTTCGGTGATAGCGATGGTTAATGTGAGCAAGTTTACATCGATCTTGTAGCAATGAGGATTGTCGATAATCCATTTGTCATCGGCCTGGTCATCGCTTGTGCGGTAATAGAGATTGCCATTTCCGGCATCGTTGTATGATGGCAAGAATGAGCCCAGCGAGGTGATGAATTTGAATTCACCAGCGGTGAGGTTGCCAGTCCAGGTAAAGATGCCATTGTCGGTGCGCTCCATAGCCGTGGCATTGTCTGCGCTCCAGCCATTAGGCGTGGCATCGCCAATGAGGTAGAGAGTCTCAGTGACAGCTTGGTAAGTCGTTGCGGTAAAAGATGTGGTAGCAACTTGGTCTTGTCCTTCAAGACCCACAACCGATGCGATTACTCGAGCATCAATGGTGGCGCTTTGGCCCGCTGCGATGCCTAAGTCGTTGGTCAGGATAGAATTCAAGCTTTCTACCGTAGGGGTCCAGCTATATTCCTGCTGTACATCGCTCTTGATTGTAGTGGGATTGGCGAATTCGCTGCCCGAGCGCGCAATCTGCAGAGTGTAATTGATGCGGTTGCCGTTTCCGTAGTTGGTGCCTGAGGTCCAGGCCAATTCGAGGGCCTCGCTTGAGTGCTCGCTTTCGGTGAGCACAAGCTCGGTGGCGCTTGCTGTCAGAGCGAGCTCTGTGCTGCCCTTGTCAAGCACTGTATAGTCATTGTCGGTGCAGCCCCATAGCGCAATCGATGCAACGGCTAAGAAATTGATATATCGTAGTTTCATGTTGATCTAATTTTACAGATTAAAAGCAAACCTAAAATAATCTCGCCTCTTAAAGCTTGTATTCAGTGATTAATAGCCAGGATTTTGTGTCATCAGAGGATTGGCATCCATCTCCGTCTGCGGAATGGGGAAGATCAAGCGATTTTTGTTAGCGTTGGTCTTGCCAATCGAGTGCAAGAAGTTGACTGCGTAGTCGCCATTGCCCAGACGGATCATGTCGAACCAGCGATGGCCTTCGAAAGCCAACTCCATGCGATATTCATGGATGATGATTTCGCGCAGATCGCTTTGGCTTGTGGTGGAGGGTATGGCTGACAGTCCGGCACGCTTTCTTACGATGTTGAGTGGCCCTACGGCTTGTGAGGGATTGCCCATTTCGTTGAGAGCCTCGGTCTGCATGAGCAGCACGCGTGCATAGCGATATACCACGAAATTGGCCGGACTTGTATTGTATTCAGGAGAAATCGACTTAGGCACTAAGAATTTGCGCACATTGTAGCCAGTGTTTGACCAGGCACTCTTGTATTCCATGCCGTCAAATTGAGGGCAGCCCTGATAGAGAACAGTAACATCCTTGCGCAGGTCACCGTCTTCCCAAGCGTCCATGAATTCTTGGGTAGGCTGATTCCAGCCATAGCTGCCGGCCACCATATTGCTATTGCGGGGTCCCATGAAAGTAGAAAGCCAAGAACTTTGCGGAGTGTTGCCCCAGAAATCATATTCGGTGTCGCCCGAGTATTGCACCTCGAATATTGATTCGGGGCCATTGTTGATGGTGGCATCAAAATTGTCAGCAAAGCTGCAGCTTTCCAGGTTATATCCAAGTGCTGTGACGTGGTCGCAGAGGTCTACCACTTGCTGATACAGCTGTGCATTGTTGGGTGCCAGTGTCAGGTAGATGTCAGCAAGCATAGTGAGGGCGGCATCCTTGCAGGCGCGGCCTACGTTGCTATAGTCATATTCTGATTTCGCGGGCAGCAGTTGAGCAGCGCGGGTGCAATCGTCGATAATGAGTTCATAGGTGTCTTCAAGCGAAGCGCGAGCGATTGCGGTAGAAGTGCCAGGCACGTAAGGCTCGGTGCGCAGAGGCAGACCGCCGTAGAGGCGAGCCAACACATAATAGTAATGAGCGCGAAGGAACAGAGCCTCTCCAAGGCATTGGTTGCGCACATCCTCGCTGAGATCATCATTGCCCTCAATGCTGCTGATGGCGTCGTTGCAATGGCCAATGCCTACCCAGGGACTGCGCCACATGTACAGGGCCATGCCATTGTCGGTCAGAGTGGTGAAGTTGGATGCTTGGATAGTCTCCAGACCGTCGGTGCCGCCTCCAGCGCCCACATTTGAGTTGCCAGCTACGATGTCGAGGGTCCATATGCGCTGGTTGTACATGTTCGAGGATTGCAAGGTGACATAGCACCCGTTGGTAAGTGCAATGGCTATATCGTCGGTGACTGCCTCTTCAGGATCGACAGTATCGTAAGGAGTCTTCTCCAGATAGTCGCAGCATGATGGCATTATCATGGCGAGGCAGCAGAAGGCTGCGAATATTTTGAATTTTTTCATGATTGGCAAAGCTTAGAAGTTAAACGAAAGGCCTACGTTGAATGTGCGCGAGATGGGGAACGATGAATAGTCGATACCGTCAACTCCCACTTCGGGATCGAATCCGGAATAACTGGTAATGGTAGCTACGTTTTCACACGACAGCGAGATGCGAGCATCCTCCATGCCAATGCGGTGAAGCAGCAAGCGCGGGAAATTATAGGCCAAGGTGATGTTTTTGAGGCGGAGATAAGAGCCGTCCTCTACATAGCGGTCGCTGACACGGCAGTTGCCGTTGGGGTCACCGTATACAGCGCGCGGAATGCTATTGGATGTGCCTTCGCCTGTCCAGCGGTTTGCCACGGTAGCATATTGGTTGTAAGCGGCAGCCATGCCTTCCATGTCGATTCGAGTAGAATTGAAGATCTTATTGCCGGCAACTCCTTGGAAATATATTTGCAGTTCGAATCCCTTGTAAGTTAAGTGATTATTGAGAGAAAAGAGCCATGAAGGATTGGGATTGCCTATGACTGTGCGGTCAGCATCGGTGATTACGCCATCATTGTTAAGATCGCGGAAGCGAATGTCGCCAGGCTCGGCTCCTGATTGTACTGCGTGGGCCTTCACCTCATCCCAATTCTGGAAGATTCCATCGGTAACATAGCCGTAGAACACGTTGATGGGATAATCGTTGGCCAGCATCGTGACATAGCTATTGTTGATCTGGTTGATGTAGAATGGCACATCGCTGTTGAGGCTCTTGATCTTGTTCTTGTTATAGGTGATCACAAGATCTGTCTCCCAATTGAAGTCGCCTTGGATGTTGATGGAGTGGCCAGTGAATTCCCAACCGATGTTCCTTACGCGTCCGGCGTTGCTATAGGTGGTGCTGGTATCTTCAAAGCCTGAGGTGATGGGCACTGAGGCCTTAACCAGCATGTCGTTGGTGTTCTTGATGTATCCGTCGAGCGAGAGCAGAATGCGGCTATTGAGCAGAGCCAGGTCCACGCCGGCATTCCATTGTTCGATTTCCTCCCAATGAATGTAGGGATTTGCCAATGTCTGGGCAATCAGCACTGACTGATTTTTTCCATCGGTGCCAAGGGGATATACCATGGTGTTGTAGGAGGGCAGGTAGCTGTAATTGCCTACCGAGGCCTGGCTACCGGTCTTGCCATATCCCAAGCGCAGCTTAAGATCATTGACCAGCTTTTCCTTCGGGAAAAAGTCTTCGCCAGAAATGCGCCATGCTGCTGATAGTGATGGGAATGTACCCCAGCGATGTTCTGAGCCAAATCGGCTTGATCCGTCACGGCGCACTGTGGCTGTCAGCAGATACTTGTCATCATAGCTGTAATTGGCGCGTGCCATATAGGAGAGCAATGACCATTCGCTCTTGGTGCCAGAGATGTCATACATTTCTTCGCCATTGTTGAGCTGATGCACTGAGTCGAAAAGGAAGCCGTTCATCTGAGCTGAGAACCATGAATAGTCGTTCCATTGAGCCGATGTACCGGCCATCACGTTGAGGCTGTTCTTGCCAAAGGTCTTGTTGAAGGTGAAGTAGTTATCCCAGAGGTAGGTGAATGACTTGTTGGTGCTTTGATACATGGAGCTTTCCTCTACGGGGATTGGCTTCCAATCGTAGGCGGGAGAGAAGCTTTCGTAGTCCCACCATTTGGCGTCGTAGCCAAATGTCGAGCGGAATTGCAGCCAGTCGGTGAATGTGATGTCAGCCGAAATGTTGGCCAGCAGGTTGTAGCCCTTGGTCTCACCCTTGTACATTTCATTGCTGCCCACGGGGTTGCGCACGCTGCCGTACCACATGGAATTTCCGCTGGGACCGCTCCACTCGCCGTCTTCATCCTTGACGGGGAATGTAGGCAGGGCCTTCATTGCATCGCTCATGCTGTAGCTGCCGCTCTTCTTGATGTCAGTGCTGTAGAGGAGATTATTGGAGAGCTTAAGCCATTTGGTCACTTGAGCGTCATTGTTGCTTTGGAATGTAAAGCGGCGATAGTTCACTCCCTTCACGATGCCGCTTTGATCCAGAAAACCTCCTGAGAAATAATAGTGGGCCTTATCATTGCCTCCTGAATAGGAGATGTTGTAATTTTGCATCACGCCAGTGCGAAGCAATTCATTCACCCAGTTGGTGCCCTTGCCCAGGCTGCTGGGGTCAGCCCAAAGAGGATTGGGATTGTTGCCGCTATTTTCCATCATGTCATTGCTCAGAGCTCCATATCCCGATGCATCGAGAAGTTTCATCTTCTTTGTAGCATTCTGTACGGCCACATTGCCTGAGAATGAAAGTCGCGATTGACCGGTCTCGCCGCGACGTGTGGTAATCATCACCACGCCATTTGCGCCGCGCGAACCATAGATGGCTGTGGCCGAGGCATCCTTGAGCACGTCGAGGCGCTCAATATCTTGGGGATTGATAGAATTGAGTCCCAAGTCGGTGGGCACTCCGTCGATCACTACCAGGGGATCGCAATTGTTGATAGAGCCCAAGCCGCGGATTTTGATATTCACATTGTCGCCTGGCTTTGCAGCATCTATGATCTGCACGCCTGAGATTTTGCCTTGGATGGCTTGTCCCACATTGCTCACTGGGGCTTCTTTGATGTCCTTTCCTCCGATTGAGGATACTGCTCCGGTAAGGTCGCTCTTCTTCATTAAGCCGTAGCCGACTACTACCATTTCGTCAAGCACATTGGAGCTTTCCTCCAAAGTGATGTCGATTATTGTGCGGCCATTGATCTGCACAGTCTGGCTTTCGTAACCTACGTAGCTGAATGTCAGCGTACCCTGGGGGTTGGCTTGGATGGTGTATTGGCCGTCCAGATTGGTGGTGGTGCCGTTGGCGTTCTGATTGGCGATGACAGAGACTCCGATCAGGGGCTCGCCTGAGGCATCGGTCACTGTGCCTGTGACTTTTGATTGTTGCGCCATCGAGATATTCGCGCATGCCAGCCATCCTATGGCTGCCAGCGTCAGTTTGCGCATACAGGTGTGGAGTTTAGGTAGATTCATGATAATCGTTAAAAGAATAAGATTTGCATGGTTGATTGTTTTTTGCTCCCTCCGGATTGGGGAGCCAGCGTTGTCGACATTGCAAAGTTAGGTTAAGAAAAAGCCCTTGTCAATACAAGTGAGTGGAAATATAGTCAAAATTAAAAGTCAATTACCTTGTCATCAAGTAATTGACTTTTTGATGAGTATCCAAAAATATAGTGAATTTGAAATCATTTTTGGAGGCGAATTTTAAGTTTTGACCTCGCTTTAATCCTATTCGGGGCGCCCAATAGTCATGATTTTGTTCTCCAGATCGTCGCGATCGCCGAGGGCTTTGTTGCGCACTCGAGTGCGGTAATTGTAGATTGTTGTGACCGAATATCGCAGGAATTGTGCAATTTTTGCACTGTCATTGATGCCTAAGCGGATTAGGGCGAAAATGCGCAGCTCAGTGTTGAGTTTTCCCGGACCCTTGGGCTGGATTTGCTCATTGGGCATAAGCAGAGCGTTGAAATCTTCCACAAAGGTTGGGAAGAGCTTGAGGAATGTATCATCGAAGCTGTCATAAAAATCCTTAATTTCATTATCGAGCATCGACAGGGTCTTATTGTGCTTTTTGAGCTCCTCGATGGATCCTGAGTTGATAATTTTGGTGATGGACTTGCGGTATTTGTCCAGTTTCTCGATGTAGATCGAGCATTGATCCATGTACTGCGCTATGTATTCTTCCTTAAGGCTTGAGTTTTCGGCAATATCGCGGTTGGCCTGCTTTAGCATCTGATTAGCCTGACTTAGGTCAGAATTAAGTATTTTCAATTGATCGTTGGCATTTGCCAATTCCCTCCGTGCACGACCAAGCTTGCGCATTTCGCTATATATCCAATAGAGGGCTATCAACAACAGCAGTGAGAGCAATCCCACCCACAAGAGCGACCGTCGCAATCGCGATTGCTGATGCTCGATAGTGTCGAGGTACACATCGTTGACAACATTGAACACGCTATTGAGTTCGATCATGCGCTGTCGCGCATTGCATTCCATGGCATCCTCCATGCAAATGCGCAGATATTCGTAGGCATGGGCCACATCGCCTTGCTGATATAGGAGAATGGCCAGTTTTCGCAGTGAAATATATTCTTTTACGGCAGATTGCATATCTCCAATCGAGGAAAGAATCAGCTGGCGCATTTGATTCTCTTTGTCATCGAGCAATCGATAGGATTCTGATAGCGTGTAAGCCGCGATGGCTATTTCATGGGGCTGCTCCTTCGACTTGTCGAAATATGCTTTTAGCGAATCGATGCCTTGCTGTGGATGGCCTTGTGCGTTGTAGGCGTCACAAAGCACAATGGCACGGTATAGTGAGCCTGGTTCATGCCAATTGAGAAGAGAATCTCGATAACAGTTGGTAAGAGTTGCATATTTGATTTTGTCCTCTTTGCGAATTGCAAAATCGGCCATATACCCATAAGTGGTGCGATACACGTGGTTGTAGTAGAGCTTGAGGTTGGTGGGCACCTTGTCATAGTCGATGGTGGCCATCACATCGAGTGCTTCGTTGTGCATCCCAATGCTCGCCATCACATTGGCTGTGGAGAGCCGTGCATGGATCAGCATATTGGCATCGCCGGTCAGCGAAGCAAGTTCTTGCCGGCGTTCGCAAATGGCGAGTGCAGAGTCAGAATTGTATGAGAAATAAGCGTCGAGCAGGTCGCCAAGCCGATTGAATCGCTCCTCGGCTGTGGCGGCGCTCATGCAGTCTTTGCGCAGCTTGGCGATAGTCTCCTCATGCTTCTGCTGATAGATATCGCGGTTGCTTATTGTGCGGTCGAGCACCGAAATCAGCGAGTCTATATCAGCAGGGTATCCTTTGGATGTTAAGAACCCAAATAAAAATATGATTGTGAATATAGTTTTTCGTGATATCATATTGCAAATTTACACAAAATTTTTGATTGTTGAGCCCGTCAAGTCTTCTTTCTTGTGCATCTTTGTTTCTTCATGGAGAAAAGGAGTGACAAAAAGGAAAAGCTCAGATCCTCACGGATCCGAGCTTTTGCATATCGGTGTGGTCTTGTATGAAGTGCGAGGTTATTTCTCTGCTGGCATATTTGCTGTGGTGGGCCAGTAGGGATTCTGATAGAGAGGAGATGTCTCAATAGATGATCCGTCGCTGGCGCTCAGGCGGAATTCCTTGATGGGCAGCGGGGTCAGATAGTGAGCCATGTTCCATTTCAGACCGTCCATGACTTCTGACGATGACTGAGCCTCGTTGGGTCGCAGATATTCGCTGAGCGAGCGTGAGGAAATGGTGGAAGCCAAGGTCTCGGCATCATACCAGCTTTCCATCGGGGTGCCCCAGATGTGGATGCCCTCGAGGTGGTAGCCGGTGGTGCACATCTGGTCGAGCGAGCGCCAGCGGTAGAGATCCATCTTGCGCAGGCCCTCGGCCATGAGTTCGCAGCGGCGTTCGCGGCGGATGTTGTAGAGAGTGACATCGCTCAGCACTTGGCCAGCGGTGTAAGCGCCCCAGTCGATGAGGGCTTCCTTGGCCATGTCGGTAGCATCGATGGTGATATGGTAGTCAGTCTCCATGCCGGTGTGGCGAGCACGGATGGCGCGCCAGTATTGGTCGCAGTTGCCGCCAAGATTTCCATAGCGCTCGTAGTAAGCCTCGATATAGTTGAGCATGCCCTCAACGCCGCGGAATACCGGGCAAGCGGTGTAGCAAGCGCCGTTGCCGCAGTGTGCCTGGTCGGGATTGTTGCCCTTGCGCAGAGCGTAGCCGGTGCTGTAGCCATGCTCTGAGTCGTTGGTGAGGATGGCAGGATATTCCTCCACGGGATTTGAGTGGTCGCCATCGCCCTCAATCAGCACGTTGAGCTGGCCGGGCTCCTTCAGGAACACATAGAGTTCGGGATGGCGGCCTGTGCGCACGTCAGCGATAGTCTGGTCGCCAGCATAGCCTGAGCCTGCGGCATAGATAGGCAGACCATTGGCCATGGGGAAGCTTTCCACCATGCCGCGGGTTGTGCCATTCATGTAGTTGCCGGTCTGGGCGGCGATCACCACAAAGTGGGTGTAGCCAAGAGCCTTGCTGTATTGGCGCCACAGCAGCACCTCAGGATAATCGCTGAGATCGAGTGTGCCAAACATGGCCAGATAGGGATTCTCTGCTTCGAGAGTAGCCAGGGCTGCTCCGTAGGTCTGAGGCACCACGCCGGTGTTCTGAGTCAGATTGCCCACCATGGCTTTGCCTACAACATCGCCAGCGGCGATAGCCTGCTCGAAGAACCAGTTGGCCTCGGCGTCGATGCTGCCAGCCTGATAGCTGAAGCCCGAGTTGTAATCTTTCTTCTTGCCAGGCCAATTGTCATCGCCCGGTACAAAAGGAGTGCCCTTGAAATTCTTGAGCCAAGAACCTTCGAAGAGAGCAACGCGGCTCTTGATCAGCTGAGCAGTGATGGCATTGATGCGGGTGGTGGCCTTGTCGGTGTCGCTCATATAGTTGATGGCATTGTCAAGGTCGCTGAGGATGAAGCGAGCCACCTCGTTGCGCGGATAGCGCTGCGATGCTGCAGCCAGGGTCTCGCGGTCGTCGGGCAGGTTAGTGGTTACGATGGGGAAGTCGCCATAGGTCTGGAGCATCTTGAAATATGCGTAGGCGCGCATGAAGTACATTTCGCCGATGTAGTGGCGGATGTTTGCCTCAGAGCCAGAGATTTCGCCAGCCTCGTATTTGGGAAGCACCTTGTCAAGGAAGTAGTTGATTTTGGTGATGTTGGAGAACGAGTAGGTGCCGTCGGTGTCAGGAGTTTTCCACTTCCCGGGCACATACTTGTCATCGTAGGTGATGCCGGTCATGTTGTCGGTGTTGCAGTCATCGCCGTAGGTGCCATAACTCCAATTGCCCCAAGACGGGAGAACCGATGTGTACAAGCCATCGCAATAGGCAAGAAGATGAGACTCGTCGGTGAAGTAGTATTCTTCGGTGACTTCCGAGAGAGGCTCCTTGTCGAGATAGTCGTTGCAGCTTGATGCAGCCAAGCCCAAGAAAGCCAGGGCTGCTACTTGCATTATATTTTTAGTTTTCATGTATGGTCAGTAGTATTAAATATGAATACTCGAGTCAGATTAGATAGTCACATTGATACCGAATGAATAGGTACGCTGCAGAGGATAAGCGCAGCCGCCCCAGCCTGATCCGATGGTTTCGGGATCGAAGAGCTTGGAGAGATGGGTGCCAGTCCAGAGGTTTTCGCCTGAGAAGTATACGCGCACCTTGTTGAGGCAAGCCTTGCGAGTCAGGCTGGCGGGGAGGGTGTAGCCCACCTGGAGGTTCTTCAAGCGGATGTATGAAGCATCCTGGAGATAGCGGGTCTGTGTCTGCTTATTCTTTGTGCCGCCGTCGAATACTGGGCGCGGATAGTAAGCGTCGAGATTGGCTGTGATTGTGTACTTGTCGCGATCTGGATAATCGTCGGGCAGGTAGTTGAGGTCAGTAGCGCGGAAGTAGTCGAGGTGCTCGGTCAAGCCCTGTGACCACCAGAAGTTGTTCTCGATGCCCCAGAAATATGAGCTGCCCTGCCAGTAGTCGCGCTTCATTACGCCCTGGAAGAATACGCGCAGGTCAAATCCCTTGTAGTCAGCAGTGAGGTCGAGTGAGAATTGGTAGCGCGGGGTGTTGTTACCGATGATCTTGAGGTCGCCATGGTCGCTGAGAGTGTTGCTGCCATTGTCGATCTTGCCATCGTTGTTGAGGTCGACATACATGATATCGCCAGCTGCCCAGTTGCTGCCAAGAGCGCTCTGGTCAACCTTGGCCAGGTAAGCGTTCATTTCCTCGTCGGTCTTAGCTATGCCCAGAGTCTCATAACCCCAGATTTCGCCGGTATAGCAATCGGTGATGTAGGTTGAGAGTTCGCCCGAGGGGTTGTTGGGATAGTTGGTGATCTTTGTGCGAGAGTCGCTGAGCACGAAGCGAGCGCCGTAACCGAGGCCGAAGGGCAGACGGTCGTTCCAAGCGATTTCCAGATCCCAGCCAGTGGTGCGCAGGTCAGTATTGTTGGTCTTAGGCACGCTGGTACCGAGAGTTGCGGGGAGCTCGGGGGCCGGGCCGATCATGTTCTTGGTGTCGCGGATGAAGCCTTCGAAGCTACCGGTGAGGCGGTTGTTGAAGAAGCCCCAGTCGAGACCGAAGTTCCAGTTGTAAACCTTTTCCCAGGTCAGAGCCTCAGAGATGAGGGCCGGGAAGCCAGCGGTGTTGGTGAGAGCGCCATTCTGGAGCCAGCCGCCGCTTGCCATTGAGATTGAGAGCACGCGGTAGGTCTGATACCAGTTGGTGGTGTTCTGGTTGCCGAGCACGCCATAAGAAGCGCGGAGCTTGAGGTTGTTGCAAACCGGGGTGTAGTCTTCCCAGAATTTTTCACGAGCGATGTTCCAGCCAAGAGAGAACGAGGGGAGCCAGATCCAGCGCTTGTCGCTGCGGAAGCGCGAGGTGCCGTCGTAGCGGAGGTTAGCCTCTACCAGATAGCGGCCTTCATAGTCATAATTGATACGGCCGAAGAAGCCGGCGGTATCCCATTCGTAGCGGCTGCCGTTGACGCTGGGGGTGATGTCATCGCCATAGTAGCTCGAGCCGGTAGTAAGATCGATTTCCGGGAGGTCGGGGATGAGAATGCCGTTGCGCTGCAAGCCGTACTGGAGCTGCTTCATGTTCTCGGTCTGGAAACCAAGCATTACATGGAAGTTGTTCTTCTCCTGGATTTGCCAATCGTAGTTGGTGTAGAGGTTGAGGTTCCAGAAGTTCTCCTTGTAGTAATCCTCATGCACGTTAGAGCTCGAGTTGTAGATGTAGGGATTGCCCTCAACATCGTAGTTGTATGTGTACTGGCTGTCCCAGTGGCGAGTCTTTGACTTCACATGATAGTTGAATTCAGCGTGGATGTCCCATCCTTTGAGAGGATTGAACACCAATGAGAGCTGATGGTAATTATCATCAGTCTGGGTCTTGTCCTTGCCGCCATTTACCAGGCCATTGACTGGCGAGGGAGCATCGAAGAAATTGCCGTTGGGATCGTAAACCGGCAGCAGAGGCCAGCCCTGGCGTCCAATCACCTGATAGAGGTTGTCGGTGAGAGTGGCGGGACGGGTGTAGTCGGTGCGTGTCCAGCGTGATGAATAGTGGAAAGTAACCCAGTCATAAAGCTTGGCAGTGAATTTGCCGGTGAGGTTATAGCGCTTTTTGCCTTCGTCGCCCCAAGCGATCATGCCGCCCTGGTCGAGATAGTTGGCTGAGAAATAGTATTGTGTCTTTTCGTTGCCTCCCGAGATGCTGAGGTTGTGCTCCTGAGAGAAGTTGTGATCTTTATAGACAGTGTCATACCAGTCGACATTGTCGTTGGCAGCGTCGTAGTCGCTCCAGTGGCCTGATGAGTTGGGAATCGTGTTGTAGTCGATCTTGCCCAGCTTGTAGTCCATGATTCGTCCTACCCATTCCTTGCTGAAGTTGGGACCCCAGCCGGCGGTGTTTTCGCAGCCATAATTGAAATAGGTCACGAAATCATAAGAATCCATGGTGTGAGCCATGTTGATCAGGTTGGAGAAGCGGAACGAGTTGTTGTAATTGATGGTGGTGTGTCCGTCACTGCCATTCTTTGTGGTGACCAGGATCACGCCGAAGGGGGCGCGGCTACCATAGATTGATGCGGCTGCAGCATCCTTCAGCACTGAGATGCTCTCGATGTCCTGGGGGTTGATGGTGTTGATATCACCCTCCATGCCGTCGATCAGGATCAGGGGAGCGCCTGATGATCCGTCGCCGATGGTGCCGGTACCGCGGATATTGATGCTTGGGTTGGTCTCAAGGCTACCGTTGGCAGTGGTAATCTGCAAGCCTGGTACCACGCCTTGCAGAGCAGCAGCGGCGCTTGCCACCGGGCGCTCTGACAGGGCCTTGGAGTCAGCCACTGAAACCGAACCGGTAAGGTTTACTTTCTTTTGAGTGCCGAAGCCGACCACAACTACTTCCTCAAGGTACTTGTTGTCGTCCTGAAGCACGATGTTCATGTTGGTGCCGGCTGTAACCTCTTCAGTCTTGCAACCAACGTAGCTAATGCGAAGTTTAGCGCCCTGTGGCACTTGGATTGCGAAATTGCCGTCGATGTCGGTGCTGACACCTGCGGTCTTGCCAACCTCGATTACTGAGGCTCCGATTACGGGCTCGCCCGTCTGGTCTACCACGGTGCCAGTGGCAGTGAAGACAGCCTGTTCGGCTTGTGCGGGAGCAGTTGAGGCATAGGCTTGGGTGAAAATTCCCGGAGTAGCCATCATAGTTGCCACCGATACTGCAACCATTGCTTTTCTCACATTCATGGTCTTTTAGTTTGGTAAATAATTATAAGATTGCGAAATGATGATATTGGGGTATTATATTCTTATTCTATGATGTCGGCCATGTCCCAAGCCTCGCTCCATTGCACCTGGGGCCTGCCGTCGGCCCAGGTGATGGGCAGCCACACATAGCGGCCGTCGCTCGGGAATTCGGGGCGCCAGATGTCGGCCATAAAGATCTCGCGGCCATTGGGCAATTGGAGCACATAGGTCGACTGGCCTCCAAAAGTAAGCTCGGCCTTCGGGCCTCGGCAGGGGTTGGCATGGCGGGTCCAGGGGCCCCAAATGGTGGGTGCCGAATACATGCGCGCTTCGTTGGGAGCCCATCCGGTGCAGCCTGAGGTGATCATCCAGTATGTGTCGCCGTGCTTGAAGATGGCAGGCGCTTCGTTCTGCTCGCCCGGAGCCACTCGCACATATCGGCCGGTGTGGGCCGTATAGTCATCGGTAAGCTCGGCTATTTGCAGAGTCATGTTTTCTTCTGATGAATAGATGTGGTATGCCTTGCCATCGGTATCGACATAGATGGTCATGTCGCGAGCCATCTGTCCATGCTCAAGGTCGCGATTCGTGTATAGCCCTTGCTTTACGGCCTGAAGCCATTCGGGCGTCCACCACACCGAGTCGTTGAAAGCCTGCAGGCTGTCGGAGAGGTCGCCATATTCCCAGTCCACATTCATAGGCGAGATGCCGGGGCACACGCGGTCGGAACGCAGGAAGGTGAATGGGCCTGCTGGGTCGTCGGCTATTGCCACGCCATAGCGCGCAGCCTCATAGCCGCGACCCTTGAGCTCCAGGTGAAACCACATAACATACTTACCTGTATTGGAATTGTACACTACTTTGGGGCGCTCGAGCACGCAGCCCCGTTCTATATCATGGCCTTTTTGATCCACTACGCGCAGAGCCGGGCCAAGGTTGGTCCAGTGCTCAAGGTCAGTGCTGCTATAGCACATCACTCCTACCATGGCCGAGCAGGTGGTGTCGCATTTGTGCTCGCCATACCAGTAGTATTTGTCGCCCATGGCCAGAATGCCCCCTCCGTGAGCATTGATGTGCTCGCCGTCGGTGTCGGGCCAGAGTTGGCCTGGTTCAATCTTTGCCATAAGCTGAAGCGGCAGACATGCCAACAAGGCATAAATGAAAAAAGATGTTAATTTCATTGGATCGGTAAGGTATAATTAAGGTACAAATAGGTGTAAAATGTGAATTGAACTTTCGTAATGCAAATTTATTTAGGATTTCCCGGGTTTTATAAGGAAAATTTGTTCATTGGTCGAGGATTTATCTTTCATGAACAAATTTTCACACGCTATTGTGCAAAAATTCATCCCCTCTTGCACTATATTCCCATCATTTTATTCAAAATTTATCAATATCTTTGCAATAATCAATCACTAATCATTCAATCACACCAATGAAACGCCTTGCTTTCTTCCTTACGATAGCCTCCATGGCCCTCACAATGATCGCCCAAGACCTGATGGTGCAGCATCTGGGCGTGGTCGATGGCTTATGCAATGATTATATCAGAGGCTTGGTCCAAGACAAGCGCGGCTTCATATGGATTGCCACCGAGGGAGGCCTCAGCAGATTCGATGGATACAATTTCACCAATTACAACAGCCGCCCCACAGGCGAGAATCATCTCACTGCCGATGGCCTCAATCATATATTATATGATTGCAAGGAGGATCGGCTCTGGATAGGAGGGAAATTTGAGGGCGTTGACGTGATGGATTGCTCTACCTACCGCATTGAGAATATTGGCCAGGAAGACAGCATAGCCCATGTGATGAATATAGGGCACAGCCGCGACAGCCTGGGCATTTGGCTCACGCCTTATTACGGCGATCTTATCTATTACGACAAGAAGGACAAGAAATTTGTGCATTACGATATCTCGCTGCCCAACAATAAGGAGAGCGGGCGCCGCTGCGTGGCTGATGATGGCCATGGCAATGTGTACATAGGCTATATCTATCAGGGTCTTGGCATTCTCAACACTGCTACCGGCGAGAAGGTCAATCTCATGCACGATCCCGACAATCCACGCAGTCTTCCCTCAGATTATGTGATGAGCCTTTATGTCGACAGCCTCGACAATCTATGGGTGGGCACATCCGAGGGATTGGCCCTCTATAATCCCATAACTAAGGATTTCACGGTCTTTCGCCATAGTGCAGAGGATACATCGCTTATAGGCAATGTTGTGCTTGACATCCAGGAGATGAAGGATGGCACTCTTTGGGTGGCCACTGATGTGGGTGGCATCAGCATTCTCGATATTCGCACATTGGCCCTCAATTCGCCCGAAAACATAGCGTTCACCCATATACTGCCCCTCGGCGTTCCTTTTGGCTTGTCTTCTCCAACACTGCAGTGTCTTTTGCAAGACCGTGCAGGCAATATATGGATAGGAAGCGTGAATCGAGGAATCGACATCATTCCCCATACCCAGGCTGCTTTCAAGCAATTTCCTTACTATGAGTCCAAGAATTTCTTCATGCAGCATAAGCCTGTATGGGCCATTTGGTGTGATTCCGATGATGGATCGCTTTGGATTGGCGGAGAAAACGAGATGGTGGCCTACCGTGACTCTGTGACTCAATATTATAGCCTTATTCCAAAGCTGCGCAATGGCAGCAGCCATGTGCTGTCGATAGCACCTGATGGGCCTGATTATCTGTTGCTGGGACTTAATGTAGATGGTTTGTTGCGACTTGACAAGCGCACTGGCGCTCTGCAGCGCATCGAGGGTATCAAGCCTTTTGGCAATGTGTCGGTGATGTATGTGGATCCGCTCCACGACTGGATATGGGTGGGCTCCGACGATGAGATGTACAAATACAAGGATGGCAAGCTCGAGCTTGACACCTTGATCACATCGATGGTCAATCAGCGCCAAATCATGGCCATCACTCGAGACAATCAAGGACGGTTGTGGGTAGGCACCCGAGGCCGTGGAATTTCGATATTCGGTCCCGACGGCCAAGTGGCCTTCTATCTTAATCGCGACAAGGAGACATTGCCTAACAATGAAATCAATGGCCTCCTCAAGGATAGCCGGGGCGAAATGTGGGCAGCCTCGCGTTTTGGTCTCATCCATTTCCCGGACACTAACGATCCTTCGAAGTATGAAGTCTTAGAATATGATGACGGCCTCGATGACATTTGCATTCGCAATGTTGGAGAAGACGCCAATGGCAACATCTGGATCACCAACAACAATCATGTGGCGAAATGGAATGCGGAGAATCGAGCATTCGAGGTCTATGGCATTAGCGATGGACTCCCCCAAGGCAATTTCGTGGAGAATTCTTGGTGTCGTGACAATAGCGGCACGATGTATTTCGGCTCCCTGGGTGGAGCGTGCTTTTTCTACCCTGAGTATACGCAGTGCCACGAGTCGCTTGCCCCGGTGGTCATCTCCGACTGTGAGGCAATTGACCGAAACTCGTTCCGCATATCGTTCGCGGTGGTCGACTATGCTCAATGCAGCCGCGTGGGCTATGAGTATTATCTCGAAGGAGTAAGCAAGCATTGGACCGACACCCAGGGCGACAATCAGATCACATTCCGCAATCTGCCTCACGGCAAATACCGACTGAAGGTCCGTGCATCCTTCCACAATCAGCCTTGGACTACCACAGAGCCGGCAGAAATCGTGCTCACGGTAAAGCCTCCTTTCTGGCTCACATGGTGGATGAAACTGATCTATCTCATAATAATCGCTGTGGTGGCTTATTTCGGACTGAAGATTTACCGGGGTCGCTTGGAATTGAAGAGCCACCTGGAGATGGAACGCCAAAAGAACATCGATGTGCAAATGCTCAATGATGAGCGACTGCGCTTTTTCACCAATATTACCCATGAGCTGCGCACCCCACTCACTCTGATTCTGGGCCCGCTCGAAGATCTGACCTCGGATGTGGAACTGCCCGTGCAATATCAGGCTCGGGTGAAGGCTATCCATGACAGCGCGCAAAGGCTGTATACGCTGGTCAACCAAATCTTGGAGTTTCGCAAGACAGAGACCCAGAATCGCAAACTCTATCTTAAGAGCGGTTCGCTGCAGCGCCTGGTGATGGAGACGGGCCTCCACTATCAAGAACTGAATCGCAACAAAAAGGTGAAATTCGTGCTTGACATTGACAAGACTTTGCCTCCGATGCTTTACGACGCCCACATCGTGGACACAGTGCTGGCCAATTTCCTGAGCAATGCAGTGAAGTACACTCCCGAGGGTGAAATCCGCCTCACTCTACGCAAGCAGGAAATCGATGGACAGCCCTGGGCGGTGATCTCTGTGCAAGACACTGGCTATGGCATCGACAGCAATGCCCTGCCTCATATTTTTGAGCGCTATTATCAAGCCAAAGGCACGCATCAGGCCTCTGGCACAGGCATTGGCCTGGCCTTAGTGAAGGGCCTGGCCGATGTGCACGGAGCCATTCTCAATGTGGAGAGCACTTTGGGCAAGGGCTCCACTTTCTCCTTTGCCATAAAAATCGAGCCTGCCAAACTGGATGAAACAGAAGATGCTGGTAAGGAAGCAGAAGGGGAAGGCCCCACAGAAGAGGAAACCGCCGCACAAGCGCTGCCATTGGTGCTGGTGGCTGAGGACAACGACGACATTCGCGATTACATCGCGCAATCCCTCTCGCCTCACTTCCGCGTAATCACTGCGGCCGATGGCCAGCAAGGCTTGGATTTGGCTCGCAAGAACATCCCCGACATTGTAGTTACTGACATAATGATGCCGGTAATGGACGGCATCGAATTTTGCTCTCTGCTTAAGTCAGATGTCAAGACAAGCCACATACCGGTAGTCATGCTTACTGCCAAGGACACCATGATGGATAAGGAGAAGGGCTACGAAAGCGGGGCTGATTCCTATATGACTAAGCCATTCACAGCAAGGTTGCTGATCATGCGCCTCAACAACCTTCTGGCACAGCGCCAGCGCATAGCAGAATATGTGCAGCACCACAATGTAGAGGAAATGATGTCGCCATCTTCTGCTCAGGAGGAAGAACCTAAGAAAACAGAAGAAGCTCCACAACTTTCGCGTCTTGACATTGAATTCCTGGAGAAATTCCGCAAAATAGTGGAGGACAACATCAGCAATCCGGCCCTTGACATGACCACGATCCGCGAGAAAATGTATATGAGCCACTCCACCCTCTACCGCAAGCTTAAGGCCTTGA
Organism: uncultured Bacteroides sp.; assembly: GCA_964440745.1. Lineage (GTDB taxonomy): Bacteria > Bacteroidota > Bacteroidia > Bacteroidales > Muribaculaceae > CAG-873. The sequence continues at coordinate 22,446 of CAYTXF010000033.1, forward strand.
CGGGCCTTTCGGGCAATGAGTACATACGCAAGTTGCGCCTGGCCTATGCTGTGAAGCTGTTGCTGGCCAAGGAGAGCAATGTGTCGGAGGCTGCCTACGCAAGCGGATTCAACGATCCGGCATATTTCCGCGCCTGCTTCAAGCGCGAATACGGCATGACCCCCACGGAATACATAAATTCAATCCAGTCCCAACATAAATAATTTCAGGGTGGCAAAAACTTAGGAGGGCGCTCACATCATTGATGGAGCGCCCTCTGCAGGTTTTGAAGCTATGTCTGAAAATCGATTATTTAAGCTTGAATTTGCATGTGCTGCGGATGTCGTCGGCTGAGGCGGCTGCCGAGGCTGTGAATTGTCCGGGCTCGGCCACCCACTGGTGGTTGTCGGCATCGAAATAGCTGAGAGCATCCTTGCCAATTGTGATTGTCACATCCTTAGTCTCGCCGGGTGCAAGGCTAACCTTGGCAAATCCCTTGAGTTCTTTTGCGGGGCGATCTACGGTGCACTTGTCATCAGTGATGTAAAGCTCCACCACTTCGCTGCCAGCCACGCTGCCGGTGTTGGTCACAGGCACTGTAAAGGTGATTGTGTCGTCGGCTGTCATCTCGCCCTTGTCAGCAGTAAGCTTGCCATATTCAAAGGTTGTATAGCTGAGTCCGTGGCCAAAGGGGAAGAGAGGCTTGATATGCTTGAGATCGTTCCACTTGTAACCTACATAGAGACCTTCGAGATATTCCTGGTCGACAATGTTGGAGCCGTCGTTGCGAGCCACTCCAGGGTAGGAAAGTTCGCCAAAGCTGTGGGCTGCCACATCGCTGAGTTTCTGCGGGAAGGTCATGGGAAGCTTGCCGCTGGGATTGACAGCGCCATAAAGCACGTCGGCTATCGAATGGCCGGCCTCGCTGCCCAGATACCAGGCTTGCACGATGGCAGGCACCTGCTTAGCCCAGGGCATGGCCACTGGGTTGCCCGAGATGTTGACCACCACCAGATTGGGGTTAGCTTGTGCAAGAGCCATCACTACCTCGTCCTGGCCGTAAGGAAGCTCCAGACCTGCGCGGTCGCTGTCTTCGCAATCCTGATGGGCTGCCTTGTTGAGGCCGCCTATGAAAATCACATAGTCAGCGTCCTTGGCCATCTCTGTAGCCTCGGCTATGAGTTGCTCGGGCGTACGGTCGTCGTTGAGGTTCTGGCCTGAGGTCACGCCATTATATTCGCCGCTGGTGTCGCCCACATATCCGCGAGCATAAACCACTTCGCAGCCGGCAGGAGCAGCCTCGGTGATGCCCTGCAGCGGAGAAATCTCACGCTGCACTTTGAGCGAGGATGAGCCACCGCCAACAGTCATCATCTTTATGGCATTCTCGCCAACTACCAAGATTTTCTTGGGGCTGCCTTGGATAGGAAGCAGCGAACCATTGTTTTGCAGAAGCACTATGCCCTCGTCGCCAATTTGGCGGGCTGCAGCGTAATGCTCGGGAGAGAGCATCGAACCCCAGGGGCGATTGCGATCCATGCATGTGCGCATCATCAGGCGCAGCACGCGGCGAGCCTTCTCATCGAGTTCTTGGGTGCCTACGCGGCCTTCCTTGATTGCTTGCAGATAGGGCTGAGCCATATAGTAGTTGTCGTAGGCATTGCTGGCACCATTGCTAAGGCCATTGGTCCATGAGCCGAATTCCATGTCCAGGCCATTTGTGATGGCCTCGTCGGTATCGTGGGTGCCACCCCAGTCGCTCACCAAGGCTCCGTCGAATCCCCATTCGTTCTTGAGAATGTCGTTAAGAGTGTACTGATTGTGGCAGTTGTGCTGATCCTTGTAGAGATTGTAAGCTCCCATCACCGTCCAGGCGCCGCCATCGACAGCAGCCTTGAATGCCGGCAGATAGAGTTCGTAGAGAGTGCGGTCATCGACAATCACGTTGGTGGTGTGGCGGTTGACCTCTTGGTTGTTGAGGCAGTAGTGCTTTACGCAAGCAGCCACGCCATTGCTCTGCAATCCCTGGATGTAAGGCACGCACATGATGCTGGCAAGATAAGGATCTTCGCCCATGTATTCGAAATTACGGCCATTGAGCGGGGTGCGCAGGATGTTGACACCAGGACCCAGCAGCACGCTTTTGTTGCGGTAGCGAGCCTCTTCGCCCACATTCTTGCCATAGGTGTATGCCACCTCGGGATTCCAGCTGGCAGCCAGACAGGTGAGGGCGGGGAAGGCCACGCACGAGTCATTGGTCCATCCAGCTTGGTCCCATTCGTCCCAAAACACTTCGGGACGCACTCCGTGAGGACCGTCGTCGGTCCAAATTTCCGGGATACCCAGACGTTTCACACCAGGAGAACCAAATTTAGACTGTGCATGGATGATGGCGACTTTTTCCTCGGTCGTCATGCGGCTGAGGGCATCCTCCACTCTCTCGTCGATTGATTTGCTTTCATCCAGGTATACCGGAATATTTTGAGCATTGGCAATGCCGGCTGTCATAGCCAGCACTGCCAGTGTTGATAACGCTTTCTTCATGAGAAATGATTATTTCTTGGTGAATGAAATCTTGGCATTGTCCTTGCCGCCAGTGAGATCAAGTGTGATCACCGCGAAGTCGCCTGGTTGCAAATCATGACCGTCAGCCCAGTGGAAATTGCCATCGCTTGTGGCCTGAGTGAGATAGGAGGCAGTGTTGCCCACGAACTCGCAGTTGTTGGAGTTGTACTCATCGCCCCAGCTCTTGTTGCCGAAGATCTTCATGTCGAGGTAATCCTGGCGAATCTTGGCTCCGGCGTAGGTGTCAGCCTCGGTGCTTACATAGCCTGACCATTGGAACACATTCTCAGAGATTTCAGCCATGCAGCAGATCTTGTTATCGTCGAAGCTCCAGCCATTCTGGTTGCTCTGGCTCGGGAAGCCCACGCCCCATCCTAAGATGTACATGGCATGGCAGTCGTCGTAGCTTGTGCCGCCATCGGCGCTTACGCGAGTCACATTCACGAATTCGCCAGTAGCGCTCATCATGATCTTGTAGTATCCGCTCACAGGCACGAAAGTGATGGTGCCGTCGGCAGCCTTGGCAAAGTAATCGCAGTTGAGTTCGAAGTCATCGGCATCGATTGCGCCAGAGATTTCGATTTCCTGGCCTTGAGTCAGCTCAGTGGTGAGAGTGTAGTTGATATTGTCGGTGGTCTCAAACTTAGAGTCGTTGATGTACATCTTCTTCTCTACGAAGGTCTCCTCGGGAGCTTCGCCGTCAACGTAAACTGTGAACTTGGCTGCATTGAATCCGCCGGTGAGGTCCACTACGAAGCGGTAGATGGTGTTGTTCTGGAGTTCTACGCCATCGAGCAGGTAGAGGTTGCCATCGTCATGGCCATTGCCGTCGCCCACGCCTACGATGTCGCTGTTGATCTCGGTGAAGTTGGTCGAGCCCTTGAGTTCGGTGCCCCAGCCCATCTGACCGAAGAACTTGAAGTTGATCGAGCTTGTGCCGAGCTGCTTGCCAGCCACGCCGGTGATCTGGTATACACGGTCGCTGATTTGGCTCATGCAGAGAGCGTTTTCGGTGGTCCAGCCCACTTCGCTGTTGAGGTTGGGCTTGCCAATGCCAGCGCCGATTACCCAGAGAGCGCCTGAACCGTCGGTCTCGCTCAGAGTCTGAGCTGCGCCAGAGGCGTCGAGCTGATATACGCGGAAGTAGTTCTTGCTCTGGTCAGCGATTACGCGGTAGTAGCCTGAGATGGGCACGAAAGTGAATGTGCCGTCGCCATTGTCGGTGAAGAAGTCAGGATCGATCCACCACTCTTCGATGTTGGGGAATCCGCCGGGGGTGATCACCTGGCCCTGAGTGAAGTTGGCGTCGAGCTGAGCGGTCGTGTCGTCGACGGTCGAGAATTCATCGTTGTCAAATGAGAGCACTACGAAAGGCGAGCCTTCGAATGTGTAGGTGTTGAAAGAGATGGTGTATTTGCCAGCCTTGCTGTTGGAGAATGGGATTCCGCTTTCGGCTCCGATGGCGATTGCGCCGCTCTGGTAGCCCCAGGTAATCTCATTGCCGTTTTCGCCCATGGCGGGAGCCTTGATGAAGCCCTTCATCTTCTGTGGGAGCTTCTGGGTGAAGGCGTAGTTGTACTGGCTCTGACGCTCCATCTTGTACTCGGCGCCGTCTTCGTCGGCCACGAATGTCAGATACTGATAGTCGGGGTGGGTGACAGACACTTTGTATTCGAGCTCGCTCTTTGTGAAATGGATGTTCTGGAGATAGAGCTTGAGGGTGGCATTGCCGTCGGGCACATTGGCGTAGTAGGGCACATAGAGGCAGCACTCATAGTCCTGACCGCTAACTTTCGTGCGCACAACCTGCGAGCTTACGCATTCGTCGCCGAAATAGAGATCAGCGTGGATAGTGCTCAGGGGCACATCTGAGTCGCTGGCGTTGATGGTGAAGCGGAGGCTGTCGCCGAAGTAAGCGGAGCCAAGGCTTGTCTTGACGTCCATCGAGGGATTGCCTGGGGCCATATCGTCGTCGTCGCTGCATGCGGTGAAGGCCATGGCAGCTGCTCCAAGCAGGAAGATATAGGGATATTTTGAGATTTTCATTGTGGTATTAACTTGTAATTTGTCACTTGTAATTTGTCACTTGTCACTTGTCACTTGTCACTTGTCACTTGTCACTTGTCACTTGTCACTTGTAATTTGTCACTTGTCACTTAACTACCACTGCATTGACACGGCGCTGTTGGCGGGCATCACGTAAGTGAAATGGTGAGTGCCATCGTCGACGGTGAACTGCAGAGCTGTACCGTTGCTGTTGTTCGCTACCAGTGCGTAGGTGCCATCAGTGTTCTTAAATGCGGAATATGTGAGGCCGTTGGTAGTGAAGCCGGTGGTGCCGATGCGCACAGCGTCGGGCTTAACCACGCTTGCCATGTGGGCGATAATGTAATAGTGGCTGTTGCGGGTGATGGTGGTGTAGTTGCGATTGATGTCTACGGCGCCATAGCAGGTCTGGCAGCCGCCGGGGCGGTTGGGACCCAGGTCCTCATCAAGCATCAGGTTCCATACGATCACGCCTTTGCACCATTGGTTGACTGTGCCCAGTGCCACCTCGGTCATGTCTTCCTTGAGGCGGGTGGTGAGGTCGCGGCCATTGTTCCAGGTGCCAATCGATGTCTCGGTGAACACCAGGTCCATGCCGGGAGCCACATTGTGCACGGCTGTGAGCTCGTCCTTGCTGCCGCCATAGTTGTGATATGCAGCGCCATCCATGTACTGCTGAGCCTCGCTGTCGTTCCAGATCTTTACGGGATAGCGGTTCTGGTCAGAGATGCCATCGTAGTTGTAATTGTGGTCGAAAGCGTAGATCTTGGTGTCGATGCCAGCAGCCTTGAATGCCGGGCCAAGCACCTTGATGAAGTCGCGCTCCTGCTCCCAGGGCATGTACATCGAGGCTGAGTTGCCGCGGTTGAGAGGCTCGTTCTGAGGTGTCACTGAGTAGATCTTGATGCCATTGTCATTGAAGGCTTTCACCCAATTCACAAAGTATTGAGCATAATCCTCATAATATTTGGGATTGAGCTGTCCGCTTGTCCAAGAAATGTAGGGGTTGAGATCGGTGAGGTTGTCGACCTTCATCCAGCGGGGAGCAGTCCAGGGAGTGCCCATGATTTTGAGCTGAGGATTTATAGCTAGAATCTCTTTCAGGATGGGGATGATGTACTCGGTGTCTTCAGATGTAAGGGCAAAATTCTCGATGCCTTCGGTGTCGCAGCATGTGAATTCGCTCAGAGAGAAGTCGCTGCAACCGATGGCGATGCGCACATAGCTGAAGCCGTAGCCATTGTCGGGCGAGAATGTGAGCTCAAGGAATGATTTGCGCAGCTCGGGAGTCATCTGCATCAGATTGTAGCAGGTGCTGCCGGTGATAGCGGCGCCAAAGCCGTCCATGGTCTGATACTGCTCGCTGGGGAGGAGCTTGATGGTCGAGGGCGACATGTTGTCGGTAGTGCTGAACGAGAGGCTGCTCTCTTCCAGGTCCTTGGAGCGGCTCGATGTGGTGGTGATCACTTTCACATCGTTCGTTTCGGTGGGAGTTTCGGTTTCGGTTCCGGTTGAGGGCTGAGTCTTTGAGGGCTCATCCTTGGAGTCGTTGTCATCGCCGCCGCAGCTGCACATGGCCATAGCCAGCATGATGGCTGAGAGGCAGAAACCGCTTTTGAAATATGATGTAAACATAGCTTTCATTTTATTGTTTTAAGCGTCAAGCATTAAGATTTGCGATACCAATTAATCTTACCTAAAAATCCTTTTTAACCTTAACCTAAATAATCTTTCGTCTTAAAAATCGAAATTGAAAACCTTAAATGCTTTTCTCTGAATTTTGCAAAAGCTTAATGCTTGACTCTTAATACGTTGACACTTGGTTGTAGATATTAATAGCCGGGGTTCTGCACCAGGTTATCGTTCTGGTCGATAGCGCCCTGCGGGATGGCCAAGCGGTAGCTGTTCTCGTTGAAGAGGTTCTTCTGAGCCTTGCGGCCGCTGTCCTTGGCGTATACGGCGTTCATCACTTCTTCTACCTTGTCGAGGCGGCAGAGGTCAAACCAACGCTGGCATTCGAAGCAGAGCTCCATGCGGCGCTCGTCGAGGTATGCGTTGAGCAGTTGGTCCTTGCTTCCGCGCACTGTGTTGGAGAGCTTGCCCAGACCGGCGCGAGCGCGCACTGTGTCGATGATGTCAGCAGC
>CAYTXF010000034.1:0-29030 GCA_964440745.1 uncultured Bacteroides sp.
ACAATTTAACGCATTTGTGCTTGAATGGCCACAAAGTTAGGCAAATTTTCCTGAACATCCAAACTACCGCTCCCTTTTAACCAAATTCCACCCTTTTAACTTAACACGTTAACATCTTCAACCATTCATTTCTGTCACAGTTAATGTAAAAGGTCTCTACAGGTGCCTGTGGAGAAGAAATCGATCGCGCGCTGCGCCAGCTTCACGAGCGCGAACGCGAAATTCTGAAAATGTTCTTTGGCATTGGATGCCAGGAGATGACCCTCGAGGAAATCGGTGCCAAGTTCGACCTCACACGCGAGCGCGAGCGCAAAATCAAAGAAAAGGCAATTCGCCGCCTCAAAGGCCAGAAGAGCAAGCTGCTGAAGACTTACCTTGCAAGCTGATTTTTCAGTGAACTATTAATAGTGAACAGTGAACAGCACTGTAAGTATAATGGGCTGATGCCAAAAGCGTCAGCCCATATTGTTACATGAAGATCATCGTGTAATTAAGTATGACCCCCAACTATCGGTGCAAGAGGTTGAGCTTGACCGAGGGGTTGAGCACATCGTTGACAGGCTCAGCGTATTCAACCACTTCGCAAGGCACTACGCAGGCAATGTCGCGACTCGATGAGCCCAGGTGAAGATTGTAGGTGCCAGCATCGGCCTTCCAAGCTGATGCCGCAGCATCGAAGTAGGCCAAATCATTAGCGCCAAAGCGCAGAGTGAGGGTTTGGCTTTCGCCAGGTTGTAGCTCTTGGCTCTTTGCAAATGCACAGAGTGTGCGGTCGGGCAGATTTTTGGTCTTTGCGTCGGGAGCCGCGCTGTAAAGCTGCACCACTTCCTTGCCAGCCACTGAGCCAGTGTTCTTCACATCCACAGTTACCGTGTAGCCATCCTTATCTGCAACAACCGTAGGATTTGAATATTCAAATGTAGTGTAAGACAGGCCATAGCCAAATGGATAAGCCACATCCTTGCCAAAGGCATCGAAATAGCGATAACCTACAAACACATCCTCTTCGTAAGGAGTGTAGTCCCAGAGGCGACGCTGTGTGCCAGTGTCATGTTTGGTGAAATCCATCGAGGCCATCTCTCCGTTGAGGGGGAAATTGGCCGATGAGGCATGGTGAGCGAAAGAGCGCGGGAAAGTCATGGGCAAGCGTCCAGAAGGATTAGCAGCGCCGCTCACCACATCAGCTACTGAATTGCCGCCCTCTTGGCCTGCTTGCCAAGCGCAAAGGATAGCATCCGGGGCATCGCTCCAAGAGGCTGTCTCAATCACGCCACCGATATTCAGCACCACCACCACTGGCTTGCCAGCTTGGCGGAATGAGCGGCTTACATTTTCGATGAGCAGACGCTCGTTGGCGGAAAGCTCGAAGTCGCTGGCAGTGCGATCCAGGAATTCTCCCGAAAGGCGTCCGATGGTTATGATGGCTGCGTCGTTGGCTTTGGCCAATTCGCTAATTCTACCATTATCGGGGAGCATTTCAGCTGGCTGAGGCATAGGCAAGAAAGCGGCCATGGGATTATTAGGATCGGGAGCATTGCGCTTGTTCTCTGCAGCAATATGATCAGCGTATTCACACTCAAGAGATGGATCTAAGGCGTATCCGGCATTCTGCAGCCCCTCGAGGAGCGAGACGGTGTAGGCGCGATTTACATTGCCGCTGCCTGTGCCGCCGGGGATAAAGTTGTAGGAGGTGCACCCAAAGAGAGCCACATTTTTCACCTCTGGTTTGAAAGGCAGAGCTTGGTTCTCATTTTTGAGCAATACCATGCCTTCGGTAGCGCTTTGGCGAGTGACTGCCGCATGGGCCTGAAGGTCAGGTTTATCACTATGCTTGTAGCCCTTGAATGTGGGAGTGCGGAGAATGAGTTGGAGAATGCGCTTCACATTGCGGTCGAGCACAGCCTGGTCGAGCGAACCATTATTCACGGCATCGATAATTGCTTGGCTCTGAATTGGGAGGCCAGGCTGAAGCATATCGTTGCCAGCAACCATTTGAGCCTGTGGATTCTTACCACCGAACCAGTCAGTCATCACCATGCCCTGGTAACCCCATTCGTCACGCAGAATAGTGGTGAGCAGGTCGCGGCTTTCACTGGCGTAGGTGCCATTGATGAAGTTGTATGACGACATCACAGTCCAAGGCTCAGCCTCCTTCACGGCGATTTCAAATCCGCGCAGGTAGATTTCGCGCAAAGCGCGTTGGGTGAGTTGCGCATCGTTAGCCATGCGGTTGCTCTCTTGGCTATTCACGGCAAAGTGCTTGATGCTTGTGCCCACTCCATTGCTTTGCACGCCGCGCACGTAGGCAGCAGCGATCTTTCCAGCAAGCAGGGGGTCCTCACTGTAATATTCAAAGTTGCGACCGCACAGAGGGTTGCGGTGGATATTGAGGGCAGGGGCTAGGAGCACGTCGGCTCCGTATTCGAGTACCTCATTGCCAATAGCTTGGCCCACCTGTTCCACGAGGTTGGTGTCCCAGGTTGAGGCCAAGAGCGTGCCTATTGGGAAATGTGTGCAATAATAAGTGTTCTCATCGTCATTGCGAGTGGGATTAATGCGGAGGCCGGCAGGGCCGTCGGCAAGTACAATCGAAGGAATGCCAAGGCGAGGGATGGCGTATGTGGTGCCAGCAGCCCCAGGCACGCCCCATTCCGTGGATCCTACTACGGCCTGATCGCCAGTGTGAAATCCAGCCATACCCATGCCCACCACCAGGCGAGCTTTCTCCTCAAGAGTCATAGCCTTCACCACCTTGTCAAGCGAGGCTTTGCCAAGCTGTGGATCCTTAGCGCAGACGCTTCCCATGGTCAGGGCTGCCATTGTCAGCAATATGAATTTTTTCATGGTCGTCACAATGGTTATTTAAACAATTGGGGAGCGAACTCAGTGAGATAGATGCGCCAATTCTTCCAAATGTGGCCATCGGGGCTTTCACGATACACATAAGGATAGCCCTGGCTATCGAGCAACTTGCGATAGTCGGCATTGCCCTGATAGAGGAAGTCCTTATCGCCAATGGCAATCCAGTAAAGCTTGGGAGCCTGTGCGAACTGTGCAGCCAACTTTTTCTCAAAATTTTGGTACATCGGAGCATTCTGGCCTAGCTCATGAGGCAGAATAGCAGCAGAGAAGAGGCCAACATAGTCGAACATATCCGGATACTCCTTCGAGATATGCAGTGAATGGAATCCGCCCATCGACAAGCCTGCGATGGCGCGATGAGCCTTGTCTTTCTTCACGCGGAAATTGTTCTCAACGAAATTTACCACCTCGGGGAAGTGAGTTTCGAACGAGCCATCCATGGTCTTTGGCAGAGCAGTGGTAGGTGGCACCAAGCCAAGCGAACTTTCGCCGGGGGCGGCCTGGAGTGCTGCATTGCCATTAGTCATTACCACAATCATAGGCTCAGCCTTGCCCTCGGCGATCAGATTGTCGAGGATCTGTGAGGCGCGGCCAAGTTCGGTCCAAGCGTTCTCGTCGCCACCCATGCCGTGAAGCAGATAGAACACAGGATACTCCTCATTGCTGCTCTCATATCCTGCGGGGGTGTACACAGTCATTCGGCGGTCCATGCCCAGTGTGGGGCTATTGTACCACATCTTGCGCACTGTGCCGTGAGGCACATCGTTCACGGAATAAGTGTCGCCGCAACCACCCTTGATAATGAAGATGTTGGTGATGGTGCCAGTGTCGCGAATCTGGTACACATTGTTGGGATCGTTCACCTTCAGTCCATCCACCAGGATCGAATAACTGTAAAGCTCGGGAGCAAGCGCTTCGCTGGTATATTCCCACATGCCATCGGCATTCTTAGTCATAGCGGATGAGCCAGGGCCATCGAAGTCGCCAAAAGGAGTTTTGATTTTCTCAGTGGGGAGGAAGTCGCCAGTGACTTTCACCTCTTGTGCATTGGGAGCCACGAAGCGGAAGGTTACAGTATTGTCGGCATTAACCTCGGGCGAGATGATCTGGGGCACACCCCAAATAGCCTGCTGGGCCTGAGTGCCCACAGCCATTGCGGCGGCAGCCATAATAGCAAGAATCTTTTTCATATATTTGTGAGTTTTGATTTGTTTAAAATTAATTTAGGGAAATTATATTCGGATTTTCAGCGGTGCAAGGCTCCCATTTGGGGAGGCCTTCTCCATTGGGGTCGCCGGTTTTGGCGAAATTTGTCCAGTACGACACCATTTGGGCGCTAAGCTCACGATCATGGTCGGTCATTGGGCGCCAGCAGCGGTCAAGTGTTCCAAACATATACCACAATTCGGCTGAGTGGAAAGCTCCGCTCATATCGCCCCACATTCCTTGTGAGGGATCGGCGGGCATATCCTCGCCTGGAAGGTCACGGCTAAAGCAGTACACGTAAGCTGGTTTGCGCCCTTGGCTCTCTTGCAGCAGACTCCAATCTACAGCAGCCTTGTGCATGATTTCGGGCATAATGTCCTCCGATGTGTAGCCTATCATGTAAGGGATGTCGAGCTGTTGACCCTCGTTGGCTATGGTAGCAAAGTCGTTGGGTAGGAGCTCGCCATCCATCACAGGCCCGTAGGGCAGCCCTTGCATTCCTTTAGCCATCATGTAAGAGAAGGCTACTTGATTGAAGCTGTCGGCGGGGAATTTTCTCATATCTTCCAACGAAGTTACTCCTGCTGCTTCCCACATGCCTTGACCTTGTTCCTGGGCCTCGGCAAGCGATTTGGGTTGAATTATGCCTCCTAAGCCGCCACCGCTTTGAATGATAGCTTTGGAGATAAGTCCGCGGCTCAGAGGAGATGACACCAGGGTCTGCACGCTGCCAGCTCCGGCGCTTTGGCCAAACACGGTGATATTGTCGGGATTGCCGCCAAAATTTGCAATGTTATCTTTCACCCATTTTACAGCGGCTAATTGGTCGTAGAAGCCGTAATTGCCCGAACCTATTGAATCATTCTCAGCAGTAAGGAGGGGGTGAGCTAAGAATCCGGGCATTCCCAGTCGATAATTCAGTGTTACAAGAATCACATCATGTTTGGCATATTCTTCGCCACTGAATTCAATCTCATGACCATATCCGCCCATGTAGCCTCCGCCATGAATCCACACCATCACTGGCAGATTCTCGGCAGCCAACGAAGGTGTCCATACATTCAGGTAGAGGCAGTCCTCACTGCGCATAGGGTCGCCTTCTTGATAGAATTCTTTCCAATAGAACGAGCCAGGAGTGTGGTCGGCTTGAAGCGATGCGGCCCCGAAGGTGTCGCAAATGCGCACTGTGTCCCAGCACTGTGGCGCCTGTGGCTTGCGCCATCGCAGCTCGCCCACTGGAGGAGCGGCATAAGGGATTCCTTTGAACACAGTTACTCCATTCTCTTCCACGCCTTGCACCTTCCCGTATTGGGTGTCGGCAATCAAAGGCGCATCGGTGTTGGCTTTGGTGCAGCTCACAAGGGTTAGAGCCACAAAAAAAAGCAAGTTAATATACAATTTCTTGAGTTTTTAGATTTCCTGCGTAAAGTTAGTCATTTTTGAAGATATTCTGCGCATAATCTACAATTTTTGGCGAACATTCTATCCAAAAATTCCAATCATGCGTGCCTTCGCGAGTGATCCACTGATGTTCTATGCCATTCTGGTCAAGAAATCCATGGAAGGATGCGGCAGAACTGTAGAGGAAATCCTCAGTGCCAATCTCTATCACTATTGCTGGCAACTCAGAGCCTTGATTAGAAGCGGTGAACCATAAATCGTAGAGATTGGGAGTGCCATCGATATAGGTTGCCGGTGAGCAAGCATACACGGCAGCAAACATTTCTGGGTGCAGACCTCCGTAGTAGATCGATCCATAGCCGCCCATCGATAAGCCTCCAATCATGCGCTTCGAGCGCGAGCCTCCTACGTTGTATTTCTCTTCAATGGCAGGCAAGAATTCGTTGAAAAAGAATGTCATATATTGCGCTGTGCCTTGATAGCCATTGCAATAAAACAGGTTCTTTCCATCCACTGTGCCATTCGGGCAGATAAGCACAAAGTCGGCATTGACCTGGCGCATCAGCTTTGCCGTCTGGCCGCCGTTGAGCCAGTCATTATTGCTGCCATCGGCGCCATGAAGCATGTAAAGCACAGGCAGAGCGTGGCCCTTGGTGTATTTAGGTGGGAAATAGGCGCTATAAGCCATATTGCCTCCCATTACAGCACTGGGCACAGTAGCATTTACCAGCACAGAATCGGCCATGGACACCTCGATTGTGGGCGATTCAGGGATTTGTGGCTCATCCTTATCGTTGCTTCCACAACTGATGGCCACAAATGCCCAAGCCGCACAACCTAAAATCATCTTTAATGATTTCACCATACTAACACATTTATCCGAAAGGTTATTGAACCCAAATTTCTCCAGTGTAGCGCACCTTTGCCACTGAGCTTTCGAGTGTGAGGGTGTAAATGTTGCCCTCCTGAGTCACGGTGACTTGACCATCCTCAATGTGTTGGGCAGATGTGGCTCCTTCTTCAACAGTCCACCAGCAGGTGCCCCAGTTCTCGAACATTATCCCCCAGCCATAAATATCGCCAGGATCATATCCGGGCACAAAAGTGCCGGGATCCGCCGAGCCTGAGGTTGAGGGCACGTAAGTGCCAGGTTGAAGAGTGCCATCTTCGCTGTACAGGTCAATTGCAAGATAATTGCCATTGCCGCTGTACACCCAGCTCCAGATGTTCATGTCGTAGGTGGCTACAACTTCGGCAGTGGCTAAATTTAGGGTAATCGACGGGGTACCATATTGCACATTGTTTTGTCCGCTGAGTACTTGCGTAAGTTCCACGTATTCCTCTTCTTTGGGCTCTTCAGGTGTCTCTCCTCCATTAAGTTGGGATATCTCACCATTAAATTCGAAGAATAGTCCGTCATAATTGTAAGTTATGACATACTTTCCATTCTTTTTAGTAACAGTGATGTCGCCGGCTTCGATGTGCTGGGCCGAAGTGGTTCCGTTCTCCACAGTCCACCAACATGTGCCCCAGTTGTAAAAGTACCAGCCAATGCCCCAAAGGTCGCCCGGATCATAACCTTTGACGTAATTGAACTCGCCACATGAATAAGAGTCGGCCGGGGTGTAGGTGCCTTCTGCCAGAGAGCCATCAGTGCTGTAGAAGTCAACTGCGAGATAGAATCCTGTGCCCATATAGTAGGTGGTCCAAGTGGCTTCGTCGTAATGCGAGGCTACACCGTCGGTGGCCAGTTGGAGAGTGATGCTATTGGTGCCGCTAAGTGTGTTATTGGCATAGCTTAGCACTTGGGTGAGAGCAATAGCTTCGGGATCAGGCTCATATGTTAGCTCGCCCTTGCCGCTGACCTTAGCCACTGAGCCATCCGCCAGCCAAATTGTGCCTGAGATAGAGTATTCCTTGCCACTCCTTTCCACAGTGACTGTGCCCTTGGTAAGAGCATTAGTGGTGCCATTGTAGGAAAGAGAAGAGCCAGCGGCTCCAGTTATGTAATTGCCTTTTTGAGCTTGCGAAGCATCAGCTGGCGTGTAGGCTCCAGCTTGAAGCTGATAGTCGTTGCCAACAAATTTCATGGAAAGGCAGGCTCCGTTGGAATTGATAAAATCCACCGAGAAGATTCGCTTTGATGCGCTCACTTTCTCCACTCCCATATTATCAACCGATGTGAAGGCTATATCGGCCGGAGCAGTGTACTTGCCAGTGAGGTCGTCGATGGCATCTCCAGTACAGGCTGCCAGCCCTAAAAGGAGACCCACAAAAGCAATATATTTAAATTTCTTCATTTTACAATCAATTTAATAGTTATAAACTAACTTCTTACCAGCCTGGGTTTTGTACAATATTGGGGTTGATGCGAATTTCGGTGCCAGGATAAGGCAGAAGCTCATGCTTGCCTTTTTTGTAACCGAATTTCGAGGCATCCTTGTTGTAAGTAACGTATGTAACTTGGCCGTTGCTGTCGAGATAAGGATTGACTGCGCTCTGATCCTTCATCAGATCGTAGGCGATGCCCCAACGCTGAATGTCCTGGTAGCGGACGCCTTCGCCGCAAAGCTCGCAGCGCTTTTCGGTCTGGATGTCCTTAAGAGAGGCACCGCTTTTGGGTGTCAAGCCAACTCGTGCGCGCACTTGATTCAGATAAGAGTCAGCTTTCGAAGAGTTGCCAGCAGCGAGGTTAGCCTCGGCTCCGAGCAGAAGCACCTCGGCATAGCGCATCCAACGAGGATTGTTGGTGTACACGAATCCATAGCCATCGGTAGGTGTGGATTCAGCGAGCACGCGCCACTTCCACATGAACAAGCCTTCGCACAGCATTTGCTGGCCAGTCTTCACTGTGATTCCAAGTGCTGCCATCTGATCAACAGTTTTAATAGTGCTGCACAGGCGATAGCCATCGGCACCTTCGTTTGCCACCATTTCATCATAAAGGGTCTTTCGAGGAGTTACGAAGCCGTAGCCAGTGGCAGCGAAGTCGCTTGTCATATTCAGCTTTTCTGTGCGCCAGTGGAGCATAAGGCCCATCATTGACCAATTGTCCCACACATTACTGCT
This sequence comes from uncultured Bacteroides sp., assembly GCA_964440745.1. Taxonomy (GTDB): domain Bacteria; phylum Bacteroidota; class Bacteroidia; order Bacteroidales; family Muribaculaceae; genus CAG-873. The sequence continues at coordinate 8,539 of CAYTXF010000034.1, forward strand.
GTTGTACACGCGATTGCTTTCAAACATAGACTCGCAATGGTTCTTGTTGCTATAGGCTTGAATGTTTTCATAGGGGCCTTCATAAAGGCGGTAGAGGCCTGAATCAATCACCTTGTCGAACTCCTTGGCCGCTTCTGAATTCTTATTTTGCCAGAGATAAGCCTTGCCGAGCAGAGTCTGTGCGAATTGTTTTGTCACTTGCCACACCGATGTGTCGTCGGCATTGCTCTTTTGCATTAAGCAGCCTGATTCGATTGCTTCGGTAAGATCCGTTTCCACCAATCCCCACAGGGCTTCGGTGGTGCCGTTGGGTTGTGAGTATTCGCTTGCGCTAAGCTCATGATCTACCAATGGAGGATTTCCCCACATTGAGATCAGCTCGAAATAAGCCCATGCGCGCAACACTTTGGCTTCTGCTCTCACGCGCTGCTTAATGGCGGAATCGTCGGCCACATGACCCAGAATTACATTTGCCTTATAGATCAGCGAGTAATAGCTTTGGAATAGGCTTTGAATATTGCCATTCTCGGTGCTGAAGGTGAATTCATTGATCATCTCCAGCTCGGCATTGTCGTTGCGTTGACCACCAGCAGTCCAGAAATCATCGCTGAGGAGATTCTTGGTGAGCACGTAATTGTACTCAAGGTCGCGCATTGTCAGGTACATAGCCCCTTCGGCTGCTTCGGCCTGCTTGTCGGTTTGGTAATATGTGTCGTAATTGAGCGAGCCATGCTGAGGAATATCCAATTTTTCATCGCATGCGCCAAGACTGCTCACTAAGCCCGCTAAGAGGGCGTATTTTATTATTCGTTTCATAGCTTTGCGGTTTAGAATGTAAGGTTAAGGCCAAGAACCACTTTCTTCGAATTAGGATAAGAACCCTTATCCACGCCAAGGGCTGCTCCCACTCCGGTCACTTCAGGATCGAAGCCCTTGTAGTGAGTGATTGTGAAGAAGTCTTCAAGCGAGCAATACACGCGCAGATTATCCACATAGATGCGTTGCATCCACTTGCGAGGAAGGGTGTAGCCCAATTGTATTTGCTTAATCTTGAAGTAAGAGCCGTCTTTTACCGAGGCACTCGACACCATGTATTTGTCCATGTCGTTGGCTCCGGCGCGAGGATTTGTAGCCTGGGTGTTAGTGGTAGTCCAGCGGTCTTCGGTGAAGCAGGTGAGCTTGTTGGTGGTATAATCCGAACGATTGAGGCAGCAGTAGATGTCATTGCCTTGGCTGCCTGTGCCGAACACCACCAGGTCGAGGCCCTTCCAGTTGGCTGTAAGAGTGATGCCGTAGGTGAAATCGGGAAGGCCGCAGCCAATCTCTGTCTTGTCGCCATCAGCGGTGATTTGGCCATCACCATCAAGGTCAACAAAGGTGGGGTCGCCAGTGGCAGGATCTACTCCTGCGAATTCATACCCATAGAAGTACCAAGCTGGCTTGCCCACTTGGAAACGAGTGATAGCACCATAGGTATGGAATGTGGTGCCATCAATGGCATCCAGGGTGGGGTGCAGATATGTGACTTTGTTCTTAAGGGTGGCAATATTGCCGCGTACACTATATCCGAAGTCGCCAATGCGATCGGTCCAGCCGAGCTCTAATTCAAAGCCTTTGTTGCTTACATCGCCAGCATTGACAGGCGAAGCTGTGTTGCCAACCACTGTGGAGGGGGTGATGCCGGTAACAATCAAGTCTTTGGTCTTTTTATTATAATATTCAGCACTAAGGGAAAGTCGGCCATGGAATAAGCGAGCATCGATACCCACATTGGTTTGCTCCGAAGTCTCCCACTTAAGGTCTTTATTGCCAGTGGAGGAGGGAGCGTAGCCATCAATGTAGTAAAGGTTGGTTGAGCTTGTTGGATATGAGCCAGTTGATGCAATTACATTGGCGTATAAGTAGCTTCCCAGCGAAGCAGTAGAGCCATTCTTACCCCAGCTGCCACGAATCTTCAGATGATCGAGCCATGCGCGAGTGCCGGCCATGAAATTTTCACGTGAGATCACCCAACCCAGCGATCCTGCGGGGAAATAGCCCCAGCGATTGTCAACGGGGAGAACTGAGGAGTCGGCTGCATCGGCGCGCAGCGAGAACTGAGCCAGGTATTTGCCGTCGTATTCATACGAAGCGCGGCCGAAGTAGGAATTTTTTCTCAGATAGATTGGTTCGCCGCCCGACACCGACTTTGTGGCAGTAGAGGTAGCATAGGCAAAGTACCAGAACAGGGGGTCGTCCTGCTTGAACCCGAGGTCGTCGTCGCCTCCGCTATAGCTTCCAGACACGCTGAAGCTGCGGTTTTGGCTGTAGCTCATACCCACCATTGCCTCCACATGGTTCTTCCCGAAATCTTTGTTGAAATTCAGGAAGTTTTCCCATTGGTAATAAACGGGTGTGGAGTCGGATGCGCTAACCGAAAGGAAATTCTGATGCACTGTGGAGTTGACATAGTAGTCGTGCGACACTCCGTAGCTTTCGTATCCGCTAAGGCGATAACCCAGGCGCGAAGTGAACATCAGCCATGACACCGGCTTAAAGTTGAGGTAAGCAGTGCCATTGACATTGAAGCCACGGCTTTTGGTGAAGGCGCGGTCGCGCATAATTAAGGGATTAACATTCTCACTAATGTACTGTGAGATGCCATAATAATTTCCATGCCCGTCGCTCAGGAGCTCGCCATAGCTGCTATTGTTGAGAATATCAGTCATGAACGATGGCATGTTGTCCACGGTGTAGGTGGGAGCAGTGAGTGGGTCGAGTTGGAGCACTGACAGCAGGAGCGAACCATATTCCGAGCCTTCGGCCACTGTCTGAGACTTGTAATATTCGAGCTGGGTGTTGGTGCCGATTTCGAGCCATGGCTTGATCCACCAGCTGCCATTGATCATGCCAGTGTAGCGCTCATAGTAGTCGCTTTTGCCAGCCACGGGGCCATCATTGTTGAGATAAGAAAGCGACACATAGATAGAGCCTCGATCGCTGCCGCTCTCAAATGCCAATGTGTGGCGCTGCATGTGGGAATTCTCGAAAGCCACCTTGGTCCAGTCGGTGTTCTGGCGGAAATCCCAATTGTTGTAAATGGTCTCTTCGGAGAGCAAGCCAGCTTCGGTGTAATAATCGATGTACTGCTCGGCATTCATCACATGGGGCACATGACCCAGGCTTTGCGAGGTCCATTGGAAATCGTAAGTGATTTTTCCATTGCCCTTGCCGCGCTTGGTGGAAATGAGGATCACGCCATTGCCGGCTTGTGCGCCATAGATGGCAGCCGAAGCGCCGTCCTTGAGCACTTCCATGCTTTCGATGTCGCCAGGCTCAATGCCTGAGATGTCGCTGGCAATGCGGCCGTCGATCACATAGAGAGGGTCGCACGAGCCATTCGACGACACGCCGCGGATGCGCACTTGAGGGCTGGCGCCGGGGCGAGCTGAAGAACTGTACACTTGCACGCCAGCCGTTTTTCCTTGGAGGGCTTGTGTGGGACTGGTAATGGTGCGGTTCTCAATGTCCTCGCTCTTCACTTGCGACACAGCGCCAGTGAGCGTGCTTTTCTTTTGCACGCCATAGCCAACCACCACCACTTCATCGAGGGTCTTGGAATCCTCCATAAGCACCACATTAATTTTAGAGCTGTTGACCTTGCGCTCTTCAGTGCAATATCCTATATAAGAATAGGAAAGAGTGGAACCTTGCGGCACATGAATCACATAATTGCCATCGATGTCGGTGTTGACCCCGGCATTTTGTCCCTTCGGGGTGACAGACGCGCCAATCAGCGGGTCACCAGCTTCGTCGGTCACTGTGCCAGTGACGCGAATCATGCTCTGTGCCCATAGGGCTGGAGCAATCAGCACGCATGCCACGAGCATAAGCAAGTTGGATGATAACTTAGGTAAACTCATTTAAGGTAATATTAAAGATTATAATTATTTGCTGAGATTGTGATGTTGCAAAATTACAATGATTCTTCCCCATCGTTTTTTTGAAAAGTACAGAAGATTTTTCTGAGGGTAAAAAGTGCTTTTCTATTTGTTCAAAAATTTTTCACATTTGTTCAAAACCTCTCTAAATAGTAGGTTAATCCAAAGAAAAGCAGTAAATTCGCATACTGAATTTTATCTTTATCCATGAAGAATCTATCAATTGCGGATTTTTTAATTGTACTGTGTCTTGCTTTCGTGTCGTGCTCGCGGAGCCACACCGATGGTGAGCATCAATCCCGTGGCATGTCGCCCGTGGTGATGGTCGCCAATGACCTTTCCAATCAGCGAGTGATGGCTATTGGCGAGGACCATCTGGGCCAGATTTGGATTGGCACATTTCGTGGCTTAAACCGCTACAATGTGCATGATTTTCATCAATACTTTTGTACAGATGACACCACTGGGCTGCCCGACAATCAGATCAACGACATATTCCGTGATAGCCGAGGGCGCTTATGGATTGCCACTATCAATGGCACCGCTCTGCTCACAGATCAGGGTTCATTCCGAAGAATTCCATGCCGGCATCCCAATAAGAACGGCCATCAAATCTTCGAGACTCCTGATGGAAAGGTGTTGGAAAACACGCGCACCACTCTTTTGGAATACGATGAGGAACGAGAAGCGTTCTTTCCAGTAATATTAAATTTGGACCCCACAGACTCATATAAGACCTTTTGTTTCTTCGATCGGCTGAATAATCTTTGGACTGTGAATCCATATCAGATACGCAGATATAACGCACAGAGCTACGCCCTGGAGGATTCAATCAATCTGGAGCATTACCCGCTCACCTATTTTTACAATCCCGATCGCAATCAGTTGTGGCTCACTGGGCAGCAACATTGGCAGATATTCGACACTTATTCAAAGAAATTTGTGAAAGTGCCAGAGCCGATCGCATCCAGGGCTCCTGATTTGCTTGCTCACACGGCCATAATTCACCGAATGGCACCCGGAAAGCTCATATTCGGCACTCTTGATCATGGCTTGTTTCTTTACGATGAGATTGAAGATGATCTGATATCGGCCCGTGATGATACTTTCCCATTTGAAGTGCCTGAAGTGCAGATAGATAAAATCTTTACCGATTTGCAGGGCAATTTGTGGCTTGGATCCTACGATCAGGGATTTGTGGTGCGCTCGGTCCATAATAATCATTTCTCGCATTATTCCAAGCTCCAGAGTTCCTTGTCGGGGCAATCTGTACTTTCATTAAGCGAGGACAAGGCCCACAACTTGTGGATCGCCACATTGCGTCAAGGAGTGTACGCCTATAATCTCGTTGATGGCTCTCTGAAGAATTTCCCTCCCAAAGATTTCCCAGGCCTTGGGGATTCCCCTCTCAAAAGAATAAATCTGGTAATGGCCGACACGCTTAAGAATGAGGTGTGGATGGGAGCCTTAGATGCTGGTAAGGTGTATCAATGCCGCCTTGCCAATGATCGGTTAGAAGTGCTTAAAACGTATAATATTTTTGCTCCTCACGCCTTCTGTCAGGATGCGAAAGGTCGCATATATGTAGGCTTAGGGGTTCCTTGGCTGGGAGTGAAGACTCCTGAAGATATCGATTTTAAATTTGTTTATTCCAATGCTCCGAACCAATATGGATTTTTGGCCGGCATTCAACCCCTCGATGATAAATCAGTTATGGTGACGGGTTGGATGCATCCGCTGCAGAAGTTCAATCCCGATAGTTGTACTTTCTCGCCAATGAGTGTGGAAGGCGCGCAATGGAAAAATTGCATCCGGCGTGCTGGGCTGATTCCCACAGCCTTGCATATCGACCGGGAGGGCCATGCTTGGATTGGCACCGTGGGAAATGGTTTGCTTTGCTACACTCCGAGCCAGAAAGCGTTGACGCGCATCGAGGGACTTCCATGCACCGACATCAGTGCTATCGAAGAGGATTCAGAAGGGCGTCTTTGGATTTCATTCCAATATGGCCTCTCATGTTATAATCCTGCGGATAATACTCTTAATACTTACTACTCTCAGGATGGCATCGGTGGAAACCAGTTCTACGACCGATCGTCGTGTCATCTTTCTGACGGTTCGCTTGTCTTCGGTGGCACACATGGCATTACAATTTTCAATCCTGATGACTTTGAGGTAAAGCGTTACATCCCCCTTTGTTTTCAAGATCTTAAGGTGCACAATCAGATGATTCATCCATCAGTTCATCCCGAAATCATCAAAAAACAACTTGCCGAGAGCAACGAGATAAATTTGGCTTACGATCAGAACACATTTTCCATTTCATTTTCAGCCTTGGATTATGCTTCGCCAGAACAAATTTCTTATCAATATCGTCTCGAGGGTCACGACCCCGATTGGATTGAAGCGCGCCATACCAATGAGGCTTACTATGCCAAGATAATGCCTGGCAATTACGTATTCAAAGTAAGATTGGCCAATACGGCAAATGCCCTTGCTGATACAGAGATTTCGATTCCGGTGCACATCCATGTGGCTCCCTGGCTAAGCTGGTGGGCTTTGCTCGCTTATGCCATCATTATTGGTGCAATTGTGTTTGAGATAATACGCTATCGCGCAAAATTGAGGCGTGAAAAGGAGAAGGCTCGCCTTGCTATGGAGGAGAAGCAGCAAGAGCGACGAGTGAACGAGATGAATATGAGTTTCTTTGCTAATGTGAGCCATGAATTCCGTACGCCTCTCACTATGATTGCTGCCCCATTGCGCCAACTGGAACAGAGCCCTTCGCTCTCAGGGCAAGAGCAGAGCCTGGTGCATATAGTGCAGCGCAGCGTGGGACGTATGCTGCGCCTGGTGAACCAGCTCCTTGATTTCAATAAGCTCGAAAACGATACCCTGCGCCTACAGGTCACCCCTGGAGATTTAAACGAAACTTTAAGGCAGATCGTTGAAATCTTTCAATATAATTGTGAGGTTAAGGGCATCGAACTGGTGACAGAAGGCTTAGAGGAACCTTACCACATGAATTTCGACAGCGATAAGGTCGAAAAGATTGTGGGCAACCTGCTTTCTAATGCTGTGAAATTCACCCCAAGCGGAGGGAAAATTACCCTTCAAATGGACGTGGAGGCCGACAAAGTGAAGATCATAGTAAGTGATTCAGGCCCCGGAATTCCTTCCGACCAGCTGGAAAAGATATTCGAGCGCTATTATCAGCTTAATCGAAAAAACATTGGCAACTACAACTGGGGCGCCGGCATTGGCCTTTATTATGCCCGAGCCTTGGCCAAGCTCCATCATGGCTGGTTGGCAGCCGAGGATTCGTCAAGCGGAGCCACCTTTGTGTTGGAATTGCCTAATCGTGAATATCCCTATGTTCAGCATGAAATAGCGCCTGAGCCAAAAATGACGAAGCAAATTGGCGACATCAAGAAAGACACTCAGGAGAAAGCTCCCGAAGATGCTCCCTTGGCCTTGATTGTGGATGATGACACCGATGTGGTGCAATATCTCCATGCCTTATTGTCGCCGTATTTTAGGGTGATTACTGTCTTCGATGCTGAGACAGGCTTTGCCACAGCCAAAGAGAATCATCCCGACATTATCATCAGCGATGTGGTGATGCCTGGCGAGGACGGATATGAATTTTGTCGCCACATCAAGGACAGTCTTGAGCTAAGCCATATCCCTATGATTTTAGTGACAGCTAAGACCAGTGTTGACAATCAGGTGCAAGGCTTGAATAGCGGTGCCGATGCCTATGTGACCAAGCCTTTTGATCCTGAATACATATTGGCTTTGATTAAATCGCTCTTGACCAATCGCCAAAAACTGCAGCAACGTTTGGCTCAGGCCACCACAGTTGAGGAATCGGCCCCTGGCACCGAACTTAATGCCATCGACAAGGCCTTCCTGGAAGATTTGTACAAACTGATGGAGGCGGAGCTCTCGAATTCGGAGCTCGATGTGGCCCGGATCACCGAGATGATGCATATCTCACGCACTAAGTTCTACTACAAGGTTAAGGGTCTTACCGGGGAGAATCCGGCTGCTTTCTTCAAGGCTTACAAACTCAACCGCGCTGCACAACTCATCCGCACTGGCAAGCACACGATTTCGGAAATAGCTGACCTCACAGGCTTCTCCACCCTCAGCCATTTTTCCACTTCTTTCAAAAAACATTTCGGTTGCAACCCCTCGGAGTACTGATGGATTGATTCAAAATGAATCTTTTTCATATCGATGTGAGTTTAGATAGATTCTGATATTGATTTAGGTTGATTATCCGGATTATTTCAATTTCCAGCGCTAAGTTAATCATTTTTTAAGACATTCTGCTCAGAAAAAACTTTTTTCAAGAAAAATTGTTGATATTTGAAAAAAAGTTCGTAACTTTGCACACTAATGGCCAAAAATGCCAAAAACCTATCGATAGTATGAGACAACTCAAAATCACAAAATCAATTACTAACCGTGAGAGTGCTTCTCTCGACAAATATCTACAGGAGATAGGCCGCGAGGGTCTGGTATCAGTAGATGAAGAGGTGGAGCTTGCACAGAAGATACGCCAAGGGGGGCCTGAAGGCCAGGAAGCTCTCGACAAGCTTACCAGAGCCAATCTCCGCTTTGTGGTATCAGTGGCAAAGCAATACCAGAACCAGGGTCTTTCGCTGCCTGACCTGATCAACGAAGGCAATGTGGGTCTGATCAAGGCAGCACAGAAATTTGATGAGACACGCGGATTCAAATTCATCTCTTACGCAGTATGGTGGATTCGCCAGTCGATTCTGCAAGCATTGGCTGAGCAGAGCCGCATCGTGCGTCTGCCCCTCAATCAAGTGGGCTCGCTCAACAAGATCAGCAAGGCATTATCGAAATTCGAGCAGGAAAATGAGCGCCGCCCTTCGCCCGAAGAGTTGGCCGAATCGCTCGAGGTGCCTGTGGAGAAGATCGCTGACACCCTGAAGGTGTCGGGGCGCCACATTTCAGTGGACGCGCCTTTTGTGGAAGGGGAGGATAACAGCCTGCTCGACGTGCTCACCAACGATGACTCGCCCATGGCCGACGCTTCGCTCACCCAAGAGTCACTCAGTAAAGAAATCGATCGCGCGCTGCGCCAGCTTCACGAGCGCGAACGCGAAATTCTGAAAATGTTCTTTGGCATTGGATGCCAGGAGATGACTTTGGAGGAGATCGGGGCAAAGTTTGACCTCACACGCGAGCGCGTGCGCCAAATCAAGGAAAAAGCCATTCGTCGCCTCAAGGGGCAGAAGAGCAAGCTTTTGAAAACCTATTTGGCTTCATAAAACACAAGGAAGAAAGCAATGCAAGGGTCCTGGCCTCCGGCCAGGACCTTTTTGCACCTTAAATAGGTGCGCATACCTTTGTCTATTTATTGTAAAATTACAACCTCTAATATGAAAAATAAATTCCAACTGGGGGGAGATATATTTGGAATTCTTCAAAATTTTGAAAAACATAACCATAGATTTGGTGTTGTAAAATAAAAATTGTAATTTCGCAAAACTCTTAATCCGAGTATCAAAATGAATGAAGTAGATAGAAACACCTCAAATAGAATAGAGTATTTGGTGGCTTGTATTAGTGAATTTGCAAAGCGATTCAGAATCAAGACACAGGCTGCATATGTTTACCTTTCAAGATTTAAAGGTTTGGATTACTTGAATCGTCATTATGAAGCCATACATACTCTTTCCATTGATGATGCTGTAGATGATCTTGTTCTCATTTGCGCCCGTAACGGAGGAGGCCTTACAGTATGAAACTTCATCATGGGAAATACTTTTTTGCTACAATAAAAGCCATAAGTTATCTTACCTCGATATGACTAAAGAACGAGAAATAGAAATGCAAGTAGAAGGCCTTGCTAAAGATGTGATTGAAATCCTAATGGAAGAGAAAAATCTATCTATCGAAGAGGCTATGGATATATTCTATAGGTCAAACACATATCGAAAGCTGGAACGACCAGAAACAGGTCTTTATTACCAAGGACCGGTATACATATACGATTTTTTATGCGAGGAGTTGGATAGTTTATCTTCTTCAAATGGTTTGCCTTCTTAATAACGTGCGACCTCCAGTCCTCTGAACTACAGACCTTTTTATTGATGGTCGAGAATGTTTCATTACGAATCGAGGTAATATTTATGCCTTTCTTCGGGGGTCAGTTCGCGGCCGCACAGGCGCTCTCGAGTGCTATCGATCAGGGCTTGGCATGAAGAAAAAGGCCAAAGGCCCACTGTGCCGTCGAACGACGCGGTCACTATCCTATCGCCTTTGGCATTGAATGCTACCGAATTCACCACATCCTCATACCCAGTCAATATCTCAGTTAGAGGTAAGCCTGAAGAGGCATCCCACAGTCTCACGCTGCCATCGGCCGATGCTGAGGCTATATAGCGGCCATCAGGGCTAAAAGCCAAATGATAGACACTGTCAGCATGCCCGACCACGGGATTCCCTATAGGTTCGCAAGTAGCCGCTTCCCAGAATCTCAGCGTATTGTCGCTTGAGGCCGACACTATCCTTGACCCATCGGGACTGAAAGCAACGCAATTGACCGAATTAGTGTGTCCCAACATAGGAGAGCCCAATCTGGCACCGGTCATGGCGTCCCACAAGATTATTGTCTTATCTTTGGAAGAAGACACGATTTTAAGGCCGTCAGGGCTGAAAGCGACCGACGACACGCAGTCGCGATGGCCCAATAACTGACATGTCATTTTTTGACTTTTGACATCCCAAATCCTTACAGTGTGGTCATACGAGGCAGAGGCCAACAATTGACCATCGGGGCTGAATGCAACCGATTTTACCAGATTGGAATGGCCGCGCAGAGGATTCCCAATCTGACTCATGCCATTCACATTCCATAACTTCACGGTATTGTCAGCCGAGCCAGTAGCCAAGGTCTTGCCATCGGGGCTTAAAGCCAGGCAACAAATGCGGGCGTCATGCGCCAATATTGGTTTGCCCTCTGGCTTGCCGGTAAAAACATTCCATAAATACAGTTTCTGGTCTTCACCAACAGAAATGACGCGATGACCATCCGCCGTGAATATCGCAAAATTCGCTTTTCCTGAAGAATGCCTCATTAAAGTGGCCTGTGACTTCTTTCCAGACAAGGAATGAACCCTAATCGTGTGATCAAACGAACCGGTAAAGACCATTTTTGAATCATGGCTGAAAGTCACCGAAGACATGCGATCAATGTGCTGGCTCTCGAAATGATTGGCAGACGCGCCATTGCGGGAATTTACCACCCAAATCGAATTGTCATTGCAAGCCAGGGCAATTTGCTTTCCATCATGGCTGAAGGCAGCGGCGTTAACCGGCGGTATGTCATTTCTCAATTGCCGCATTATCGGCTTTTGCGTAGTCACTTCCCAAATCATAATCCTATTGGAAGAAAGCACCGCTCTGACTAATCTGTTGTCATCGCTGAGAGCCATAGCAATTACCTTCTCGCCCTCGTCAAGTTTTAGGCTGCCTAATACTTGGTCTGACTCGGCAGCAACCACTTGCAGGATGTTGCCCTTGTTTACCAGAAGGAATTTTTCTCTATCCGGGCTCAGCATGAAACACTCCACCTCTTCGCTAAGCATTTGCATGGGTTGGGCTAATGAATTGCCTGTGGCGATGTCAAAAATTCCGGCTTTGTTATCATCGAACACCGCATAAAGGATCTGACCCTTGTCAAAAAAAAAGAATTTCAGATCCTCCCTTTCCTGATCCAGTGATATTTCAAGATGGGTGCCATTGGCCAAATTCCATATGCAAATCTTTTTGCGCGATCCTGAGGCCAAATGCATGCCATCTTCAGAGCAAGCCAGAGTTATAACATGGTCATCCTGGTCGCGCAGGATGATAGGATCCATCCTACTGGCGCTGCGCAAGGCATTTTCGGCCTCTATGGTCCATGGCCGAGAGGGGACTTGCATATCTTCGGGCAGCACCTCCAAGGTTATCAGCGAGGCAGTGTATGGATCTCCTTCATGCAAAAGGGCCGAGGCCTTTTCCGCCACAGCGCGGGCCTGATTCACTTGCATTTGGTGCAGCATTTTCTGATACTGAGCATTTCTCTGCGCCTCACTTTCTTTTTCCTTTTCTATCCGGGCCTTTTCCTCCTCGAGTCGTCGGTTTTTCTCTTCCTGATGACGAAGTTCACGATTTTCAAAAATTGTCAAGGCGAGCATGTCATGGATTAGTTCCACTCTGCCGTCCGATACCTGAAAAATGCGATTGGAGCCGTCGCTCATTCTTGCCCAAGCGGGACAATTCTTATCCATCACCTCAATATTGACAGAATTTCTGCGTCCGTTTTCATCTACCAGATTATCTTCGATATAATTGATTTGTGCAGAATCCTCCACGGTTGATGCAACCTCTCGGTAAAAATCGCCAAGCACGTTGCCAGACAATGAATTCAAGGTAGCCTCACTGATTTTTCCATTGGTAGATTTCTGATAGATCTGGCTGCAGACCAGAGAAAGCATCAGAGTGCTTAGATTGTCCTCTCTGCCATTTTTCACAATCGAAAGAATGCGATCTACTATTTTCCTGCGATCAGTGATGCGACGCGGTAGGCACTCGGCTCCCGGCAGGCAAATAATGTCGGCAGCATCTTTATCTGTAAGTTGCTTGAGGCGGTACCGATTCTGTTTAAGTTCTGTCAACTGTAGCGAATCGATGCAGTCCTCTAATCGGTAGAGTTCGTCTTCGCGCACTGAAATCACAATGCGGAAATTTGTCTCATCATGAAAGCCTGGAGGATACGACTTATTGTCATCAATCAGCGAATGCATCTGACGCATCAGCATACGGGCATGCTGGAGAGTACTGCCTTTGAAAAAAATTTCTTCAAACTGATCGAAAACCAAAAGCGGAAAAATCTCCTCTCCGCGTTCGTCAAAGAAGATGCGTGTGGCGAAAAAAGCCCACAATCGATCGATAGGATTAATATCGGGATAAGAATCGCACGTGACCTCAATTCTGGGCACACTGCTCTCTATTTTGGATATTATGCGGTCGGTCAGATCCTGATCTGAAATTTCCTCATCATTAAAGCGAAACACAATGGGCATGAATCCCGACTTCCTCAAAATCGGAAAAACGCCAGCGCGCAGCAGCGAGGTTTTGCCAATGCCCGTGCGCCCATAAAGCGTCACAAAGAGGTTCTCTTGTATTAGAGTCGACAAGTCGCTTATGGCATGGTCTCGACCACAAAATTTATAGGTCTCAGCGTCGGATTCTTGATAGCAGGCCAGACCTTTCCAGGGATTTTTCATAACTGAGACATTTTATTTTTCACTGCCGCTATTAAATTGGCGGGGCCGTCGAGGCCCCAATTTATGGCGGATTTGTCATTTAAAATATTAGGCAACAGATCGCGGCCCTTTCTTATATCAAATCCGCTTAATGTGACCGGTATGAAAAGGCAATCCGTATTGTCGGCTGCTTGCGCCCATTCCTCCATGTAATAGCGATGATTTTGGCTTTTCAAATCGTGCATGGTCTGCCGGCTGAGTATCATTATGAAGACCTTGCACTGTGAGATGGCAGCAGAAATGCGTTCGTCATACTTGTCACCGCCCAGGAGCTGAGCATTGTCAAACCACACCTTGCAGCCATTGTCGGCCAAAACCTTATATATTTGGCAAACTATGTGGAAATCTTCTGAGGCATAAGAAATGAATATTCCGCCCTGAGCCAACCGACTTTTAAGTTTTTCATACACAAATTCGTTGGGCGATGTCATCTCCTGAAGCAACGAATGCAGGAATTCCTGGCTATTGCCCTTATTTCCTACTCTCTTGCGCCTGAGATATTGGAGCAGACTGGCGTCGGAGGGCGAATTGGCATCGAGCGAGATGGCCACATCGCCATTAAGATTCGACAAATCCTGCCTTAGGCTGTACCAAAAGAAGCGAAACTCCCAGTCATCATATTTGCAACCTATGGCCAACACCTTTTTGCGCCTGATGAAATCAATCAGAGTCTTGGGCTGCTTGGCTATCCAGCGAGTGGCAATCAGGTCAATCGCATCATCCTCAGTATACACGAATTTCGCTATTGAAGAGTCGGCTTTACCCATGGCGTAAATGAGGGTAGGGGGCACCAAGTCATACTCGGAATATTTGCCAAAAGAAGAAATGTCGGAGTTGTCATAGATATTCACCACACGCAACTCATCCTTCCATACTTCGCGCATGGCTGCCTCTACATATCCGTCAAAAGCCGTAGTGATTACCACGCGGAAACATTTGCTTCGTAACACCCCCATAAGATCGGGATTCACATGCTCAGCCACATCATACTCAAAATCTGAGAGAAATTCTGTGATGATGTTTTTTCGCTCTTGGTCGCCTTGCACATTGATATCCTCGTCGGCTATATATTGGTCGACAATGGCATCTATGAAGTCCCGGCTATTGCCCCCGCAGCAGTCGGGGCGCAAAATAGCGTCGCCCCCTACGACTAATACATAGTTGTCCTGATATATCTCGGCGCAGAGGGAGCCCAGAGGGCGCGTTTCGCGTTTTTTGTACAGGTTGTTTACCGTGCGTGGCATTTTGGAATTCTATAAAAGCGATAATAAACATGCAAATATAGTGAAAATAGGGGAGTTGTCCAAAAGGCCGCAACTTTTTATTTTTTGGAGTTATCAGAAAAAATGAGTAAGTTTGCGCAATGAAAAGATCTTGACAGATATCATAAGAATATCAGTGTAAAAATAAGCAATTGCAATGACTCGCAAATACGATTTTTTGGTGATTGGCAGTGGCGTGGCTGGCATGAGTTTCGCACTCAAGGTGGCAAATAAGGGCCGTGTGGCCTTAGTGTGCAAAACCACTCTCGACGAAGCCAACACGGCCTTGGCTCAGGGAGGCGTGGCCTCAGTCACCAATCTCGAAGTCGACGACTTCGACAAGCACATACAGGATACCATGATAGCAGGCGACTGGCTGAGCAATCCCCAGGCAGTGGAGAAAGTGGTGAAAGAGGCCCCCAGCCAGATACGACAATTGATCGAGTGGGGAGTCGATTTTGACAAGAAGGAGAACGGCGAATTCGATCTCCACCGCGAGGGCGGCCACAGCGAATTCCGCATACTTCACCATGCCGACAACACCGGATTTGAAATCCAGGACAGCCTGATCAAGGCAGTGCGCAAGAATCCCAACATCGACATCTATGAGCATCACTTCGCCATCGAGATCATCACGCAGCATCACCTGGGCAAGATCGTGACTCGCCGCACCCCCGACATCACATGCTACGGAGCCTACGTGCTCGACGAAGCCACCGGCCAAGTCGACACCTTCCTGTCACGAGTGACCGTGATGGCCACCGGCGGAGTGGGGGCTGTATACCATACCACTACCAACCCATTGATAGCCACCGGCGACGGCATTGCCATGGTATATCGCGCAAAGGGCACTGTCAAGGACATGGAATTCATACAGTTCCACCCCACTGCCTTCTTCCACCCCGGCGACCGACCAGCTTTCCTCATCACCGAGGCTATGCGCGGCTATGGAGCAGTGCTGCGCGACATCAATGGCAACGAATTCATGCATAAATATGACCCGCGCCTATCGCTTGCCCCTCGCGACATTGTGGCCCGCGCCATCGACAGCGAGATGAAGCAGAGCGGCAGCGACCATGTCTATCTCGATGTCACTCATAAGGATCCCGAAGAGACCAAGCACCATTTCCCGAATATCTACAAAAAATGTCTGGAAATGGGCATTGACATCACCAAGGACTACATCCCGGTGGCTCCGGCAGCCCACTATCTTTGCGGCGGCATCAAGGTGGACACCAATGCCTGCTCAAGCATCAAGAATCTTTACGCCGTGGGCGAATGCTCATGCACTGGCCTCCATGGCGGCAATCGCTTGGCCAGCAATTCGCTCATCGAGGCTGTCGTCTACGCCGACGCTGCCGCCAAGCATGCCAAGGAAGCCATCGACCACATCTCGCTGCGCGATGATGTGCCCGAGTGGAACGACGAGGGCACCAGCCATCCTGAAGAGATGGTGCTCATCACCCAGAGCCTCAAGGAGGTAAACCAGATCATGGGAGCATATGTGGGCATCGTGCGCAGCAACCTGCGCCTCGACCGCGCTTGGAACCGCCTTGACATCCTCTATGAGGAGACCGAAAAACTCTTCAAATGCAGCAAAGCTTCGCGTGAGATATGCGAACTTCGCAACATCATCAACATCGGCTATCTGATCATGCGCCAAGCCAAGGAGCGCAAGGAAAGCCGAGGACTCCATTACAGCCTTGATTATCCTCACAAATGAGAATTGACATCATAACCGTGCTCCCCGAGATGCTGGAGGGGCCCCTCAACTGTTCAATCCTTAAGCGAGCCCAGGATAAAGGGCTCGCTCAATTGGTGGTGCACAATCTTCGCGACTACACCCTCAACAAGCATCGCAAGGTCGATGATTATCCCTTCGGTGGCGATGCTGGCATGGTGATGCAGATTGAGCCTGTCGACCGCTGCATCGAACATTTGAAATCGGAGCGCGATTATGATGAGGTGATTTTCACTGCTCCCGACGGCGAGACTTTCAATCAGAAAATCGCCAATAGCCTGTCGCTTCTCAACAACATCATCATTCTATGCGGCCATTACAAAGGCGTAGACTACCGCATTCGCGAACATCTGATCACTCGCGAGATTTCCATTGGCGATTATGTGCTCACTGGCGGTGAAATCCCGGCTCTGGCCATTGCTGACGCCGTGGTTCGCCTTCTGCCCGGTGTCATAGGCGACGAGCAGAGTGCCCTCAGCGATTCTTTCCAGGACAATCTTTTAGAACCGCCCATCTATACTCGACCGGCCAATTACAAAGGCTGGGAAGTACCTCCAATCCTGCTTAGCGGCCACCAAGCCAATATCGACAAATGGAAATACGAGCAGGCTCTGGAGCGCACCCAGCGGCTGCGCCCGGATTTGCTTTAGGATTTGGGTTTTGGGATTTGGGTTTTGGGTTTTAGAATTTAGGATATATAGGCATGCAGAAAAAGACAATATGGGATCTTCATCGCGTAAGCATTGAAGAATACAAGGGCATTGAAAAAGAGCCAATTGTTGTGGTGGTGGACAATGTGAGGTCGCTCAACAATATTGGTTCGCTTTTCCGCACAGCCGACGGCTTTGGGCTCGAGGGCATCATCCTGTGCGGCATCAGCGCCACGCCACCGTCGCCTGAAATCCACAAGACTGCTCTTGGGGCTGAGGACTCGGTGAATTGGCGCTATTTTCCCTCGACCTTAGAGGCCATCGCATGGCTCAAGGATAATGGCTATGTCATTTGCTGCCTGGAGCAGGTGCAGGGCAGCACCATGCTCCAGGACTTTCATCGGGAGCCCGGCAAAAAGTACGCTCTCGTCATAGGCAATGAGGTCGATGGGGTGGACCCTGCTGTGGTAGACAGCAGCGACATCTTCCTGGAAATCCCTCAGCGCGGCACCAAGCACAGCCTCAATGTCACCATCTCAGCGGGCGTCGCCCTCTGGCAAATGCTCACTCACTGACTTTTTTAATTGCATGATTTTAATTTTATTTTCTTTTCTTTGCCATTGTACCGGACATTTTTGTAATTGATAGCTTCACCATCTGCTACTCTATTGCTGCTATCCATTAATGCCACTTTAAAGTGCGATTCCTCAACATTCCAGGATATTCACCTCTTCGATCGGCTATCGAAAGTGTTTGTGACATTTCATCCCAATGGAAGCCTATTTCAGAATAGATGCCCTTTTCATAATTGTAATTATCATTTTCATCCTCATAGAGGACAAAATCGGCATCCTCGCCTGGATATACTCGTATTTCCAAGTTATCCCATTGACGCTCAGTAGCATATTGCACATCCGGTCCCCAAGGCACAATCGAGCCAGCCCGCACATATATGGGCATGATATCAATAGGTGTGGCACGATTCACGGTCTGTCCTCCTACGATCACCTCATTTGTCCAGAAGTCATACCAATCAGCACCCTCAGGTAGATACACCTCCTGGCTTCCTACATTGTCAAAACCAAGGAATTGCCCTTGATGATCCTTAGTGTTCTCGGTATATTGGGGATCAGCCACCGGATGTACCAAGAAGGACTTGCCAAACATATACTCTTTACCAGAAAGAATAGCTTTTTTGTCCTGAGGGAAGTCCATGACAAACGAACGAATTATCGAGCCAGCCCCACTTGTGACATTCCAGCAAGTGCTATAAAGATATGGAAGCAATCGATAACGCAATATCGTGTACTTCTTAAGCGTATCAAATTGCCAACTTCCGGGCTCGCCAAACTGATATATCTCCGTAGCAACGGGAGATGAATTGTGACAGCGCATTATGGGCTGGAAAGCGCCCCATTCATACCACCGCACATGCAGTTCATGATATGCTATGTTGTCAACAGTGTTGCCATAAGGCCAGGCAAAAAAGCCACCCAGGTCAGTGCCCCAATATGGAATGCCACAAAGCGAATAATTAAGACCGCCGGCAATTTGCTGGCGCATAGTGTCCCAACTTGACACCACATCGCCGCTCCAAGAATGCGATCCGTAGTGTTGCTGTCCGAAATAGGAAGAACGTGTAAGAAGGAACACACGCTTATCCTCAGTCACCTCTCTTTGATGCTTGTACACGCCCATATTGCTCATCAATGGGAATGCATTGTGCACTCTGCGAAATGATCCAAGATAGGTAGGAGTGTCAAAATCGCTATCCTTGATATTCAAGTGGTCAGGTTCGGTAGAATCAAGCCACCAAGCATCCATGCCCAGATCGAATATGTTCTTTTTCATCTCGCTCCAATAGATATCCCGAGCAGTAGGATTAAATGGATCATAAGGCTTAACTCCGCTTTTCGGGGGCCAAGTGTCGAAATTGAGGAGTGCGTTGATCGAATCCATGCGATTATACATTTCAGTCCAAGGGCCAAATGAAGCCCACACAGAAATCATAATATGAGCATTATTAGCATGCACATAATCGATCATCTCTTTGGGCGAGGTAATACGCGCTTGAGCAGCCACTTGATTAGGATCTTCATCGTTAGGAAGATACTTCATGAATTTATCATCACCTATCTTATTGATATAGCGGGGATTCATAAATTGCATTGCATTCCAATTGGAATCGCATCCCCAATATTGCCAATCCTGCACTATGCCATCAAGAGGCACTTTGAGTTTTCTATAATTGTCAAGCACGGTGCATAATTCATCAGGACTCTTATAACGTTCGCGGCACTGCCAGAATCCGAGCGTCCAAAGAGGATATAGAGGAGCATCGCCTGTGAGGAATCTTACGCCAGCAATCACACCCTCGGCATTCTGACCGTATATCAAATAGTAATTTGCCTCGTCACCTACCTCTGAGTCAAAAGAAGTCTCTTGGAGATTGTCAGTAAAAGTGGTGGGGGAGGGATTATCCCAATATAGGCCGTAACCTTTGGATGAAAGGAAAAAAGGAATGCAAATATTGGTGTTGATGTTGCGAAGCAGCAATTTCTGATTGCGCTGATTCACCAAGCCCTTCTGATTTTGGCCCAACCCATAAATTACTTCGTCTGGATCCAGCAAGAAGGCTTGTCGCACATTATAGGATTGACGGCCAGCATCATCATAAACGGTAAATTGGGTGCCATAATCCTTGTCTCGCAGAATTATATTTCCATCCAAGTCATAGAACACTATTCCGCCTGTGGTATTATCCAAGGTGACACACATCATGGAAGTAGTCCAAGAGGTATGGCCGTCGGAGGTAGACGTGTCCACATCCACTTGCTGGGGTTCTGCGATTATCGACAGGCTGGGATTAGAGTCGCCCCCATTGATGGGTGCCTTATGCACCTTTACAATACCAGGCGAAAAGAAGGTGACAGAAACATCAAGTCCTTGAATTTCAATTGCTTTAAGCGAAGGGGTAATAAACACCCCTATCGCTATAAGTAAAGTTTTCAGTTTCATATCAATATCCAGGATTTTGTTTGAGATTACTGTTGGTCAGAATTGCGGAGTTAGGAATAGGATACAGGTTCTTAGTATCATCAGAAGGATCATGGGAGAACCAAGACTTTGTAGTGAACTCTTTGTTATGATCATTCCGTTGGATTTTCTCCAACTCTTTCAGCTGGTCTTGACTCATATTCAAATTCATAGTGCAAAGGTACGGAACAATTTCCAACCTTGCAAATTTTTCTCAAATTAATTGCGTGTAACTATAAAAGCATAATTCTATCATTGTGATTAATATACAAACTTCACACAAAATTATAAAATTATGATTTAAAATCCAAATATTGCCCCCAATTTTATGGTGCATCCACTTATGAAATAAAATTTTTTGGAAAAATGTGAAACAGAGGGCCTCTTACCTTGAGAAAAATGTGAAATTAAGTTTGATTTTGGTCGGAAAAATGTGAATTTAGACTCGATTTTTGTTGGAAAAATGTGAAATTATATTTATCTTTGCCATAAAATTATTGATTATGAAAGTTTTAAGGAGAAAGATAGATCAA
>CAYTXF010000035.1:0-28438 GCA_964440745.1 uncultured Bacteroides sp.
TTGGACAAAACTTTGGTCAAATTGACTAAATGCTAAAAATCATGAGTTTACCCTGCATATTCACCTATCTTATTCTTAAGAACCCCCATATTGATATAAAGAGTAGCGATGTTGACATCTCCTTCTCCTAAAACTTTTTTCTGAACGTCTAAGGATTCCTGATATAGTCGGTAAGCTTCATCAAATCTGTTTAGCTTACTCATAATAATTCCTTTTCGGCTTAAACAAGTTCCATATTCCATTAAGTATATGTCTCCGTTGGTTAGTTGATATGTGTTGAGTATATCTTGAATAGCATTATCGTAAGCCATCACAGCCTCATCATAATTACCTAATTTAGTCAATATGGAGCCTTTCTGCATGTATAAATTTTCCATAGGATAGTCTAAAGGACTGCATATACTGAGGGCTGTATTATTATATACTAATGCGCTATCTAACATGTCAAGATAAGTGTAGCAGCTTGCTATATTATTATAAATTAGTGATTTAGACAATAAATCTTCTTCACTGGTTTCGGGACTCAATTTTAGAGCTTCTTTATAGTAGTTAATAGCCACCTTATATTTCCCTAAAGTTCTATTATGTGATCCAAGGCTTGATATGAATTTATATTTTAAAGAATCCGGAGGCGTCATTTGCAGCCCCTTTTCCAAATAAGATTTTGCTTTATTGAAATCGGAATTGAAATTATGTTGATAAGCTGCGGCCTCCAAATATAGCCTAAAATTTGTAGGACAATCTTCAATCAGATAGTCATAGTATTTCATAACGGAATCCCCAATATGAAGAATACGATACGTCGACAAAGCCTCTTTTACATTCTTAATTCTGGTTTGCATCTTTTCTTCGGCCTTTCGAGCCATTTTTTCTAATTGATCTCTTTCATCACGAGCTTCCTTTAGATATTTTCTGGCATCACCATTCATTTCTTGATTAAGGATTTGTGAAACAGTCTCCCAGTTACCTTGACTCTTTAGGTCATATATCTCTCGGTCAAGATCACTAAGGGATACATAATCAGTCATAGCTAATTCTTCAGCTATTCTTTCTAATTCCTCAACCATTTTCTTTCTTGATGTTTCATCAAAATAGGTCACGAGTAAATACTCCAAACTATCAATCTTTTCTTGTAGTTTGGCATATTCTTGCGAATTCTTGTCAAGCTCTATTTGTTGTTCTTCGAATTCACTTCTAAGATTATTCAATTCTCTAGCCTTAGCATTATAACTTTTAAGCAAAGACTTATATTTTTGCTGATATTCATTTTCCTTATCCTCCGGTGAAATAAGGATAATTTCTATGTTATTTTTGCTCAAAAAAAGTTTTTTATCCTGATTAGGTGAAGCTAAGACATAATTGCTTCCCGCAGGCATTCTCACTTTAGAGATGAAGAATGATTCCTCGGTATTAAGAGGAATGGTTAGGTTTAAACGTCCATCTTTGTCGCTTTCATTAGTGGTCAATTGTTCTACACTGACTCTTACCCCCATTACCGGATGAATAATATCATTCGCGGAATGCGTGATTTCACGTACTATGGCAGACTGCTTTTTAGTCTCTGCCATAGCAGTTAAAGATAAGGTTAATACCATTAACAAAACTATAAATTTTTTAAATATCATAACGATAGTTTTATGAGGGTGAAAGTATAAAAAAATTAAATTAGTTTCTTACGACGAAAGAATTATTCATCCGTAATTCCGATAAATGAAAAGTTGTATATGGAATTTGCTATATCATAGGTTGGAGATGATAAGGGGGAGGGCGGCGGAGAGGCAGGTGTCGTAGATTTGGGAGGAGCGGCCGGTGGCATCGGCGCGGAGGTCGGAATAGGCGCGGAGGTCATAGTGGATTTTCTGATCGCGGTAGACTTTCTTCAGAGAGATGTCTTTGCGGATAGCTTCTTGCTCTGAGTCGGTGCACGGGCGATATCCCAGGATCAATTCCTCAACGCTCCATCGATTGTGCTCGACCTCTGACATTATGGCTATTTCTTGAGCTGTGAGATCGTGAAAATGATCAAGATTCTCAGGCTCTAATCCCACTGATCTGAGCTTTTGCGGAATCGCCATGGCATTGTAAATGCTCGACATGCGCTTAGCCATAGGCAATTGCTGCCAGAGCTGTTCCTTGCGAAGGTCATCGATTTCAATGGTGAATATCGGCATCAGGCTCTGAGAATCGTACCCGTAGTCCTTATTATCCTCGTAAGCCATGGTATAGACATAATTGATTCTCTTTGCCATTTCGATGAGAGGATCGTTCACATCATATCCTCGAGCCGCTGACCCTATCAGAATCCACCCCAAATCTTCAAAATTAATGTTGATGGCTCGGAGGGAATCATCATCATTAATCCAGACATAGGTTGGCACTATGGGCTGTGAGCCACGAGCACTTAGCTCGCGAGCAATGCACAGGTTTTCCATAGATTCGCCCTGAGCGATAGCCAAGGTGAGAAGCTGTTTTGGATCATGCCTCCAAAACTCAAGCTTATCGCGCACAATGGATGAGAAGGCATCACCGCGCACAAATTCCCACTCCACATCCACAAATTCTTCACGATCGGGATACATGGGCTTGTGCGAGGAGATCACTCCTGCACCCTTCTCGATGTCAATCATGCGATAATGAGAATTGTCAAAAAGCGCGGGATAGCGCCTCGTCATGTCCTGTGCCATCTCCAAGGCTTTTGGAGAAATCAGGGTGATGCGAGTGCGCAGCTTATTGTCGCGAATGTAATTGGGGAAATGTGACGACAGGGCCGCATTGATGGCAATCAGCTCTGCCTCGGCTCCAGATCCGAATATTACCAGATGCGCGCGCTTTTCAGAAAGCTTGTCAATGGGCTGATAGTCGAGCCTTACTTTGCGACTCCATTCATCCGGTAGGGAGAAGGGCAGTATGTCGAAGTGCTGACCGAGTTCTTGGGAAAATCCATTGCGGCGCACCATCATCAGAGCCTCAGGGGTGACCAGCATCAGATGTACTTTTGCTCCCTGTAGCCCCTTCATATCCTTGAGAAAATAAAATGCTTTGAGGCTTTTCTCGTCGGCGCTGCTGCCGGTAAGGGCGGGGTCTGGCAGGATTACGATTTCTTGGGCAGAAAGCTCCGGTGCGGTGAGATAATCGCAATTCACAGTCTCCCAGCCTTGGTCGAGATATTGGCGCTTGATGCAGTCGCTCAACTGATGGTCGCCAATGATTAGGGCACGCTTAAGATTTTGCATAAGAATTCAGTCAGAAGATATTGTCGCTGTGGATAATTCAGATTATGAAGAGAATTAATGAGGAGGCATGCCACCGGTGGGCATGTCAGCGTTGCCTTCTGAGGGGCCATTGCCCATTTCAGATGAATCTCCAAGATTGAGAAGGCCGTTGAGCGCAGTGGTTTCTGAGGCTATGATAGTAGTGGTGATAGGCTCAGCAATGATGGCAACCCAGCCATTGTTGGTATATCCTGAAGTAATTGTGGCCAGGGCGCTTTGCCACATCGAGGGCTGCTTTGAGGCATTCTTCATGGTTTTCCACTCTGCCTGCCATTTTTCCTTGTCCCACTTGGGCTGTTGGCCAGGCTCGCTTGCTGAGGCCTGATAATAAGAGTCGTTGATGGTGCACGACTCGCTTACGATCATCTCCACTCGGTATTGGCCTGTGCCCCATGCCGGAGTGTATGTGAGAGCATCGGTAGTGCCAGTGAACGAACGAGGCACGATAAAGCTGTCGCCCGTGACTGATACCTCATATTGCGGATTGTTTTTGTCATAGACAAACACTCCGTCTTCCCCAATCAACTCTGGGTCTATTTTTGCCTGGATGGTGAATGTACCCAAGAGCTGATCCTGAGTCACCATGATGGCCTGGTTGATCCATGAAGAATAAATATTGACCGTAATGTTGAGCGTAAGGTCATTGCGCTTGGCATAATCAAAAGTTGTCTCCATGCGCCCGGTGCTATCGTTGGGCACATGGCAGTATTTTGGCACAAAGCGCAGAGTGTCAATCTCCACCATGAATTTGGAGTGATTGACTATGTGGCCAATGCCTACAGAATCCTTGCGAAGCTTGCAAAAGACATAAAAGCACTCCACGCCATTGCCAGGGCGGTCGATTTCCTCAATGTAGCTGCGGCAGCCAAAGCCTTCGAACTTCAGATTCTCAGGATCCATTGCGCCCTTGACCGAGGGGATGTAATAGAAATCGTCGATCTTAGAGTCGGTCTTGAGGATTCGGGTAAATCGGCATTGATCCTGAGCAGCCTTGTACCATTCTTCTCGGCTATCGCCCTTGATGGCCTTGCTGATGGCATTTACGCCCAGCCCCAAGAGAGAGGTGCTCACTGTCACCACTTGACCCACAGCAGTCTGCGAAGTGGCTGCTACTACATCATCGAGAAATGCCTTGGTGGTGCCGGCTGTGGGCGCTTTATTCTGCTTTTGCTTCAGGTCAACCATCTGGTTGAGCTTGAACACCGAATCAGAGCTGGTCTGATTGCTTACGATGATTTCAAATTTCGGCTGAGCTTTTACTTTATGTGCACCGCCGCCCGCTCCCGGCATGGGCATTTGGGCGAAAGCGCAGCATGATGCCAAAAAGATGACAAATGTGGTAATGTATGATTTCATGATTTACTGATTTTTCTAAAACAAATCGATAGTTATGAAGGGGCAACAGAAGCGAGGAGTATCATACGCTACGGTTACCGGTTCTACAGATAGCGTGGCAAAATTGAAATAATGTTGCGTGTATCCAGTGGTTTTCAATTCCTGGCGAGCCGCCTGAAATGCCTCGGCAGGTGTAAGTTGCGGGTCAGAAAGAAACTGATAGAAGAATTTCATCAGATTGCATGTGGCATTGTCATCCACGCTCCATAGCGAAACGATCATGCCGTCGACTCCAGCCATTTTCAGACCGCGCTGCATGCCGTAGACGCCGTCTGCAGTGACGTATCCCAAAGCGGTCTGGCAGGCCGACATCACTGCCAGCTTGACACCGTCCCAATTGCTTCGAGCCATCTCCTGGGCAGAGAGCACGCCGTCGTATCGGTTAGCCTGCGGATGCAGTATTCCATTTTCAGCGCCAGCCAGAAGCAAGCCGCTCTCTGATAGCGATGAATCAGCGATTCGTGGTTTCAGATCGGTGCTGATAGTGGCATTTCCGGCGAAATATCCGTGGGTGGAAAGATGCAATATGTCATAATCGCTGCTCTTTTGCCTTATCCCTTCTTCGGTAGCCGCTGCACCAGAGAAGAGAATATCCTGAGCATTGTTGCGGCATTGTGAGATGGAATCTATTTCAATCTGTGACCCCGGAAGGTAGCTGACCTCCCTCACTCTCCCTTTTAGGAATTCAAGAGCGCGAGTGTCATTGTCGATAAAAGTGCGATTGGTGTATTGCGACTGATTTTGATAATCCACGCCACCGCAAAGCAAGGCTTTGGCTGATGCCAATGAGATGCGAGGCTGGGTCAGACGTGCGGTGGAGCTCAATCTCACGGGAACGAACGCTGCGGAGTCAGGCACCAGATATTCTATGGCCAATTGATGCAGGAAACCATCGGGCGAAAAATATACTTTGTCGCATGAGCCTATGGCGCTTGTTAGTTCTGAGTTCCAAATCTTCTCGGGCAGCCTCTGATCGGTATAGAGGCAGTCCTTGTCATCGTGGGCGCTTGAGGAGATTGCATCAGCCACGGTAAGATTGGTCGCAAGCTGTAGATTGAGGATGTCATCGGCATTGCCAAGATTGATCCATTGGGGTTTTTTGCTTTTGCTGTTGATAAGCAGGGCTGCAATGTTGTCATCGTAGATTACAAACTCTATGGCGCATTCATCTTTGGCCAGTTTCTTGGCCACTTGTTTCCAAGTGACAACAGAGGATTTGGCAGGACGCAGCAGATAACCCTTGCAGTAGAGCAGAAGATCGTAGATAGCATCCGGGGCAGCATCCTCAAGGCGGCAGGCATCATACATGAATTGGTGCATTCCGAGCCAAGCCTGCTCGAGTTGGCTTTCAGTCATGGAGTTCCTGACATTTGCGATCTGGGTCTTTTTCAGATCCAGATATTGCTGATAGCATTTTTTCGCCTGAGCGATATTGCTGACACCGAAGCGCTCTTGCTGCAGCATCAGGATCTTGCCTTTTTTCCTGAGAAGTTCGGGATACTCAGGATCCTTGGTCGGAAATTTTTTGAGCGCCGCTTCTATATCGCTCACGGCTTCGTCAAGCCATTGTGAGGCTTCAGAGTCATTAGCGGTGTACTGGCCGATTCGGGCCTTGGTTATGGCCATTTCCGATCGGCTGCGGGGCGTAGCTTGGTCAGCTTGCTTCAGTGCATCTAAGGCTTTCTGGAAATAGGAGGCTTGCTTGTCCGTAAGGCCCTTTTTGTAATAAAGCTGGGCCAATTCTTGCTGGATTACTCGGGCGAATTCCTCATCGGTGGGATCTGCTGTGTCGAGCGCGCGCTGATATTCACTTTCTATGGTTGAGAAAAGTGATGGATAATCCTCGAGCTGCCCATATAGATATGAGCCTACGTTCTTGTGTCTATAGGCCAGATAGTCGTAATAGAGATCGTCGTCAACTAATTCGACATAAAGATTGGCAATAGAATCGTATTCTGAGATAAGACGGTCGAGCGAGCGGTAGTCGTCGATCATGTATGCGCAATTTGACTGATTGGAAATGGCCATGATCAGGTCTCGCAGCATGGTAGAACTTGGATTGGCGCTCATGCTGTCGGCAATCTCAGCGGCATGCCGCTCCCACAGATTGGCAGCCGAGACATAATCATTGGCTTGCTCGGCCTCTTTGGCCTTGAGGTTTAGCCCGCTCCAGCCATAGGCTTGCCAGACTGACATCACGCACAGCAGTATGTAAAAGCCAAGGCGTTTCATTTCTTTGTATTATGATTGATTATCACTACGGCCTGAGGCTTTTTGCCAAAGTTGGCGAGGCTGATCTTTATTTTGGAATCCTTCTTGAGAGCATCGATCTTGAATCTTGTGATCTTGCTTTTCTCTATGCGATAAGGCTCTATCACAACATCGTCGACGCTGATCGAAACCTCGATGTCGGAATCGGCCCCATTGTAAGGGATTATGGCGAATTCTTGGGCTCCGCTATGGCCCACAAGCGTGTAGGCAATCTGTGAATTGCCCGCGATGGTCTTTTCGATCATAGAGTAGTTGATGCCTCGGGCCAGACTGTTGTAATAGTCGCCCTTGCTTTTGATTTCGCCTTTGCGCGAGTCGAAAGCGCGAGTTATAGCCCCATTCAGGTGCATGGGATCAGCCTGAGCGCCCTTATGCCACTCGGCATCGGCATTGTCAGGGGCGAGATTGTCGAGTAGAGCCACCATGGGATTGCCGGGCTGCGCCAAGGCGCTTACCGCTGCATTCCATTCCTTTTCCTTGCCCGGATGATCGCGCATCGAGGTGACCAGGCTTTCGATTTTTTGCATATAGGAATCTGAGGCTTGCGCGCATACCTCAATCGCTGCGCCAAGCATCCATGTCAATATCAAGCAAACAAAAATTTTTTTCATTGCATCTCTTCAGGCCAAAATGAGTTGATATCCGATGTTGCGAGATCTTCGCTTGCGGCATTAGCCAGCCGCGGGCGATTTGCGCTGTTGCGCGTAAGGCCCTGCAGGGTGGCCTCTGCCATCTGGCGCAGGGTGACGAGGGTAGGGCGCTTTTCAGCATTGCTGTCGAGGCAGAGCTTCATCATCGAGGAAAGTCGCTGATGCTCGGCCTTAAGCGATGGCAACTTGGCATCAGGATTCTTACGATGCCATTCGGCGCCACGGCCTCCGAAAGGCATTCGGCCCGACGACAGGTAGCAAATCAGAGCACCAATGTGCCATACTGCATCCTTCTCGCTGGTGTCGGTGACGCAAGTGTCAATTACAAAATGCGCATCCTCAATGCCGACAGCTTCCGGACCCACTTTGCGCGCCGGAGGCATGGCTGCTGACACATCGCGCACCATCGCCCAGATGGCCTTTTCTGTGCAATAGCCGGCTATATGATTTAGGTTAAGGCGTGTCATGGAGTTTTCGGAGATTGGTTATAGGCACAGAATATTTCAATTCTTCATTTACTGGGTCGACTTTCGAGAGCACTCCAGCTACCACATAACTGCGGCCATCACGCACAAACAGGGGAGCGCCTGAATAGCCGTGGGTGGCATCGCCCTTGGTCACAATCATGTCGCTCTCTATTGACATCGGGAGCTGATATGTGCCTTTGGAAAAGTCTACGGCTCGCACGTCGATGCCCGATTCGGGATAGCCTAAAAGACCGATTTGACTTCCATTTCGCAGAGTGCGCAGCCTTTCCTCGCTTGCCAATGCGATTTTGCCATGCTTGCCGACTCGAGCCACAGCAATATCGCCTTGCTCCATGTCGCGCCGCTGATGAGCTGGAGAAATGCTGCGCCAATAATAGCGAGAATGGAAATCGTCGTATACGATGAAATTGTCGCGGCTGCGATCAATCATTATGGTGTCGCTGCGAAAATGTAAACCTATGCTGTCGGCTTCGTTGGTTGCGCTGCAGTAGGCTCTCACCTGATATGAGCCGCTTTCCGACGGGTCGCTGTAATTGTAGGTCTCTGCCTCGGCAATGCGGCGAATCAGGTCGTCAGGGTCGAGATGGCTTATGCCTTCTTGCAGATCGGGATCCTGACCCAGCCAGAATTCCACGCAGTGACGTGCCGTGATCAGTTCGCCGGAATTGGTGAGGAAGGCTGTGCCCACCTCGCTATGGCCGTCAGCGAAGTTTTCTATCCATATTAGGGAGTCAGGCTGGTTTGCTTTGCGGAATACGCAGTCTACGCTGTCCACTCTTATCAGATACACGGAATTTGCATATGGTTCCAAATCTTGGCTCTTGATCTGGCGCAGATTGTCGTGGAGAAGGAATGCTCCTCCCACTAAGATCAGCAGCAGAAGCAGGAAGAGGGTATAGGCCGTGCGGTTGTTGGGGCGGCTCACTATTATGCGTCCATTGTCGCGATAGGCGCTGTCGCAATGCGTATGGAATGTTAGGGAGGCGTCTTGGCCTGAAAATGAGATGCGGTCGCCGCTTTGCAGCACCGAGGCTATTTCCACTGGCCCATGGCCTGAGATGGTCACTGTCACATAGTCCGACATGGGCACGATCCTCCATTCGCCAGGCTCTTGATCGGGCAGAATGGCAGCATAGTATTCCGGGGCCAAATCCGGACTTTCGGGCTTGAAGCGCACATCGCAGTCGGAGAGCTCGCCAATCAGCAGTGGCGCTTGGCTCCCGCGAAATTCATCGCCGCTGCGGTAATAGCCAGTATTGCCGCGCAGCCGTAAAGAATAATAATGTCTGGACTCTTCTTTTCTCATTGCAATGTAACTCGCAAAGTTACAATTTTTTCTGAAAAAATACAATCCAATTGTGAAATTAAAAAGCCAAATTTTGAAAGCACAGCCCCAAGCGAGGCTTGAGGCTGTGGAAAAGAGAATAATGAAAGTGAATCATAGGCATCAGCTGAACATTTCCTCAGCTTTACAAGGAAGGGGCCAATTAAGCTACAGCATGACCTGGGTAATCAAGCTGCACAGTTGAGATCAATCTGTCGAGAGCCGAATAGATATCGGCATCGGGATCATCAAAGATTGTGTCAGACCACTTGTAGGTGAAGGGGATCGCGTATGAGGCGATAATGTCATTGACAGCGAAGGCCGAGCCTGCTATGTCGTAGATGGCGATCCAGCAGTTCTGTGCGATCTCCTGGCATGCGGCGGCATACACATGCAGCATCTCGGGATTGTGGCGCAGATCGTCGACAAAGTCGGCGCGTGTCTTGTCGGAATAATTGGCAGTGGCTGTAGATTTGATGATTGTATTCATTGTGGCATTCGTATTTGGGTTTGACATTGCAAATATACAACCCCTCCAATGCCATAATCTTGCACATCAAAGTTAAAAATATGTTAAATGCATAAAATTAGGGCTGACGCCATGTAAGATGACATCAGCCCTAATTTTGGGAGGGTAATTTCTATTTCTTCTTTTTGGGGGTGGCTTTCTGCACGTTTTCACGGATTTTGCGAGCCGTTGCACGCTTATTCCTGTTTTCTTCCTTGGCTGGTTTGGCTAAAGTGGTGTCAGCGCAACATGCCTGTTGGATGGGGCAAAGAGCTGTATCCACGGGAAGAGCCTTTCCATCAATCACCTTGGCTGCGGAATCAACGCGCTGCAGCGTCAGTGCTTTTGCTTCTTTGGATTGTGTTGACTTTGCTGCGGCTTTCTGTGCCATTGCGCTTTGGGAGCAAATCAATGCTGCGCATGCAAGGCCTGAAACGATAATAGTCTTTACTTTCATGATCTTTGAATTTTGTCAGGTGCAAAATTAGTCAAAAATTTGAAATCAGAGCTTCAATTTATACAGGAATTTGACGATTATCCCATATTTATCGTCAGAATGTCCATATTTAGTTAATTTCATCGAGCACAAGCCGGAAAGCATCGGCATGGCGCAAAGGTATGACGGCGACATCCTTGACATCCTCGCGCAGAAAGCGACGTTCACGGCTCGGTGCCACGGCACCCCCAATGTATATGGTGTCAGGATGGCACAGCTCAATTATTTTTTTGAGGTCGCCTTGATATTCTGGCCCTATCAACGCATAATCGACAGCGACTTTGCTTTCACCAAATGCGGGGCGAGCATGACGGAATATGCGCAAGGTATGAGATCCTGCCATCAAATGCTCATTGCAGAGTTGAAAAGGTCCTTGCGGACAATCCTCTTCAAGCCCTCCCATCTCATGACCGGGACATCGGCTTGCCAAATACCCCGAGAAGCGCGTTCTCAGATTCTCTTCTATATCCTCTGTGCCCGACAATGGTAAGAAAAAGGCATCCTGCTTGTCACGCATTATGATGGCAGTGGAGGTGCCGTCGGTTATGAACAGCTCTGACTGGGGGTGTTCCTCATCCCAAAAGGCTATAACCGCTCCGGTGGCCATAATGGCAATAAGAGCCAAAGCCAATGAAGCGTAAGGCTTTTCCTCGTGTAGGTAACGATAAGCGCTTAAGCCCAAAAATCCAATGGCCAATGCATAGGGCACAAAAGCCCAGGCAGTGAAATACTTCACTGTGAGGGCACCTCCCCACTCTCCAATGAGATTGACTCCGCCCTGCATCATGAGATATAGGAAATTCTCGATGCTTCCAAGCCAGTCGGGCTGAAACCCCATCATAGATAGGATCATAAGCACAAATCCCAGTCCTACCACCGGCCCGATGAAAATGCCCACCACCACATTGGCCAGCAAGAAAAACACCGGGAAAATGTGGAAATAGTAAGCACTGATCAGGCCAGTGCCAAGCATTGCCGACACTGGAATCACGGCAGCCATTACAAGAAAGTATAACAGTGGCTTGCGCTTAAGCCTGCCAGGCACAAGGTTGGCAAAAACAAGCACTGTGAGCACAGCGGAAAAAGACAGCTGAAATCCGGGATTGTAAACCTGATAGGGCGAAAAGGCAAGAATCGCCACAGCGGCCAGACATAGCGAATTGAATGGTTGCGGACGCCTTTGCATCAAAGTGCAAGCCATCATCAAGGTAATCATTACTGAGGCTCGAGTGACTGATGCGCTAAGCCCGGTGATGATGGCGTAGCTCCAAATGAGAACCATTATGATGGGCAGCGAAATGAAAAAGCCTCGGCGATGCCATCCCAACGGAAAGAAAATCGCTCCGAAAATGCTCGCTATTATGCCCACATGGAGGCCGCTCAATGCCAGCACATGAGATGTGCCTGATGTCCTAAAAGCATCCTGGGCCTGGGGCACTAAGAAACTGCGATCTCCCAATATCGTAGCCACCAAGAATGCCGCGCAGTCGCCATCGACCGGGGCGCGCACCAGCCCATTCCAGAAAGAACCGCGCACTCGGTTGACCATCCTGTCCCAGCCACTGGGAACGCCAATCTCATTGAGCTTGCCAGCTGCCACTGTCGCTGCATAATCCACGCCCTGGCGCTTGAGCCATTCGGGATGATGTCCGTCAAAGGGTATGACTGGCTCCGATGGAATTGGTTCGATTTTAGCTGAGGCGCTTACCACGCTGCCTACTTCTGGCAGGCTATGGTGCTGGTAGGCCATTATCGATACTTTTGCCCGAGGACAAGGGAGACTGTCAATCTTGAGGATCTCTGCGCTGATGCGCATGCCATTCTCCAACTCTTGCACGTCGAGCACCCTGGCTTCGAGCAGATGCTTGCCATCCAAGCACCAACCAGGCAAAGGCTCAGGCTTGTGGGCATAGGCAATGAGGCTGCCTATGGCTGTCATCAGCGCAAAGAAAGCCGCATAATGCCTTTTAAAACTGTAGCATAGCAGGAAAGAAATGCCGCCTAATGTGACGCTCCACCATTGCAAGCCGTGGTCGGCCAGGAGTATGCCCGCGATGATGCCTGCGGCAGCCGGCAGCGCGGGCCAAGCCGAGAAGGGCGCTTTCAACGTTTAAGCTGCCAAATGTTCCATGCCGCGAAGGCCTGCATCAGGAGCATCTCCAAGCCATTCTTGGTGGCTGCCCCGCGCTCAGCGCATTTCTTCATGAACAGCGTGGTGTTGGGATTATATAGCAGATCATAGGCCAGATGCTCAGGCGTGACATACTGATAGGGAATGTCGGGACACTTGTTGACATTGGGGAACATGCCCAATGGGGTTGTGTTGACGATTACCTTGTACTCATCCATTATGGCCGGAGTGAGCTCGGCATATGAGAGCTTGCCGGGACCCGCTGTGCGCGACACGCATTTGGTCTCCAGGCCCAATTTGTTGAGCACGTATTGCACAGCCTTCGCAGCGCCACCGGTGCCCAATATCAGAGCTTTTTTGTGATAGGGCTTCAGCATGCTCAAAATCGAATCATGAAAACCGATAATGTCGCTATTGTAGCCCTTGAGAGCCTGGATTTCGCCTTTGGCATTGCGGATGATGCGGATTACATTCACGGCTCCCACCTTGGCTGCCTCTTCATCCAATTCGTCGAGATATGGGATTACCTTTTCTTTGTAAGGAATGGTCACGTTGAGGCCTCGCAAATAAGTATTTGCGAGCAAGAGCTCAGGGAATTCTTCAATTGAGGGTATTTCGAAGTTGACGTATTTCGCGTCGATATTCTCGGCTTCGAATTTCTTGTTGAAGAAGTCTTGTGAAAAAGAATGTCCCAGGGGATAACCAATCAACCCATAGACATTTTTGTATTCCTTATTAGCCATGGATGAAATTTTAGTGGTATAATCTGCTATCAATATTTAATTCGCAAAAGTACGAATTAAATTCCAAAGAAATGTTAAACCCCCAAAGAAAAAGTCACCATTTCCCGTCTAAAATGGTGACTTTTGCTTTTTTTAATCTTTTGTTACTCTCGATTGAGTTTCATCACAGTCTTGCCATTGGCATTGAGGAACGATAGGGAGGATCCCTGGATGCGATAAGTGTGGGTTTCCTCCAGGGCTACCAGCATAGCCATCTCCACATCGCTATCGGGGCATGCCGATAGGGTGACAGCCATCTGCGAGAAGGAGATTGAGCTTGGCACTTGAGCGTCGATGTGAATTTCGCCGTTGAAGAAATTGCAGCCGGTGTTGCCGTGCACCTTCAGTTCGGGAATGTCAAAGAAGAGGTTCACCTCAGGATTGTCGACGTGGCGCTCGCCGATTTGGGTCACAAGCCATTTGCCATTGAGCATCTCCATATTGTGCCGGCGCAGGGTCATC
This sequence comes from uncultured Bacteroides sp., assembly GCA_964440745.1. Classification (GTDB taxonomy): domain Bacteria; phylum Bacteroidota; class Bacteroidia; order Bacteroidales; family Muribaculaceae; genus CAG-873. Next base: position 13,780 of record CAYTXF010000035.1, read on the forward strand.
AGCTTGTTGCCGGAACTTGACAGCAAGTCGAGGTAACTCTCATTGCCTTGGGTGTAGGATTTGATCTTTACCGACACGCCATCGGTGAGCACCTTGTTGATGGCATCAATGTACCACTGCTCGGGGCAAGCCATGCGCGATGATATTACATTGGAGAATTGCACCTGGCCATTGCTGAGCAGGGAGAAATCGCCATTGAGGATGTTGCAGCCATTGCTGGCGTAGAACTGATTTTTCTCAGTCTCGAAAATCAAGTAAGGCTGGTTGTTGTCGACCACCAGGGCCTTGTTGTTGACATTTACGATGCTCCAGTCGCCGTTGAGCTTTCCGAGCACCTCGCTCTGGATAGCATCGAGGCCGGTGGCTGAGCCCGACTGGGAAATTTCGGTGCCGCTCTGCTGAGAGCCAGCTGATGACACATTGCCCTTGTTAGAAAAAAGGGAACAACCGGTAAAAGTTGTTCCCAGTATCATTAGGGCTATCAACTTATTGATTGCCTTCATTTTGCTCAAATATGTGTTTTAGTTTTGAAAACAGGCGGTGCTTTTCAGCCTCACTGGGTTGTACGTTGGGCGAATCCTTAAGGCTTTCGATAGCGCTCTTTTCGGCGGGACTGAGGTTTTCAGGCATGTACACCATGACATTGATGAGTTCGTCGCCTGTGCCATATCCGTCGGGGTTGGGCAGACCTTTGCCGCGCATTCTGAGCACCTTGCCGGGCTGGGTGCCGGGGGCGATTTTCAGGCGCGCGCGGCCGCTGATTGTGGGCACTTCCACGCTTCCGCCCAGCACAGCTGTGGGGATGTCGAGCATAAGGTTGTAGATCACATCGTTGCCGTCGCGTATCAGTTCGGGATGCTTTACCTCCTCGATCACCACGAGCAGGTCGCCGTTTTCACCGCCATGACGCGGGGCATTGCCCTTGCCGCGCACGGTGAGTGTCATGCCGTCGCTGACGCCAGCCGGGATATTGAAGGAAATCTGCTCGTCCTTGCGGATCACGCCCTCGCCATGGCAGTATGAGCATTGCTCGCTGATAGTCTTGCCGGTACCGTCGCATTCGGGGCATTCGGCCTGGCTCTGCATGGCGCCGAGGATGGTCTGCTGCACGCGATTGATTGTGCCAGTGCCATGGCAGGTGTGACAGGTGGCAAAAGCCACGCCGTCCTTGGCTCCAGTGCCATTGCAATGATCGCACTTCACATATGTAGGTATCTTGAGAGTCTTCTGTGTGCCCTTGGCTATTTCCTCGAGGGTGAGCTTTACGCGAATGCGCAAGTCGCTGCCTCGGCGAGTGCGCTTGCGAGTGCGAGCGCTTCCGCCAGTGGCTCCGCCGAAGCCACCAAAGCCTCCGAATCCGCCGCCTCCAAAGATGTCGCCGAATTGTGAGAAGATGTCTTCCATCGACATGCCGCCGCTCTGGTAGTACTGTCCACCTCCGCCAAAGCCTTGCGGACCCATCGAATGGCCAAACTGATCGTATTTCTGACGCTTTTCCTCATTGCTAAGGACATCGTAGGCCTCAGCTGCCTCCTTGAATTTCTCTTCGGCAGCCTTATCGCCAGGATTCTTGTCAGGGTGGTACTTGATGGCAAGTTTCCTGTATGCACGTTTTATTTCGTCGGGGGTGGCAGTTTTGCTCACGCCAAGCACCTCGTAATAATCTCTCTTGTTGTCCATAGTCACTATGAGAATTTAGCTATGTTATTTATCGGCAACGACAACCTTGGCGTGGCGCAGCACTTTGTCGTTGAGGGTATACCCCTTAGTGGTAGTGTCTATTACTTTCCCCTTTGTCTCTTCGTTGGGGGCTGGTATTCGGGCTATGGCATCGTGGAAGTCAGCGTCGAAATCCTTGCCGGTGCTGTCGATGGGCTTTACGCCATTGTTCTCGAGCAGCTTCACGAGCTTGTTGTAGATGAGCTCGAAGCCTTGGCGCACGCTTTGGCCGTCGGTGTCAGTCTTGGTGGCTTCCAAGCCGCGCTCAAAGTCATCCACGATAGGCAGAAGCTCTTTGAGGATGCGCTCTGAAGCGTTCTTCACGATTTCGGCCTTTTCCTTGAGCGTGCGCTTGCGGTAATTGTCGAAATCGGCCATCAGGAATAGATAGTCCTTGCTCTTTTCTTCAAGCTTTTTCTCGGTGTCCTGAAGTTTGTCAAACATAGCGGCCACCTCGGCGTCTTCGGTATCGTCGCTCACTACATCATTGATTTCTGTTTCTGGTGCCTGCTCTTCTTCCAATACCATTGAAGCGTCCTTTTCTGCCTCTTGAGCAGCCTTGGGATTCTCCTGCTCAAGATTATGTTTTTTATTTTTATTGCTCATATCGTAATGTATTTAATTTAGTCGTAACAAAAACTTTGCCAAAAAGCATAAAATCTCCATAAAATGTCAATTTTATAACAATCGACAGTTATTTTGGGTTCATGATTTTGTCAGCGACCTTAAAACTGGACATTACTCCAGCTACAATACGCATGAGAAAGTGGTGCAAGTGGCGGAGAGCGCTTCCTGGCACCGGCGTGACAAAATGTCAGTGGCAAAGAGGCCGAAAATGCTGGCCCCCGAGCCTGACATGGCAGCGTAGGTGGCACCAGCCTCGAGCATGCGCTGCTTTACAGCGGCGCATTGTGGCGCGAAGGCAAACACACTGGGCTCAAAGTCATTTTTTATGCGGCCTTGCCACTCTTCCACCGGTAGCAGAAGCAGCTCTTCGAGAGGGTAAGCCGGCTGAGCGGGCGTGACGCGCGAGTAAGCGATCTGAGTGCTTACGCGTTCGGCCTGGGGCTTGGCAATAAGCAGATGCCATCCTCGCAGGGGCAGCGTGATGGGAGTCATGATATTGCCTATGCCGGTGCAAAGCATAGGGGAGTCCTCAATGAAAAATGCGCAGTCAGCGCCTAATTTTGAGGCCAGCCCTATCATCTCAGGTTTGGAAAGGCCCAATGAGAACATCTCATTGAGGAGTTTAAGCGTAGTGGCGGCATCGGCTGATCCTCCACCGAGCCCTGCATTGTCGGGCACAATCTTTTGCAGCACTATCTCCACTGGCGGGAGGTCATAGATGTTGGCAAGCAAGCGGTAAGCTCTCATCACCAGATTTTTCTCAGGAGGGCAGTCTACCGCATTTCCCAGGACGGTAAGGGATGTTTCCTGAGCTGGGATCACCTCCACGATGTCGTGCCAGGGCACTGGCACCATGGCAGTGACAATGTCATGATAACCATCGGGCCGACGCGCTACCACGTCGAGCCCGATGTTGATTTTGCAAGGTGAGAACTTTATCATTTCTCGATCCATTGGCGAGCATTGACGAAGGCCTTGAACCAGGGGGTAACATCGTCGTTGCGGCGATTGCGGGGGTAGAAGGCGCATTGCCAAGGCATGATGCTGCGCTCGGGGTGGGGCATGATGGCCACATGACGACCGTCGTCGCTTACGATTCCGGCTACACCGCCAATGCTGCCATTGGGATTGCCCGGATATGTCTTGTAATTGTAGCGAGCGATCACATTGTAGTGCTCAAGTCCCTCGGGCAGGATGAAACGGCCTTCGCCGTGGGCCACCCATACTCCGGTCTTGGTGCCAGAGAGATTGCCGAACATCACTGAATCATTCTGCGGGATGGTGACACCCACAAATTCTGACTCAAACTTGTGGCTGATATTATGGTCCATGCGCGATTGCTTCTTGTGCGAGGGATTGATGAGGTTGAGGGCAACCATCAGCTGGCAGCCATTGCAAACACCCAGACTCAGGGTATCGTCGCGCTTGTAGAAATTCTCAAGGGCTTTCTTGGCGTTTTCGTTCCAAACGAAACCACTTGCCCAGCCCTTTGCGCTGCCCAAGACATCGCTATTGGAGAATCCGCCGCAGAACACGATCATGTTGACATCCTCGAGGGTTTCGCGCCCGCTCATCAGATCGGTCATGTGCACATCCTTGACATCGAACCCAGCCAGATAGAGCGAATAGGCCATTTCGCGGTCGCTGTTGACACCCTTTTCGCGGATGATGGCAGCTTTGGCGCGACGCGGCTGTGCAGCGCGGTCCTCAAGACCGTAACTGGCGAGGCGTCCGCTGAAATCCTTGCGCAGAGCGTAGCGTATGGGTTGCTTTTTGTAATTGTTGAAGCGCATGGCAGCACACTTTTCTCCGCTTTGCAGGCAGTCGAGCAGATAGCTTGGCTCGTACCATACGTCGCGCAGATAGTCGATGCCAAAGAGGCGCTCCTCGTCGTTGTGAGTGACCATGATCACTCGCTCAGGCTGCGGACATCCGATCGGGAAGTAGCGCAGGCCGCTTTGATCCAGAATGGCCTCAACCGAATCCTTCTGCTTGTCGGCAACTTGGATTACAATGGCAGGATTCTCAGCGAAGAGGATCTTCACCAGGTCTTCTTCACCATGCATCTTGAAGCCATCGGTGTACAGCTTGATGCCACCGTTGACATTGGCGAAAGCCATTTCAAGCATGGTCGTGATCAAGCCGCCGGCGCTGACATCGTGCATGGCCAGAAGCTTGCGGCCAGCCACCAGCTTTTGCACTGCGTTGAAGGCTGCGATGAATTTCTCAGCGTCCTTGACAGTGGGCACCTCATCGCCCAGGCGATTGAGGGTCTGAGCCAGTGCGCTGCCGCCGAGTTTGAGCGAGTCGCTTGAGAAATCGATATAGTAGAATTGTGAATTCTGGTCATTTTTCATCACCGGGCCCACCGTGCGGCGCACATAGGCGACTTCGCCACCTGCAGAAATTATCACCGTGCCGGGAGCGAACACCTTGTCTTGACCGTATTTCTGGGTCATCGACAGGGAGTCTTTGCCAGTGGGGATATTGATGCCCAGGGCGCAGGCAAAATCGCTGCAAGCCTTCACTGCGCGATAGAGAGCGGCGTCTTCGCCCTCGTTCTTGCACGGCCACATCCAGTTGGCGCTGAGCGACACGCTCTTGAGGCCTTTTTTCAGGTTAGCGCCTGCGATGTTGGTAAGCGCTTCGGCTACAGATAGCACCGATCCGGCAGCCGCATCGACAAGAGCAGCCTGAGGAGCATGGCCGATGCTTGTGGCAATGCCGGCTTTGCCTTCATAATCGAGAGCCACCACGCCGCAGTCGCTAAGCGGAAGCTGGATCTCGCCCTGGCATTGCTGGCGAGCGATGCGGCCAGTCACAGAGCGGTCGACTTTGTTGGTGAGCCAGTCCTTGCAGGCCACGGCCTCAAGCGACAGCACATCGTGGATGTATTGTTCGATATTGGCGGGATCGGTGTCCACGCCTTTGTATTTTTCGATCACTGTGTGATCTTCCATCACAGTCTTGGGCGAGTTGCCGAACATGTCGGCCATGGCCAGATCAATGGGCTTTACGCCATCGGCCTGCTTGAACACGAAGCGATGGTCGCCTGTGGTTTCGCCGACCACATACAGGGGAGCGCGCTCGCGCTGGGCCAATTCTTCCACATAGGGAATGTCTTCGGCCTTTATTACTATGCCCATTCTTTCCTGGCTCTCATTACCAATGATTTCCTTTGACGAAAGGGTGGGATCGCCGATGGGAAGCTGGCTCATGTCGATGATGCCGCCGGTGGATTCTACCAGTTCGCTCAGGGCATTCAAGTGGCCGCCAGCGCCATGGTCGTGGATGGAGATGATTGGATTGTCAACGCATTCGGCCAGGGCTCGGATGACATTGGCCACGCGCTTTTGCATTTCGGGATTGGCGCGCTGCACGGCATTGAGCTCGATGGAGTTGTCATACTGACCAGTATCCACCGACGATACGGCACCGCCGCCCATGCCTATGCGGTAATTGTCACCGCCCATCACCACTACTTTCTGTCCGGCTTTGGGCTCACCCTTGATAGCCTGATTGGCTGTGGCGAATCCTACGCCTCCTGCAAGCATGATCACTTTGTCGTAGGCATAGAGTTTGCCGTTTTCATCGTGCTCGAATGTCAGAAGCGAACCGCAAATCAGCGGCTGGCCAAACTTGTTGCCAAAGTCGCTGGCGCCGTTCGAGGCCTTGATCAATATCTCAGCTGGGGTTTGATAGAGCCAAGCGCGCGGATTCATCATCAGTTCCCATCTATGCTCGGGCGACAGGCGCGGATATGAAGTCATGTATACTGCCGTGCCTGCCAGGGGGAGGGAAGCGCGGCCACCGCCCAGGCGGTCGCGAATTTCGCCGCCGCTGCCAGTTGCAGCTCCGTTGAAGGGCTCGACTGTAGTGGGGAAATTGTGAGTTTCAGCCTTTAGGGAAATTACCGATTGGATGTCGCGCTCGGCGAAGTATGAGGGCTTCGAGGGCTCTTGGGGCGAGAATTGCTTGATTTTGGGACCTTTCACAAAGGCTACATTGTCCTTGTAGGCCGATACCAAGCCGTTAGGATTGGTCTGTGAGGTCTTTTTGATAAGTTTGAAGAGCGAGAGGGGCATCTCTTGGCCGTCGATGATGAAGGTGCCGTTGAAAATCTTGTGGCGACAGTGCTCCGAGTTGACCTGAGAGAAACCAAACACCTCACTGTCGGTGAGCGGACGGCCGATTTTCTGGGCCAAGTCGCGTAGATAGTCTTCCTCCTCTTTGCTCAAAGCCAAGCCCTCTTGGCGGTTGTATTCGCTGATGTCTTCGATGTAGACAATCTCGTCGGGCTGCTTGAGAATGTCAAACACTTTGGAATCCAGGCCATGGAAGACTCTCTGCAGCATTTTGTCGAAAGCAGGAGCCTCTTCGCGAGCCAGGGTGAATTCTTCAATTCGGGTGATGCCGTCGATGCCCATGTTTTGGCATATCTCCACGGCATTTGTGCTCCAGGGTGTGATCATCTCGCGTCGCGGACCTACATAGGTGCCTTTGAGATGTGTAGCAGCCAGCGGTGTGGCTCCGTCGAAAAGCCAAGTGAGCTTTTCTTTGTCTTCTGCTGTGAGGGGCTTTGCGCTCTGCACGGCATAAATTGTGGATGAACCTTTTTTAAAGAATACAACCATATTGCGTATATTTCGTTGATTTAAGCTTTAGTATTCCAATAGTTGAGTGGATCGTAGTTTTTCCATGTGCGTTCGCTGGCATGGCGCGAATGTTTGCTGCGGATGTCCTCGATGATTTTCATAAGGCCAAGATACTCAAGGCGCGTGTTGAGTGCGCTGAATTTCCCGATATCGACCACTCCCTGCAGAATTGAGGCCAGTTCCAAAGCCTTCTCCGGGCCTATGGTCTTGAGGGCTGAGATCAGATGCACAGCCATCAGCGATGGAAAGTAGGTCTCTGCGCTTCCGATCGAGGATACATATTCCTCAATGCCCTTGACAGCTGACACGAAGTCTTGCGAAGCGAAGGCATCTTCCACTGAGAACATTGAGGGTATCTTTGTGCCTGAGTTGCGTTCGTAGCATTCGATGATTTCCCTGGCCAATTCGGGATGGCCCTGCATCGACATCTGCTGTGCCCAAGATGCCCACATCAGGTTGGAATTCTCATCGTTGGCTTTAAAGAATCGGTCGAGGATGTGGGTAATCGACGAAGGCTTGAGCATTACAATCTCCTGTATGAGCTCATATAGGCGTTGCCTGTCGTCGGGGTTATCGCTATCAGGCACCCGATCGAGAGCTCCAAGCAAGAGAGCTTCGGCCTTTTCGGGAGCGCCCGAGTTCTGATATACCATCGACAGGAAATGCAGGATTTCGAGATCGTCGGGAGCGAGCTTCAGAGCTTGCTTGGCCAAGCGTATGATTTCTTTGATCGAACCTTCGTCGGAATGCAAGAGCTTGGCTTTTAGCAGAATCGCAGGGGCAGAGTCGGGATTTATGGCTAATGAATAGTCGATAGCCGACATGGCCTTGGCGTGATCTTCGGCCTGGGCATACATGCGGGAGAGGAGCATCCAGAAATAGCTGTTGAATGGCTCAATCTCGGTGAGCTCTTCCAGAAGCTGAGCCCCGTAGGCATAGTCTTGGGCCAATTCGGCCACGATGGCGCATTCGTAAAGCAGCACGTTGAGATACTGGGCCTTTTTGCGCAGTGTCTCAATGTTGGTCTTCACCCAGTCCCATTGGTCGAGCGAGGATGCCAGGTCGATGAGCTGTATAACTTCTTCATCGCTGAGCGATTGGTAGTTTTCCAGCAGTCGGTCGAGGATGCGTGGAGCCTCGTCGGCTTGTGGAGGATTGTTGCGCACAGCGAGAATTTCGAGTATGATATTGCCAGAGACATCGGTGTTTTTGATGAATTGCTCTCGAGCATCATCGCTATATTGAGAATAGAATATGCCGCGACGCTCAAGCAAAGCTTCGCTTTCGGGGAAATATCTTGCGCCGCACATGAGAGCTTCCATGCGCAGGAAATCGTCGTTGAGATCGCCAGCATAGTCGAATATTTCGATGAGGTCATCCTCATCGAAATATCGTTCTGACATGGGCTTTTTCAGGCTTTCCCGAAAGCGGCCCAACAGTTCGTCGCGGTTCTCCGCATATTGCTGATCGTCGTCTAAGCTCATGCTTCTTTGGTCATTGGTCTTAAGTCATTGGTCTTAAGTCATTGGTCTTTGATCTTTTTCCAATTCCAAAACCTAAATTCCAAAACCTAAGACCTAAATTTATGCTTTTCCTTTTTCTTTCTCCCAGCTGTCCTTCAGGCCGATAGTGCGGTTGAATATCAGGTGCTCAGGCGTTGACGAGTAGTCAGGGGTGAAGTATCCGATGCGCTGGAATTGGAGCTTGGCACCCGGTTTGGCTATCTCGGCGGCATAGGGCTCTATTTTGATGTGCTCCACTACCTTGAGTGAGTCGGGGTTGAGCATTTCGCGGAAGTCGCGGTCGGGTTCGGCAGCGGGGTTCTCCACGCTGAAGAGGCGATCGTAAAGGCGAGCCTCGGCGTCGACAGCATGCTGGGCGCTTACCCAGTGGAGAGTGCCCTTGACCTTGCGGGCTGCTCCGGGCGCTCCGCTGTGGGTAGCGGGATCATAGGTGCAGCGAAGTTCTGTAATGTTGCCGTCGGCATCCTTCACCACTTCTTCGCACTTGATGATGTAAGCGCCTTTCAGGCGCACTTCGCTGCCGGGAGCCAGGCGGAAGAATTTCTTGGGGGGATTCTCCATGAAGTCGTCTTTCTCGATGTATATTTCGCGAGAGAAGGGCATCTGGTGCTTGCCGCCATTGGGATCTTCGGGATTGTTTTCCATCTCTACCATCTCAACTTGGCCTTCGGGGTAGTTGGTGATCACCACCTTGAGGGGATTGATCACGCCCATCACGCGAGTGGCGATGCGGTTGAGGTCGTCGCGCACGGCATGTTCCAGGAGGCTGATGCTATTGAGGGCCTCATATTTAGTGTAGCCAATGGTGTCCACGAAGTTACGGATGGATTCAGGAGTGTATCCGCGGCGGCGCATTCCTGAGAGGGTGGGCATGCGGGGATCGTCCCAGCCTGCTACGAGACCTTCCTTCACGAGTTGCAGCAGCTTGCGCTTGCTCATCACTGTGTAGGTGAGGTTGAGACGGTTGAATTCGATCTGGCGGGGGCAATAGCTGTCATCGGCCAGTTCTTTCACGAAATATTCGTAGAGGGGACGATGCACTTCAAATTCGAGTGTGCAGATCGAGTGGGTCACTCCCTCGAAATAGTCGCTCTGGCCATGGGCGAAGTCATACATGGGGTATACTTTCCATGTGGTGCCGGTGCGGTGATGGGGGTGCTTGATGATGCGGTACATGATGGGGTCGCGGAAGTGCATGTTGGGCGAGGCCATGTCGATTTTGGCGCGCAGCACGCGTGAGCCTTCTTCAAATTCGCCAGCGTTCATTCTCTGGAAGAGGTCGAGGTTTTCCTCCACGCTGCGATTGCGGTAGGGGCTTTCCTGACCAGGCACGCTGGGCGAGCCTTTCTGCTCGGCGATTTGCTCCGAGGTCTGATCGTCGACATAGGCTTTGCCTTCGCGAATCAGGCGCAGGGCCAGTTCGTAAAGCTGGGGGAAGTAATCGCTCGCGTAATATTCGCGGTTGCCCCAGTCGAAACCGAGCCAATGGATGTCTTCCTTGATGGAGTCAACGTATTCTACGTCTTCTTTCACAGGATTAGTGTCATCGAAACGCAGATTGCATGTGCCTCCGAATTTCTCAGCTACGCCAAAGTCCATGCATATTGCCTTGGCATGGCCGATGTGGAGATAGCCGTTGGGCTCTGGAGGAAAACGGGTGTTGAGGCGGCCGCCGTTTTTGCCTTCTTGCAAATCGTTGTAAACTATTTCCTCAACGAAATTGAGGCCTTTTTTCCCCTCTTCGGCAACGGGGGCATTATCTAATTGTTCTGCCATAGTTCAATCCTTTTTTTCGATTTTAAAGCGCAAAGTTAGCAATTTTTCCTCATACTTATTTAAAATATGTCAATTATTCCATAATTTTGTCCTGGGAAAAGAGGTTTCTTCACTAAAAGTTGTCTTAGAGGGAGATGCCTGCGAATTTAATCAAATTTCTTTGGGAAAATACAATTTTTATCGTAACTTAGCCGCAAAATTGTTTTAACCATGGAAGATTTGAAAGAAATAGTAGAAAAATTTGACATAACAGGCAAGGTGGCGGATATAAAGCCATTGGGCGAAGGTTTCATCAATGACACATTGATAGTGCGCACCGAAGGCGATGACCCGGATTACATACTGCAGCGGAAGAACAAATCGATATTTCCCGATGTGCCCGCAATGATGGATAATATCCAGCGCGTCACCGCGCATCTGCGCAAGAAAACCGTCGACCCCGACCGAGAAGTGATGACTGTGGTCAAAGCCAAGGATGGACTCCCGTATTACCAAGATGCCGATGGCGAATATTGGACAATGACTGTCTTCATCCCCGATACCATAGCCTATGACAATGCTGACTCGCCTGCCTTAGCCTACAAGGGAGGCCAGGGCATTGGCCATTTTCAGGCCATGCTTGCTGACTTCGCGGAACCTCTTGCTAGCATTCTGCCCGGATTCCACGACATCGACTTCCGCTGGGACCAATGGTGGAGGGCAGTAGGTTGCGATGAAATGGGGCGCCTGGAGCGAGTGCAAGAAGAAGTGAGCTTTGTAAATCTGAATGATGATATGTCGAAGGAGTTTTGGAGCCTTGTGAAGTCGGGCGCAATACCGCAGCGAGTAACCCACAATGATACCAAAATCAACAATATCCTCTTCGATCACGACGGAAATGTGCAATGTGTGATTGACCTTGACACTGTGATGTCGGCTACGGCCCTCAATGATTTTGGCGATGCCATCCGTTCGTATTGCAACACTGGATTGGAGGATGATCCTAATCCGGAGAATGTGAGGCTGTCGCTTGAGATGTTCGAGGCTTATGCCCGCGGCTATCTCTCCGAGATGGGGAAAGTGCTCACCGAAAAGGAATTGGAGTGGCTGGCATTCTCACCCATGTATATCACCTACGAGCAAGTGATGCGATTCCTGATGGACTATCTTTGGGGCGACACCTATTACAAAATCAAATATCCCGACCACAACTTAGTGCGCACCCGCGCCCAGATTGCCCTGTACCATGACATGGAGGCCAAATTGCCCCGGATGCAGCGAATAATCAAGGATATAATGAATGATCAATAGTATGAGAAAGCTAATCGCAACTTTCGTTTTTGGAATGATTGCCTGCGTGCAGGGAATTGCGCAGGATGCCTTCAATTGGCCTTGGCATCGCAACGACCAGGGCCTGATCGTGACTGATGTGCCTGAGCGTCCCGCAGGACAAGAGCATGCCTTAGGTCTGGCTGTCGACCCCATGCCTGTGGTGCGCGTAGGTTTTGTGGGTCTTGGCATGCGCGGTCCTGGTGCGGTGGAGCGTTGGACCTATATCCCCGGCACCGAAGTGGTGGCTCTCTGCGATTTTGACGAGGCTCGCGCTCAGCGCTGCCAGAAATATCTCACCGAGGCTGGAATGCCCGAAGCGGCTGTGTACAGTGGGGAATTGGGGTATGAGAATCTGTGCAAGCGCGATGATATTGACCTGGTGTACATTGCCACTGACTGGCTTCATCACTTCCCTGTGGCCAAGTGTGCCCTCGAAAATGGCAAGCATGTGGCCATCGAGGTGCCCTCGGCTATGAATCTCACCGAAATTTGGCAACTTATCAACCTCAGCGAAAGCAAGCGTCTCCACTGCATGATTTTGGAGAATTGCTGTTACGACTGGTTCGAGATGAATTCTCTGAATATGGCGCAACAAGGAGTGTTTGGCGAGGTGCTACGCGTGCAAGGCGCTTACATCCATACTCTCGATCCCTTCTGGCCCTATTATTGGAAGAATGGCGATGACGACAAATTAGGCTGGCGCATGGCTTATAATAAGGAGTATCGCGGCGATCTCTATGCCACTCACGGCCTGGGGCCGGTGGCTCAGGTGCTGAATATACACCGCGGCGACCGTTTGCGCACGCTTGTGGCCATGGATACCAAGGCTGTCCACGGACCTGCCTATGTGGAGAAGGCCACTGGGGAGCCCTGCGATTATTTCCGCAATGGCGATCACACCACCACTCTGATGCGCACCGACAATGGCAAGGTGATTGAAATTCAACACAATGTGATGAATCCTCAGCCATACAACCGCTTGTATCAAATCACCGGCACCAAGGGCTTTGCCAACAAGTATCCGGTCGAGGGCTATGCTCTCGATGCTGCGCAATTGGCAGCAAGCGGAGTGCATCCTAATCATGAGGATCTTTCGGGCCATGATTTCCTTCCCGAAGAGGAACAGAAGGCCTTAGTGGAGAAATACTATAGCCCTATCTTGGCTCGCTATGGCGAGATGGCCAAGGAGGTGGGCGGCCATGGGGGCATGGACTTTGTGATGGATTCGCGACTTGTGTATTGCCTGCAGAATGGGCTGCCTCTCGACATGGATGTTTACGACCTGGCGGAATGGTGCTGCCTCGCTGAACTTGGCACAATTTCTATGGACAATGGCTGCGCGCCGGTAGAGGTGCCTGATTTCACTCGCGGCCACTGCTATGACATCGCTGGCTATCGTCATGCCTTCGCCTCACCTGAGGATGAGGCGCGTGCCGCTGCCTTAGCCGACCTTTTTACTACCACCCTCAAAGCCAGAGGCTCAGCCGCGGCTCACAAGGCCCTGCAGGAAGCCCTTAAATAGCGCGAGAGTTCGGTTCGTTATGCACAGATGCCGGTCTCTATTTCATTCTTTAAGTAGGAGTAAATGTAAACGGAGCTTTCGTACCAAAGGCCGGTGGTGATGTCACAAAGTCTTTGATAAGTTTCAGATTCATAATACTGATTAAAGGCCTTGCGTATATCCCAGTTATAATCTTCAATAAGATACATAATTATTTCTGTGGATAAAACTTCTATTATGAATTTAATGTCTTTATCCATTTTCATATGGTACATTTGACCCATGGTATAAAATTTTCATACTACAGCACCTCCATTTCTTTGACAAATGATTTGCATATCTTCGACGGCATCTTCTATTGAGAGGGTGTGTTCGGCTTCATAGCATTCAAAAAGAAAATCCAGGGCTTCGAATCGATGAAGATAGGCATAAGCCTGATGCGTGGATAGATTGTATCTCTGAGCGAAAGCTGAAATACAACAGTTGACATATTGAACGATCTCAAATATTTTCCTTTTGTTCATATTCGGTTAGTTTGTGCAAGTTTAAAGATTATTGGTGAGAATTTTTATGAATTCATCGATATTTACTATATCCACTTTGGGAAAAGGAATGTTCCTAAGAACATGGAAATGATGATCTTCTGTCACTATCAATCGAGCCATTGATGCAATGGCACAATCAACGAATTTGTTGTCATCAGGATCCGCAGAGATAAGATTGAAGTGAAAATGAGGATCAACCTTTATTATATTGGGGGAGGCTAAAATTGTATAAGCTACTGCTGCTCCTAATCGAGGGTTAATATTTCTAGAAATCACCTCTACATATTCTTCTATTATTTCATTGGATATACATAAAAGATAACTTCCCTCAAGAAAAGCTTTCCATACTTCATGGTAAATACTTTTTGAAGAAATTGCCATAATGAGGCTATTAGTGTCCAGAACGATTCGATCAGCCATGGTTATTTGTAGGGGGTTCTTTCGTGAAGATTTCTGAAACTTTCTACTTTTTCTTCGGAAAGCTCACCGGTTTCCCACAGCCTATTGACCTCATCCTGTACCATTTGGGCAAAATAGGAAGCGATGGCTTGTTTCATTTGAACAAGCATTTCGTCGGAATTGACAAAAGAGGTCATTTCCAATATCTCCCATTGAGCTGGGTTAAGAGATCTTGTCTGCATATTCATATTCGGTTAGTTTGTGCAAATATACATATTTTTTTGGAAAGAACAAAGGGTGGGGGATGAAAGTTCGGTTCGAAAGAGGGATGGGTGACGATAGAGGCGAATAGACGAGAGTGAAGAATAGACGAAAGGCTCGAAGTTTTATTTCTTAGTGGTGCAAGAATTGTCAGGCTGGGTTTGGGAAGTGCATTTCCGCGAACTGCATGCAATGGGGTTGCATTACAAAATTCTCTCTTTCTTCCGGAGAAAGAGGGTTGTGTAGATGAATTCAGTTTTATCCTGTCCATCTGCGCCGATCCGCGCAATCTGCGGTCGAAGAATAACAATCCTTGATCATTTTCCCATGCCTTAATTTTGT
>CAYTXF010000036.1:0-28232 GCA_964440745.1 uncultured Bacteroides sp.
TGGACAAAACTTTGGTCAAATTGACTAAATGCTAAAAATCATGAGTTTACCCTGACAAAAAAATTTCGCTCTTGTAACAAAATCGTAAAAAATTTTGCCTTTTCTGCCAAAAAGGCACAAAAAAACGTGGACTGCAGGGCCCACGGTTTAAAGTGTTAGACATGTTTCTTTGCAATGCTTCGCCTCACGCCTGGCGCGAGGCCGCAGTGGTCAGTGCTTGTCGTGCTCTGGAGGCAGCGGCGACCACATGTAGTTGTCGGCAGCCTTGTTGCAATACCACTCTAAAGCGTGTTTTAGATGTTGAAACATAATTCAAAAATTTAAGTTAAACATTGATCTTTGGAAGCTCTCTTGCTCCCTTGATTCGATATTATAACACTGCAAAGTTACGAAATGTTTTTGAATTATGCTTTATAACATGTTTTTTAAACATTGTAAAAATCACCGTTTTTATATCATCGTATTGATAATCAATGATATAAATCGATAATAAATTTGCTACATTTGCGCAACAACTTTTCTTTTCCCCCGAATCAGAGCAGTTCCAGGAAGGAAGAAATCACCCGATCGGCCTTGTCGCTGAGGGTTTCGGCCGGGTTTGTGGTGCTCAGAGCCACCACATAGCCCCCTGCCCTGCGCCCGCTGAGCAGCCCATTGTAGCTGTCTTCGAAGATCCAGCACTCGCGCGGATCGGCCCCCAGCTTAGAGGCTGCCACCTGAAAAGGCTCCGGATCGGGCTTGGAATGGCTTACGTCCTGATCGGTGACCACAGCGTCGAACATCTCGCGCAGGCCCGGATGCAGCTTCCACAAGCGCTCCATCTTGTCATTGGGGCTGCTGGTGACGATGGCGCACGGTATTCCCTCGGCTTTGAGCTTTTTCAGATACTCGATAACGCCCGGGAAAATCGGATAGGTGAGATTGGCGTCATAGTCCTGGCACTCCTTAAGCACTGTCGCGTGCAGTTCCTTGGGGAAATAAGTGTCAAGGATCTGAGGCATGGTAGTGCCCTTGATGCGCTGAGCGAAGTCGGGAAAAGGGACCTTGTATTTTTTCCCTGCTTCCTCCCAGAATTTTGTATATAAGCCCTCGGTGTCAATGAGTACGCCATCGAGGTCGAAAAGAGCTGCTTTCATCTGCTGGTATGTTATATTTTACTAAAAACTTGGCAAAATTACTTATTTTGACGGAGATTATTGTTAGATATATAGTAAATTTGCATAAAAATAACGTTTCGACAATGGCCAACGTCAAGGAAGCATCGGCCCAGCTCCTGGGCACTGAATCGATTGGAAAGCTGCTTGTGCAGTATTCAATCCCGGCCATTATCGCCAGCGTGGCCACATCAATATATAACATTGTCGACAGCATTTTCATTGGCCAAGGCGTGGGTCCGATGGCCATTGCTGGTCTGGCCATCACCTTCCCCCTGATGAACCTGGTAATCGGCTTCTGCACCCTGGTGGCAGTGGGCGCGTGCACGATCAGCAGCATATTCCTGGGCCAGAAGAATGTGGAGCGTGCCACTGAGACCGTGAACATCGCCATGGTGCTTTGCTTGGCCCACTCCATCCTGTTTGGCGGCCTCACCTACATATTCCTTGATCCGATACTGCGTCTCTTCGGCGCCACAGATGCTACTATCGGCTACGCCTCGGAATTCATCAAGGTAATCCTTCTGGGCACACCCATAAGTTACGTATTCCTTGGGCTCAACAACATCATGCGAGCCACAGGCTATCCGCGCAAGGCCATGATGTCGGCTTTGCTGTCGGTGGGAGTCAACATAGTGCTTGCACCTATATTTATATATAAGCTTCATTGGGGCATAGCCGGGGCTGCCGGGGCCACGGTCATTGGCCAGACAGTGGCATTCGTGTGGGTAGTGATCCATTTCTGCAGCAAGAAAAGCTACGTGCATTTCGATTTCAAGGTCGGCTTTTGGAACTGGCAGGTGGTGAAGCGCATCTACTCGATCGGTCTGTCGCCATTCCTGATGAACGCCACGGCCTGCTTTGTGGTGGTGTTCCTCAACAAGAGCCTGCTCTCGGTTGCCGGTGACCTTGGCGATATTGCTGTGGGCGCTTACGGCATCCTCAACCGCACCACAATGTTCTTTGTGATGATCGTGTTTGGCGTCACCCAGGGCATGCAGCCCATTTTGGGTTATAATTTCGGCGCCTGCAATTGGCAGCGCGTGAAGCGCACTCTGTACAAAGGCATATGGATTGGCACCGGCATCACTGCCGTGGGATGGATTCTTACGCAGAGCCTTCCTGATCAGATCTCTGCCATGTTCACCCACGATCAGGAGATGATCGACATAGCCCGTCAGGCCTACCATATCTATTTCATCATCTACCCGGTGGTGGGAGCCCAAATCGTAATACAGAATTATTTCCAATCGATAGGCAAGCCGATGTGGTCGATTTTCCTGTCGCTCACGCGCCAGCTTCTCTATCTGGTGCCCCTACTCTATTTCTTGCCCAAGATTTACGGCATCGACGGAGTATGGTACAGCATGGTGGGCAGCGACGGCCTAGCCTTTGTCACAGCCATCATTGTGGTGATATTCAACATACACCATTATAATAAAGTATTCAAGAATCATGATCCAAACCTTGCAACTCCGCACAAAGCCTGAAATTGCCGCCAATGATTTGCGGCTTAAGATAGAAGCCTCCTCAGCCCTTGACATAGATGTCAACCGCATCAAGGCAATCGACATCGTAAAGCGCAGCATCGATGCGCGCCAGCGCCAAATCATGATAAATCTCAGCCTGAATGTGCATGTTGACTCAATCGACCCGGCTGCCGACATTGCGCGGCCTGAGAAATATGAGCCGCTGCCCGAAGATGCTCCCAGTGCCATTGTGGTGGGTGCTGGGCCTGCCGGTCTTTTCGCTGCTTTGCGGCTTATACAGCTTGGCATCAGGCCCATCCTGCTGGAGCGCGGCAAGGATGTGGATCAGCGTCGCGCCGATATGGCTCGTATCAGCCGGGAGGGCGTGGTGGATCCCGACTCCAATTACTGCTTTGGCGAAGGTGGCGCCGGCGCCTATAGCGACGGTAAGCTCTATACGCGCAGCAAGAAGCGCGGCAATGTCGACCAGGTGCTCAACATATTGCATCAGCATGGAGCACAGCGCGACATCCTGGTGGATGCCCATCCCCACATCGGAAGCGATCGTCTGCCGGGCGTGATAAAGGCCATCCGCAACACCATCATCGACTGTGGCGGCGAGGTGAAATTTGGCACGCGAGTCACCGAACTGGTCTACAACCAAGAACGCAATGCCGTTGAGGGCGTGATCACTGCCGACGGGAATGAATATCACGGTCCTGTGATTTTGGCCACCGGCCATTCGGCCACCGATGTCTATAAGCGGCTGCACGCCGATGGCATCCGCTTGGAACCCAAAGGCTTGGCCATCGGAGTTCGCTTGGAACACCCCCAGGCTCTTATTGACCAAATCTTCTATCATTCGCCCAAGGGAAGAGGAAAATGGTTGCCGGCTGCCGAGTATTCGCTGCTTACGAGAGTCGACGACCGCGCCGTGTACAGTTTCTGCATGTGTCCGGGAGGCTACATAATCCCCGCGGCAAGCGAACCCGGCCTCATGGTGGTCAATGGCATGTCGCCAGCAAATCGCGGCACTCAGTGGGCCAACTCCGGCATGGTGGTGGAGATCCTGCCCGAGGACCTGCCCGGCGAATCGCCCCTGAAGATGCTTGACTTGCAGCGCAGCATCGAAAAGAAGTTCTACGCCGAGGGCGATGGCACCCAAAATGCACCGGCCCAGCGCATGTTCGACTTCGTAGAGGGCAAAGACAGCGCTGATTTGCCGCGAAGCAGTTATACGGCCGGTGTGCATCCGGCTCGAATCGATCGCATGCTCCCCTCGGTAATCGCCAAGCGCTTGCAGCAGGGATTTCGCGAATTCGGCAAAAAATATCGGGGATTCCTCACCAACGAAGCGCTGGTCGTGGGCGATGAGACTCGCACCTCGGCACCGGTGCGCATAGTGCGCGATCCCGTCACCCTGAGCCACGTTGAGATCGCCGGACTCTATCCCGCTGGCGAAGGCGCAGGCTACGCTGGAGGCATCGTTTCTGCTGCCGTGGATGGCATCAGATGCGCCGAGGCCCTGGCCAACTCCTTAAATCATTAAATCAGTAGCCGAAAAGTATATAGAATTTGTCATTTTATTTGAAAACTTAACAAATTTTTAATATCTTTGCTGATTAATATGAAAACCTATGAACTCTCATCTCAACGATCGGTCATGGGATCAGCTCTTGCGTGCTATTGACCAGGAAAAAGTGGTGCTTGTCATTGGCGACAAGCTTTTAAGGGTAAAGATTGGTGACAAAAGCTATACAATGAAGCAATATGTGCTCAAGCGTATGGCTGAGGAATTGGAAGTGGACTACACTCCCGAGCTTGATTTTTACGACCTTTCCTACGAAGTGAAGCTGAAAGAATGGCGCCAGAAGCAGTCAAATCCCTACAATGAGACTACTTACATTCTTGAGGATCTTCCTCGCAAAAGCTATGACACCGATCTGCTGAGGAAACTGCTTTCGATTGACAAGTTCAAGCTGGTGCTGACTACGGGATTCGACGACATCGCTCTTACGCTGATGCAGGAAATCTACGGCAAGGACAATGTGGCCAGTTACAGTTACGAGAAAAACAGCAATCGACCTGACATACCCACTTATTTCAACAAATATCTCCATTACCACCTTTTCGGAAAAGCCGATCCTACGCCCAACAGCTTTGTGCTCACCGAGGATGACCTGCTCGATTTCATACATTCGTGGATGGATCAGAACTACAGGCCTCAGCAGCTCTCTTACAAGCTGGGCGACCGCTACCTGCTGGTCATTGGGTGCGATTATCCCAATTGGCTCTTCCGCTTTTTTTTCCACTCGCTCAAGCATTCAATTTCGCAGATAAATGCCTCGGGAGGCTCAATATCCGGCACCTTGGCCGACAACAACTTGGAGCCTGAGCTCATCAGTTTCCTGCAGCGAATGGAGGCCAATGTGCATGAAGATGCCGAAAATTTCATAGAAGAGCTTTCGGCGCGATGGACCAAATACAAATCCACCCATGGCACAACAATGCCGCAAGGCAATGATCTGCAAGCCGAACAGGGACAGCCATCCACTCCGGCTGAAGCATTCATCTCATATGCGAGCGAAGATTACGAGACCGCTAAAGAAATAGCCTCAACATTTGAGGAGTTGGGCCTTCATGTATGGTTCGACAAGAAAGCCCTGGAGCCCGGCGACGAATATGAGCGCCTCATACGCCAGCGCATACAGGAGTGTCCCCTATTCATCCCAGTGCTCTCGCCCCAGACAGCAAAGGTGGGAGGTCCGCGATTCTACCGCAAAGAGTGGAAATGGGCCAGTGACATGAGCCAACAATATTTTGGCACAGGCAGGAATTACATAATGCCGGTGGTCATCGAGGGTTACAAGATGGAGTCGAACCATCCATTTATCGACTATCATGCAATCGATCTGAGCGAACCTGACGAACGAAAAGGCAAGATCAGAAGCATGATTCGCAAATTCCGCCAATCGAATAATTGAAAAGGCCTATGCAAACCCAAGACTCCTCTTCCGACCGCCTCCTGTGGCTGGGTCTCGAATCCTATACCGAGAGCTATAGCGACATTTTCTACGGTCGCACTGAAGAAATAGAAAAGCTTTCTGCCGACATTTACAACAATGTCCAGACTGTGATTTACGGTCCTTCCGGCACAGGCAAGACCTCGATTATTCGCGCCGGCATCTTCCTGAAAGCGCGAGAGCACAAATACATGCCGGTCTATGTGCGCCTAAACCATGATCCTCACAATCCCAACCAGCGAGATTACACCCATCAGATTATCAATGCTATCCAAGAAGAAGCCCGGTCCAAGGGCATTGACATTGACCAGGTAGTCAGCTACATCGGAGGCGAATGCAATTCCTTGTGGGAATTCTTCCATTGCAATGAATTCTGGAGCGCGGACAACTACCCGGTGATCCCCATGGTGGTGCTCGACCAATTCGAGGAAATGTTCACATTGGGCAAGAATTCGCATATCCAGGACAATTTCTTCGAGCAACTCTCCGACCTCATCGACAACAAGTATCCACAATACATACGCCAGTATCTGGCCAACAGGGACAACAAGCACATCGAATATCTCGAAGGCATCAACTTCCGCAGCGTGATCTCCATGAGAGAGGACTTTTTGGCTCGTCTGGAGGAACACGCCCAATACATCCCGGCCCTGAAGCGCAATCGCTTCAGCTTGCAATGCATCAACGAAGAGCAGTCGCTGGAGATCATAATGAAGCCCTTGCCGGGTTTGGTTTCCGAGGAAGTGGCCGTGCAGATCATCGAAAAGGTCACCAACAAGCGCTTCAACAAGGATTTCACCATCCATGACCAGCCCGACATAGAAGTTGAGCCTTCGATCCTGTCGCTTTTCTGCCGGGAATTGGACAAGAAGCGTCGCGAACGCGGCATGAATCAGATTACCTCGGAGCTCGTAAATGAGTTTGGCGACAATATCATCAAGGACTTCTACAACGGAGCAATCGCCCAATTATCAACTGACAAAGTCGACTTTATCGAGGCGCATCTGCTGACCTCCGATGGTTTTCGCGATGCCGTAGCCTTGGGCAATGCCCGCAATGCCGGAATCACCGACGAAGACATCGCGCACCTCACCGACAATCGCCTTGTGCGAATCGAAGAATGGGATGGCACGAAGCGCATGGAATTCACCCACGATGTGCTCTGCAAAGTTGCCATGGAGCATCGCGCCGAAAGAGACGAGGAAAAGAGGCGCCAGGAGTTGGAGTATCGACTCAAGCGCCGCAACCGCAAATGGATGATAGGCTTGGGCACAGCCTTGGCCATCGCCCTGATCGGATTCTTTGGCTATTGGATGGCGTTCAACTATAAGGTTGAGAATTATTATGCTGCCTTCACCACCCAGTGGGGGTGGCCTGTCGGCATTGGAGAGCCTCTGAGCGAAAGCCAGCGCGATGCTTCGCCCCTCTATTACAAGCTTTCTCATAAAGGCTTGGTGACCAAATACAACGATGAGGTGGAAATCTGTTCGTCAAACGGCGCTCTGCCCCTTAGCGGGCGCCTTGCTGACCTTTGCGTTGACGAGGAGATAGCCGCTGCCGATCCCGTAGCCCAGAACTACCTTGACAAGCTCAACCGAGTGGCAAAAATCCAATACGAAGGCAAAAACCAGAAAGTAGATCGCGAGACCTACCTGGATGAAAATGGCGATGTGCTCTTTTTCACCAACTATTTCCCATTTGACAACGGCAACGGCGACATCCGCACCTTTGTCACTCCGCAAGGCTTGACCATGCCGGTAAGAGGACTTAGCAATGGCCATGAGAATCAGCTCGATCGCATGAAGATGACTTGGAACGACCAGGGCCGCATCGAATCAATAAGATTCTTCAACGACAAGGATCTCTGCGTGGAAGGCATCAACGACATCTACGGCTATCGATACATCTATCCCGATGAGCATACGGTAATTACTTATAATCTTGATAAATTCGGCCGACCGATCAATCAGAAATGCAATGCTTTGGTTGTCAGAGATCTTGGTGACAGTCGAGTTACCGAATACTGCTATGCATATGCGCTCAGCGATTCTACGCCCGAGATAGTGACCGGGCCTGAAGGTTTCGCTAAAATTGTGGAGGACGGTGATGTGACCTATCTTTACCACCTTGCTGACCTTGACAATCCTGCTGCCCAGCGGACCGTGAATCGCGATGAAAAGGGCAACATCTTGCAAATTGCCTACGAGGGCGATGTGCCGCTGGACCTTCCTATCCTGTCCCTTTTTGCCTACGAGCCCACTACGGGATATCGCATCTCTGAGCAATACCTTGATGCCCAGGGCGAGCCGTTCGCCATGTGGCCCAATGATATCTATAAGCGCGAAGTTGCTTACTACGATGGTCAGCTCTCTGAGGAAAGACGCACAGACATCCATGGCGCCGTACCCTACAATTTCACCACTCTCCATGAGGATGGTCGCACTGTGCAGCGCTGGCAGGACTTATCAGCCCCAATCAAGGACCTCACTCTTATTGATTCTATCCTGGTTGATGGCTACAAGTCAATGACTTACTATGCTGATGGCAACCGCCCTATCAACGTGGCCTGCCTTGAGGGCATCGACTCGCTGACATTCCATAAAAAGACCTATATCGAAAATGACACCTTGAGCGATTGTCGATATTATGTATATGAAGATGGCAGAATCGAACCTATGCCGACCGTAAAGGGGCGTTATGGCAAAGTGAAATCATATTTCCGCAAGGTTGAGAAATATGATCCGAGCCATATATTATTGTCTCGCCAGATTTATGATGCCGACGATAATGTGTTGAAGTCGATGATGTATCTCGTGCAAGACGGGCAGACTATTGGCCGCAGCGTTTTGGGCATTGACGGCAATGCTGTGAGATGTCCCGAATGGGAATGGGAAGGCCTTACTTATTATCGCCTTTACTACACAAGCGATCGCGATGACAATTTCAACAGCATTGAAGCTGTGAATGAGTTGGGCGAACCGAGCGCTTTTTATGATGATGAAGGTTATTATACGCTAGCATCAATAAATTATCAGGATTCTGTGTTTTGGAACGCGCATCATGACAGATTCAGGATCCGCAATCAGTACTATCAGACCGAATTCATCCCTTCGACCGACATTTCTACCACAAAATTAGCTTTCTTGCATATGCTGAGCCGTAAGAGTCCGCTCTATCAGGCTGGTTTGCGGGATGGCGACCGCATACTCGAACTTGACAATTGGGTATCTGCGGAATCGCCTGTTGCCTTGGCCAAAACCTGGAAGCAATTGCGTGATGGTAACAAGCATCATATGCGGGTGCTACGTCCGCATGATGGCCAATGGGAAGTTCTCGATTTCGAAGTGGACCTCTTGCCCGATGCTGAATTGGAAGAATATCACCTGCTGAATCTTACCAATCAGGAATTAAAAGAATTTAAGTCAATATTTAAATGAAAAGCCTCCGACACTCTCTCCTCGCCCTGCTGATGATGGCCTCCATCGCCGCTTGGGCTCAGGGCATCAGGGATTACATGCCTAACCCGGCAACCCGACTGAGCCTTGATGACAATTATCGCCAAGCAGTAAGAAAAACCCAACGAAAGGCTTTGGATTTGAAAAAAGCCGAGGATACAATCCCGCAATATCTCTATTATGATGCCATAGTGCGACGCAATTCATGGCTTCAGGGACAAGGAAAACCGCTCACCTTGGAGGAGGCCAAAGAGAAGAAAAATGTGTACTACCGCCTGTCATTGCCAACCGACGGGGCTCGCTACATGCATATTGAGCAAATGCGTGGCGACTCATTGATAGCAGATTCAATGCTCACAGCATCCTCGCAATATCTCTACGATTTGATCAGCAAAAGCGGAGAAGACCCATGGAACAAGCGCGTAGGCAGCATTGCACAATGGCTCATTGCCCCGTCGCTCGATGGAAAGAGCGTAATTGAAGAGCGCGCTTACGATCGGGAAGGCAATATGGTGTACAGTCTTCAGCCTTTCCCAGGATCGGATGGCAATATTGTGGTGAGTTTCAACAATTCTTGGGGATACCCTGTGGATTTTGATGAGAAAAAGGAGAATTTTTACGGAAGTGTCATTGAAATAAAATACGATCCAAATGGATATGATGGGCAGATCGATTACTTCGACGGCCTTGGACTGCGCAAGAGAAACATCAAGGGTGTAGATCAAGTGCGTTACGTGCGCGATAATGAAGGAAATGTCAAATCGGTTACTTACCATAATATTGTGGGAGATCGAATGGCGCTAAAAGAACCTATCGTGACAGATTCACTTACGTTTGAGGATGTGAGCCGTGTCGATTTTACGTATGCTGACGATGGCAACTCCACTTCGATTACCTTCTATGATAAAAATGATAATCCTATCTATGGCCATGAATAAAAAAGCATTAATCTTGATGCTCCTGATAGCGGGAGTATGTGGCCAAATGGCTTTCTCGCAAGACCTACGTAAGGAAAAAGACATACGCAAGGAAAAAGATGAATTCGTTGAGCCAGAGAAAAAGGAACAGCCTGCCAAGAAAGAAGAGAAGCCCAAGACTTCGACTCCACAGGTTGAAGAAAAGCAATATCCTGACACTGTATATTGTCGCACTACAAGCAAACAGCACGGATGGTATAAGCCGCAATTCATTGTCGATAGGCAAAACATTGACAAATATGATTATTTGATTCGTCTTACCCGGCCCCTTTCTGATGGCAAGTACACAGTGTTGGAGGAAATGAACGGATTAGGTGAATTTTGCGAGACCACTCATTTCGAGCCCTACATATTAAGCCTTGACACCAGATTAGACAGCACCGGGAACTCGAGATGGCAACAGTTTTTGAAAGGAGCCTGCCGGTATGAAATCATTCCGGATCCCTCACAACAACAAGTGGTGCAAGAGCGCGCATTTGATCGCGATCATAATATCCTGTATACATTCTCCATTACCCCCATTGGAGATAACAAGTTTGTCGGAACTTATCGAGACATGAGAGGCTTTCCAGCCGAAATGAGATATGATCCAACTTATGCCTTTGGCACTCTTGTGGAGCTTACTCGTGACCGCTGGGGCAATGACTCCATAATCAAAATCACAGATGCCAAGGGTGTAGCGAAGCCTAATAAGGACGGCGCATACGCTACCCAGTTGGTATGTGATTCGCTCGGACGCATGCTTTCAATGCTATCCCTTGATGAGGATGGAAAATACATGATTGACAACTCTGGCAATTGCGGACATCTATATTCTTATCAGGACACAATATCTCCATATTTGGTAAGTAAACTCATAAATGTTGATGCTAATCTGCATCCAATGATGATCTTCTCAGTGCTTGATATGGCTGAGAAAGGAACATACATTCAAGAATATCAATATGACAAAATCGGCAGAGACTCTATAGTGTCATTTTATGATGCAGAGGAACGGCCCTGTCAGAACATTTATGGCGCTCATAAAATTTTCATGAAGAAGGATGCACATGGAAATAACATATGCACTCAGGGTCTATCGCTTAATGGTGAGCCGGCGGTGTTCAATGCCGGTGGTGTGGCAAAGATCCTGTGGGAATATGACAGCATGGGCCGCAATACTTCCATGAGTGCCTACGATAAAAATGGCAACCTTGCAATGCTTCCAACTATGCCATTTGCCATGGCTCAGGCGGAATTCTTAGATTCAATTGGCACGAAGAATGAATATTATTGGAGCATAGATCGTGATGGAAATAAATATTTGGCTTCCTATACCAAGACCACACCTCATAGAGTGGAAAACAAGATGATGTATAACAATTATCTAACTGTTGACTCCTTGGATGACAAGGGTCATATCGTGTTAAGGTCAATATATTTAGATGGAAAACTCAAGAATGGCCTCGCTGGCTGGGCTATCACAAAAGATGATTTTTACGAGGGAGAAGATTCTCGCTCATTCATAGAGACTTTCTATGATGAAAATCAAGAGCAAGTGGTTCTTCCAAATGGTATTTACCGCAATGTTTTGAAGGAAATCAATGACACAATCAATTGGGGAAGAAGTGAAAATAAGGACGGGATTGGGATGACCTCATTTTTGCAACGAGTAGACAGCACAGGCATGACCATTTGGCAGATGGATGCCAATGCCTTTGGTAAGCCTTGTCGCAATGGAGGTGATAATCTTTCGCTGTATTACAAAATATATTCTCCTCAAAGCAATATTGGCATTAATCGCAGTTTCATCGCTAAGGATGAATTTGGCGAACCTGACTATGTGTTTTCAAGCACCGGCATCTACTATTTCCAAAATCAGGATCGCACGTCATATATTTATGGTTCGCAGTTTGGCAACAATTATGATGAAAATGGTGACGAAATCATTGATTTGCAAGCCTTTGTCAATCATCAGCCTAAAGCAGTGAGCGTTGAAGTGATCGATCAAAAAGGCTATGATAAAGGTTTCAAGGATAATGATCTGATCATTAAATTCGGTGACGATTTGAGTCTGATGGGTGAAGACACAGATTTTGCGTGGGCCTATGGCAGATGGGCAAAGTTGGCCGTGCTCAATGCTCCTAATGAATACAGCGCAGTGGTTTATCGCATAGATCCCGAAACTTTGGAATCCAGTTTGGTAAAGATTGACAATCTTAAAGGCCCGTTATCCGACAATGGCGTGCTCACACATCGCCGTATCCTCACTCATAAGCAAATGGACCGAATATTCAGCACCGTATGGGATAATGTGGGCTCGGAGAATCCGTATGTTTCTGTTGATGATTTTGATTTTAAGGTTGAGGACGATACTCATAACGTTGTGGTATGTTTCCCCTATTCTTTCCGAGGATGGAGGAGTCTTCCTTACCAAAAAGAAATCGTGGATCCCGCGATTTTAATATCAATGGCCTCGCCTCGCACTGGTGAGATTTGGAAATTTGATGATGATGCCCAGGAACTGGTTAGGATGCTGTTCAACGCTGGAGAAAAGAACACTCAGCGCTTTTATTTCACAAAAGACGGGAAGACTATGACGATGCTTGAGGTAAATGGCAATTCGGGAGGGGATTGGGCATTGGCATCATTGAATGATGATCAATACGCCCAATTTGAAACCCTTGCGAAAAAGGCCCTTAAGAACATCGAACAAGAGAAAATCAAACGCCTTAAGATTAAGCCTCAGCAATTGGAAGGCAAATGGTCTGCCCCATCTCAACGAGAGGAAAATGGAACGACTGAGGATGGCATCTTAGAAATGGAATTCCGTGATGATGTGGCATATTTCACTTATACCCGCACCCTTTCTCAAAACATAGATGTTGACCATAAAATCATATTGAAATACCGCACATCATACAACGAACTTTTCAAGTTAAATGGAAACACTATAGTTTTCAACCCTGATAAGTGTGACTTTGATGCTCAATTGATCGATGCCTATGTCT
This sequence comes from uncultured Bacteroides sp., assembly GCA_964440745.1. Taxonomy (GTDB): domain Bacteria; phylum Bacteroidota; class Bacteroidia; order Bacteroidales; family Muribaculaceae; genus CAG-873. Next base: position 13,069 of record CAYTXF010000036.1, read on the forward strand.
TAGGTCCTTGGCGCAATAATTACAACAATCAGGTCTTTGCTCTTAAGGAACAGTTTGAAAACTTCGCCAACGGTGAAGATCCCTCCACATATCCCCAGTTAGCACAAGAAATCAAGGGAGTAACCTATAATTTCACCATCGAAGAGGTGGGCGATGGATTCATAAGAATGAGCAATCCTATCAATGTGTATCTTTTTGAAAAAGTAGAAGATTGAGATGAAACGTGCATTGATTATTCTTACCCTGCTTTTGGCCACCAGCTTTGGCGCCTTCGCTCAGCAATCAATCAAAGATCTATTTTCAAAGCCTGAGCGACAGGAGAAACCAGTGGTGGATCCGGCCAAGCAATTGAGGCAGCGTCAGATCCTTGACAGCATCAACGCCCAGATGGAATATCTCAAAAATGTGCAGGTGGAGACCCTCAACGAATCGCTCAAAGACTACAGCGATGCGCAGCTATACCGCGATATCATAAGAAAATATTCCTGGTGGGAAGGCCTTGGCGAACCTATCGACCACGCCACAGCCATGCATCTCCCCTATTATTATCGCCTTTCGATGAAGAATGAGAAAGGTCATTACCAATTAGTGGAGGCCCTGCATCATGATACGCTCACCACAAATCACCCCTTAGGCACTTATCTTCTTGATAAGGATGAGGAAGACAACATCAACCAATATTGGCGCCAACAACTGCGCACCGTAGGCCAATGGGTGATGTACCCTGATCCTTCTGGAGAAGATTTGGCCGAGGAGCGCGCATATGAGGCCAAACAGAAAGATGCCAAGCTGGTCTATTCCATGCAAGTGATCCGCAACGACAGCCTCATAGCCACCCTCAGTTACACAAATTCATTTGGGTATCCAGCCGACATGAACGAAAATGACGAGAACATCTACGGCAGCGTGGTGATGATCACTTATGATAACGATGGGCGCGACTACATAATCGACTTCCTCGATGGCGGGGGCTATCGCAAGCTGAATCTTGATGGTGTGGATCAGCGCCGCTATTACTATGACAAAGAAGACCGCAAGATACTGGTCACTTCCAATAATTGTCTTGGCGATATAGCTACTGACAATTGGGGTAACGCCGGCGTGATGTATGTATATGATAAGTCGTCCACCTACTCTAAGGTTAATCTCGATGTTAATTTAGAGCCAACCCGAATGCCAGATTTGAGAGCCAGTGTCGTAGAAACTTTCGTGCGATGCGATTTCGACCTTGATGAATGGGGCCGAGTGACCAAAGCCACCATGTTAACCGCCGAAGGCGAACCCGATGTAACCCTTGGGGGCATCCATAAGATTGTATTTGATTATGACAACGATGGCATGCCTCTTTCCGTGAAATATTACGATCTGAATAACCAAGAAATCACTATAGAGCAATGAGAAGAATGATTTTGATAGCAATGATTCTCATTGCGATTCCAGGAGCTGTATGGGCTCAAGGCCTCAGAGTTGAAAAAGATGAGACCGTCATTAATAATAGGCCTATCAAGAAAAAAGAGACAAAGAAAGTCGTAGAACTTGACACTGTGCTCAGTTCCTACTATCTGAAGCAGCACGGATGGTTCCGACCGGCTGACACTATTACTCCTGAATATGCCTCGCACTTGCCCACTTATTATCGATTCACGAAGAAAAACAAAGAGGGCCATTGGACTCGTCTGGAGACCCTTACTGGCTATGGGAACTATTCTACCGGCATCTTTTCGCCTTACATACTGAAAATTCGCAATGCCGAAACTGACTCTCGCGCCAATGCTGAGTGGGTAAGCCGAGTGGGCACTACTTGCATCTATGAGGCTATTTCCGACTGGTCGGGACGCAATGTGGTACAGGAGCGCGCCTACGACAAGGATATGAACATCATCTACACCTTCTCGGTGGTGCCTATTGGCAATAATCAGTATGTGGGTTCGTACAAGGATTCCTACGGAATGCCCGTGGAGATGCGTCAAGAGCCCGATTATACTTATGGCACGCTCATAAAGATGACGCGCGATCGCAGGGGCAATGATTCTGTGCTTCAATACATTGATGCCAAGGGCAAAATCAAACTTAATTCCGATAGCGTGGCCATGGAGCGCTTTATTTGGGATAGCCGAGGACGCTTGCTTAAGCAGATGTCGTGCAATGCCGATGGCTCGCTTGCTATTGACAATTGGGGCAATTGCGGTGTGGAATTCAAATATAATGGCTATAATATTATCGAGCAGACATATTGTGACGAGAATTGGCAACCTATGACCTTGCCATCGACTATGCGAGATGTAACCGGAAAGGCCGGAATTTCTAAAATTAAGTATGAGTACGATGACTATGGGCGCTGCATAAGAGAAGAATATTATGATGTTAATGGTCAATCCGCTGAAACTCTTCTTGGCTTGCATGCGATTGATTATGCTTATACTGATCATGGTTATCAGACCCTTTCCACAGGCTTTGATCTTAATGGCAAACCAGCGCCAATTTATGTGAAAGGCATCTCGAAAATATGCGTTGATGTTGATGATCAAGGCAGAAGTACCGACATCATCTTCTTGGATATCAATGGTCAGCCCTTTGAATTGCCTGGATATCTCAGCCGCAAGCATTTTGAGTATGATGAGCAAGGAAGAAATACCTTGCTCCAAGAATTTTCTATGGAAAATGGCAAAGAGTATCTAAGTTATCAATGCATTGACAAGCCTCAATATTTTGAAGTAGAAAGTCATGGAGAAAAGCGCATCGACTCTTTGGATCATAAAGGGCGCTTAATATACCGGGGATTTTTTGATGCCAATAATAACCTTCGCAAAGATTTTGGTAGGGCTTATGAAATAGATCTTTTCCAAGATTTCCCTAAAAGGACAATACACACCTGTTCGCGTTATGATGAGTGCGGCAATCTTTGTAATGATGACGACGGCGAATGCCGAGCCGAGGTTCATATCGATTCCATAGCATGGACTAACAAGGCATGGATCTATGACAAAGATGGACGACTCCTCAAAATCGTGCTAAATGTATTCGAGCCCGATTTTAAGACGCTCTTGGCCTCATATGACATGAATCGCTTTGGAGTGATCACCCGAAGCGGCGTACCCCAGGATGTGCGTTACTACCGAGGCGATGCTTTGCGAAATTATGAAGGCGCTTTCATATCCCTTTACGGAAGAGATGAATTTGATGAGGCCGATTATGTGTATTGTGAAACAGGCCCTTACTACTACAAAAAAGTCTTTCCTAACTCTAAGGAAAAATTTTATGATGAATACAACCAGATCATTTGGAATACCAAACAGGAGAGTAATCTACTCCCCAAAGCAATTTCAATTGAGGTAATCGACAGCATAGCATATCAGAAAGGACTTCGTGACAATGACATTGTGATTCTATATGGCGATTATGTAGCCAATTTTGACTCTAATATCAGTTATGATGATTTCAGAGGAGATTGGACTTTGCGCACCGTGTTGGATGCCCAAGAGCCGAAACGCATGGTGGTGTTCCGTATCGAAGATGCCGAGGCCGACAAATATGGATTGGTGGAAATTCCAGACCTTGCAGGCACCCCTTCACAATTGGGATTCATCCCCCACTCTCGCTTTCTCACTGGGAGGCAGACCAATCGCATCACAAAAAGTATCATCAAAAACATCATGAGCGCCAATCCGCTACTTAAGATCGAAGACATGACGCCTAAGCGTGACAATGCTAATAATCCCATCAAATTTATCTTCAACGAAATGTACTGGGATCAGCGCCAAAAGCCTTATCCAAGCCAGATAACCGATCCCAGCATTTTGCTTGGCGAATGCGTTCCAGATCTCAGGTTGACCTACCGAGGAGACATTCCGGAAGAGGATGCAAATTTAATATCCATTGTCGACATGAATGGGAAGCCAGCCGATCGCTTGCCAAGGACTCACTATTTCTTTACTAAGGATGGCGAAAATGTGGTGACCCTTAGCAGTGATCAGGGGTCTGTGGGCATGATGATCATCGAGAAGAAAGTCAGCGATAAGGATCTGGAAAGATTGAAAGCACTCTACGAAAAGACATCCAAAGACATGGCTGCTCTTTGCAAAGAGAAGCCCAAATATCCTGTCAAATCATTGATAGGAAGCTGGGAGATGGAATATCAAGGCGATTTTGAATATCCCCTTAAAGCGTATGTCGAGCTCAACAAGGACATGACATACCAGGCCTCTATCCTTACCTATGCCACACTGGATGTGGTTGATGTTACGGCCATTGTTGCCATAATCAGTAAGGTGAGCGGACAGTGGTCGCTCGGTGGCGAACTCTTGCATCTGTCGCCATATGCTGAGGATGTTTCGCTGCAATGCGTTAAGACCCAAGGCCTTGACGCCCAATACGAAAAGCGACGCATTGATTTCCTCAACAGTGAGTTTCAAAAGTACACATCTGATTACTTGAAAGTAATTGAGATAATAAGCCCGCAGCTTCCCGAGAATCTGTTTCTTGACAATGTGACGAAAGACAGTTACCAAGCCAATTCCAAATATGACTTCAAAAAGGCAACAGACACTATGGCTCAATTTGCCCAAGCTCTTGTGGCCCGTAACGAAGAGACGAGCACAACACATGAAGCTTCAACTCCGATTCCTCAAGACAGCCCATTCATAGGCAATTGGATATTGGAAAGCTCTGTCGACACTGAATACATGCGAGTCAATATGGACCTCTTAGCTGATGGCGAATTTCAGATAGTATTTTATTGCGAGACTCCTTACACATTTGATAACGGTTTCCAAATAAAATTGCAGATTACTGTGGATATACATGAAGCGTGGGAGTGCCAGCCAGATCTCATACGCTTGGATTTCAATCCTGAAAACATGAATGTCAATTTCACATATTCCGTCGACGAAGACCTCGATCCGGCACTCAAAGCAGGGCTTGACGATATATTTGAAACCTCCATGAAGCCTTACTATTCGGCTTTTGGCGTTTCGGTAATTGATGGCTTTGACATGTTTTACGATTGGAAGAAAGCCGAGGTCGAGGACGGTCAACTGCTATTGAATGGATTCACTTTCACCCGCGAAGCCACCACTTCGATTCCATAAAGTTGCGAATAATGTAGATGAATACAAAATAATTTTGTAACTTTGCAGTGCAAAAACAAAGCTAACCACTTATACTCATAATATAAACACAATAATCTCATGAGAAAGAACATTGTAGCAGGCAACTGGAAGATGAACACCACAGTGCCTGAGGGCGTAGCTCTTGCAAAGGAAGTCAATGAGGCATTGGCTAATTACACACCTAAGTGCGACGTAGTGATCTGCGTGCCCTTCACCCATCTCTGCCCCGTGTGCGGCGTGATCAACCAGGAAAAGCTCGGTCTCGGCGCTGAAAACTGCGCTGACCACAAGAGCGGCGCTTACACTGGCGAGGTGTCAGCTCCCATGGTGCAAAGCACAGGTGCTACCTACGTGATCTTAGGCCACTCAGAGCGTCGCCAGTACTACGGTGAAACCTCAGAGACCCTGCGCGCCAAGGTAGCTTTGGCATTGGAATATGGCCTCACCCCTATCTTCTGCATCGGCGAGGTGCTCGAAGAGCGTGAAAAAGGCATCCAGGAAGATGTAGTGCGCGATCAGATCGTGGATGCTCTCTTCCAACTCGATGCTGAGCAATTCGGCAAGATCATCCTGGCTTACGAGCCCGTGTGGGCCATTGGCACCGGCAAGACCGCTACTGCTGACCAGGCTGAGGAAATGCACGCATTCATCCGCCAGACCATTGCTGACCGCTACGGCGAGAAGGTGGCTCAGGACTGCTCAATCCTCTACGGTGGCAGCTGCAAGCCCAGCAACGCTGCTGAGCTCTTCGCAAAGCCTGACGTTGACGGTGGCCTGATCGGTGGCGCCAGCCTCAAGTGCGCCGACTTCATGGGTATTGTTAAGGCCTTCGAATAATGCGCAGATCCCTTCTGATCATACTTTTCACATTCCTGGTAGGCGCTGCTATGGCGCAGACCAGGAATGAAATCTTTACTGACTCTGTCACCAATATCGTAGAGGCCATCAACAATGAGGATGGCACCATCTACATCTACCAGTCAAGTGCGCTCGACGCCCTCATCGCTCCGCAAGGCCAGCTTGGCCAGCGCAGCAGCGAAGGCGCCTCTTCAGTAAAACCAGCCACATGCTATCGCATCCAGATTTTCTCTGACAACAATGTGCGCACAGCCAAGGCCAACGCTGAATACCGCAAGCGCCTGATCGAGCAGCAACGCCCCGATTGGCGCACTTTCATGACTTTCGAGTCGCCATACTGGCGTGTCAGAGTGGGTGAATTCCGTTCGCAGACCGAAGCCGACGCTGCCATGCGTGAGCTTAAAGCCGACTTTCCATCGTTTGCCGACGACATGAAGCTGGTCCGCGACAAGATTAGCAACAATTGAAATTTATGCAACAACCGCACCATCGAGCATGGAAAAGGAAGACACCATAAACCAAATAGCCGAGCATATCGAAGCCATAGTGAGATTGCTTGGCGAAGACCCCAAGCGCGAGGGCTTGCTCAAGACCCCCGTGCGCAGCGCCAAGGCGCTATACAAGCTTACCCAGGGGTATCGAGAAGATCCTGACACAGTGCTGCGTCAGGCAATATTTGAATATTCGGGTTCCAAGATGATCATTGTCAAGGACATCGAATTCTATTCTATGTGCGAGCACCATATCCTGCCTTTCTTTGGCAAGGTATCAATCGGCTATCTGCCCAAGGGGGAGATGATCGGCTTGAGCAAACTGGCTCGCTTAGTGAATGTATTCGCTCGGCGCCTGCAGGTGCAGGAACGTATGACTTACGAAATCATGGAGGCACTCTCCCGCAGTCTCCAGACCGAGGGAGTAATGGTGCTGTGCACTGCCCAGCATCTCTGCATGAAAATGCGCGGCGTGGAGAAGCAGGATTCAAGCACCACCACGGTCGACTATAATGGCAAATTTGCTGAGGATCCGGCCCTCAGGGAGGAATTCTTCCGCTATCTTAAGGACTGAGATTTTTCTACAAAATTTCTGCCACGACATAATTGCTGCCGCCGACAAATACAAAATCGCCTTTTCCGCTCTCGGAGAGGGCTTTTTTATACCCCTCCTGCACCGATGAGAAGGCGCGGCCATGCAGTCCCTGAGCCTCTGCCATGGCCAATAGGTCTTCTGACTTGGCTGCCCTCTTCACTCGAGGCTGCACAAAATAGTATTCAGCCTCCTTAGGCAATAGATGCATGATGCTGACAATGTCTTTGTCGCTGGCAAAGCCAAGCACGAGCTTTAGCCTCTTTGTTTCGCCTATTTGCGCGAGTTTAGGACCAAGGTAATTCCATGCTCCGGGATTATGACCAGTATCGCAGATTATCGTGGGATCTTCAAGGCGCATTTTCATCCAGCGTCCCATGATGTGGGTGAGTTCTACCACCTGATTCATGCCGCGAATTACAGCCACATCGGATACATTCAAGAATGGCACAGCGTGAAGCACTGTGTTGCCATTCTCGGCCTGAAAACTTTCTGTAAGCGCGTATCTGATAGGCAAGCATCCCCTAACCCCCTTGAAACACAGAAAGTCCTCATCTAATACATAGTCATATTGCGAATCCTGGGCAAATACGATTGGCGATGACATTTCTTGAGCTTTGCGCTTGAATACCTCTCTCACCTCACCATCGGCTCTTCCGATTACCACAGGCACATCAGATTTGATTATTCCAGCCTTTTCTCCGGCTATTTCGGCTTCGCTGTCGCCCAACAGAGCCGTATGGTCGAGCGAGATATTGGTGATTATCGAGAGCTCGGGAGTAATGATATTGGTAGCGTCGAGCCTTCCTCCCAAACCTGTTTCGATCACTGCGATATCCACGCCCTGCTCTTGGAAATACTTGAAAGCCATGATGGTGGTGAGTTCGAAGAACGAAGGTTGGCAGCCAAGATCCATCTCCTGATACTGGCGGATAAAGTCGGTCACAAACTCCTGGCTCACCTTTTCGCCATTAACCCGGATGCGTTCCCGGAAATCTGCAAGGTGAGGCGAAGTGTAAAGCCCTACCTTATGGCCATCAGCCATAAGGATTGCGGCAAGCGTATGCGACACGCTTCCCTTGCCATTAGTGCCTGCCACATGCACTGTCTTGTAGGCTTCATGTGGATTTCCGAAAGCGGCAGCAAGCTTGCGAGTGGTGTCCAGCCCTGGCTTGTAAGCTCCGGCTCCCAGCGATTGAAACATTGGCAATTGATTGAAAAGCCAATCGACTGTTTCAGCGTAATTCATCATGGATTAAAATATTAAGAAACCGGCCAATCCGGCTATCACTATCACTAAGATGGGATGGAGCTTGGCGAAATACACCAGGCAGAACGTCCCCACGCATATGGCTATGCTACAAATCAGGTCGTGGGACGTGACTCCGAAATTTTGTCCATTCATTAGCAGCAGTGCCGCCGAGGCTATCAAGCCAACAACTACTGGGCGAAGCCCCATGAACACGCCCTTGACCAATGCGCTCTCGCGGTGCTTGCGGATGAAATGGCTCGTATATGCCACCAGCAGAAACGATGGGATCATCACAGTGAGAGTGCATATTACTGACCCCAAAATGCCCCATATGGGCGATGACAATGACGGATCGCACGTCTTGGGCACCACATAGCCTATATAGGTGGCGCTGTTGATTCCAATCGGGCCAGGGGTCATCTGAGAGATGGCCACAATGTCGGTAAACATCTGCTCAGTGATCCAGCCTGGGCCAACAATTTCATTCTCTATGAGGGCAAGCATGGCATAGCCTCCACCAAAACCGAACACTCCGATTTTGAGGTAGCTCCATATCAGTTTCAGATAAATGCCCATGTCAGAAAAGAATTAAGTGCGTGACTGATGCGAGTCCATGCCTTTCTTGAATGCGAAATATCCGCCTACTGCTCCTAATGCAATCCACAGGATGGGATTTGAAACAACAGGCAGTTTTGACCATATCAGAGCGGCCACAGCTATCGGGATCCACACTGTGATCCAATTGAGTTTGGCCGCCTTGGCAGCAGAGATCACCGGAGCGATGATCAAAGCCACCACAGCCGGACGTATGCCCTTGAAAATGGCCGAAAGGATCTCATTGTTCTTGATCAAGTCAGGGGTAAGGAAAATAGCAATGGCCAAGATGATCAGGAAAGATGGCAATATAGTGCCAAGGGCAGCCCATATGCTGCCCTTGCGTCCCTCCAGCTTGTCGCCTACTGCCACCGATATGTTCACTGCCAAGATGCCCGGCAGCGATTGCGCGATTGCCAATAGGTCAAGAAACTCCTCACGGTCAATCCAATGGTGCTTGTCCACGATCTCCCTCTCTATGATGGAGATCATAGCCCAGCCTCCACCGAATGTGAAAGCTCCAATCTTAAAGAATGTGGAGAAGAGTTGCCAATTCATAATTAAGTGACAAATGACAAGTTACAAGTTACAGGCTGTCACTTGTAACTTGTAACTTGTCACTAAATATTGTTAAGTTAGGGCGTCGATGCGCGCTTGCAAGGATGCCATGCGGCTTTCGCAGTCACTGAGCTTCTTGCGCTCCATCTCCACAACCTTGGCGGGAGCGTTGTTGACAAAGCGCTCGTTGGAAAGCTTCTTCTGAATAGAGGCCTTGAAGCCTTTTTCATATTCCAGATCCTTGGCAAGCTTTTGGAGCTCAGCCTCGACATCGATGTTCTGAGTCAGCGGCACATTGAATTCGTCGGTGCCCACCATGAAGGTGGCGGCTGCGGGATCCTTGGCCACGCCTACGTTTATTGCTTCAAGATTGCCAAGCTTGCTGATGAGCTCGGCATCGGGCAGGGCCTTGTCGCTTACAGCGTTGAGCACAAGCTGATCCTTCTGAGTGATGTTCTTCTTGGCACGCACGCCGCGCACGCCGTTGATCACCTCCTTGGCATAATCCATGTCGCTGATCAACTTCTCATCGTATGCCTTAGGCTCAGGCAGAAGAGCGTACATGATGCTGTCGCCATCCTGGCGCTCTGCCAAGTGCTGCCACAGCTCTTCTGTAATGAAGGGCATGAAGGGATGCAGCAGGCGCAGCAGGGTGTCGAAATAACCGAGCGTTGCCTCATATGTGGCCTTGTCGATCGGCTTTTGGTAAGCGGGCTTCACCATCTCCAGATACCAGCTGGAGAATTCGTCCCAGAAGAGCTTGTATACAGCCATCAGGGCTTCGTTAAGACGGAATTTCTTGAACGAGTCCTCCACCTCGGCCAATGTGCGGTCGAGCTGAGCGCCAAACCAGTTGATAGCCTTTGCTGATCCTGCGGGCTGCTCGAGCTTGTCATCGACTTCCCAACCTTTTACAAGGCGGAAGGCATTCCAGATCTTGTTGCAGAAATTGCGCCCCTGCTCCACGAGCTTGTCATCGTACATGATGTCGTTGCCGGCGGGGGCTGCAAGCATCAAGCCCATGCGCACGCCGTCGGCTCCGTACTGAGCAATCAGTTCGAGCGGGTCAGGCGAGTTACCAAGCATCTTCGACATCTTGCGACCGATGGAGTCGCGCACGATGCCGGTGAAATATACATTGTCAAATGGCTTGTCGCCAACGTATTCGTATCCAGCCATGATCATGCGGGCTACCCAGAAGAATATGATATCGGGACCAGTCACGAGCGTGGCTGTGGGATAATAGTATTTGATTTCTTCGTTGCCGGGATCGAGGATGCCGTTGAAGAGCGATACCGGCCACAGCCAGCTTGAGAACCAGGTGTCAAGAGCATCGGGATCTTGGCGCAGGTCGCTTAGCTGCAAGTTGGGGTTGCCGCTTTCCTTGCGGGCTTTTTCCAATGCCTCCTCAGCATTGGGCGCCACCACGATCTTGGGATCTTCTTCGTTGCCGTAGTAATAAGCGGGAATGCGATGGCCCCACCACAACTGGCGGCTGATGCACCAGTCCTGAATGTTTTCCAGCCATATGCGATAGGTGGTCTTGTATTTCTCAGGCACGAATTTGATGTAATCGTCCATCACCGGACCAAGGGAGATGTCGGCGAAGTGCTTCATCTTGATGAACCACTGCTTCGAGAGCTTGGGTTCGATTGGCACCTTAGTGCGTTCGCTGCAGCCTACCTTATTGTCATAAGCCTCAACCTTCTCCATCAGGCCGGCTTCTTCCAGATCCTTAGCGATAGCCTCGCGCACTGCAAAGCGGTCCATGCCCACATATTTCTGGGTCTTGGGATTCACTGTGCCATCGTCGAGCAGGGCCGAAACTTCGTTGACCGTGGCATCGTCGTTGAATATGTCGATGGTCTTGAGATCGTGGGTCTTGCCCAGCATGTTATCGTTCTTATCGTGAGCAGGAGTCACCTTTAAGCAGCCAGTACCGAATTCCACATCAACATAGCGGTCTTCAATTACAGGGATCACGCGATCAACCAGCGGAATGATCACCTTCTTGCCTTTGAGCCACTGATTCTTGGGGTCCTTGGGATTGATGCACATGGCGGTATCGCCCATGATTGTCTCTGGGCGAGTGGTAGCCACTACGGCATAGCGGCGTCCATTGGCATCGCGATGCACTATTTCGCCTTCTTCGCCGGTCTCGCCAGTCATGTCGTCATCGGCAACATAATATTTTAGGTAGTAGAGCTTGCTATGCTCATCCACATAGAAAACCTCATCGTCGCTGATTGCTGTGCGGTTCTCAGGATCCCAGTTGACCATGCGCAGACCGCGATAGATCAGGCCCTTGTCGTAGAGGTCGCAGAAGACCTTGATCACACTGTCGCTTCTCACCTCATCCATAGTAAAGGCTGTGCGATCCCAGTCGCACGAAGCGCCCAGTTTGCGCAGCTGCTGCAAAATAATGCCACCATGCTTGTGGGTCCATTCCCAGGCATGCTCCAGGAATTGTTCGCGAGTAAGGTCAGTCTTCTTAATGCCCTCGGCAGCGAGTTTCTGGATAACCTTGGTTTCGGTTGAGATGGAAGCATGGTCAGTGCCAGGCACCCAAAGCGCGTTCTTGCCCTGCTGACGAGCGCGACGTACCAGAATGTCCTGGATCGTGTTGTTAAGCATATGGCCCATGTGGAGGATTCCGGTCACGTTTGGCGGCGGTATCACTATGGTGTATGGTTCGCGATTGTCAGGCACTGAGCGGAACAGACGATGGTCGATCCAATAGCCGTACCACTTATCCTCAACCTCGGCTGGGTTGTATTTAGTTGCTAATTCTTCCATGATGTCTTATTTTACGAGCGCAAAATTACAAAAAATATTACGAAATAAGAGAAATATTGGGCAAGAATCAGAAAAAATTCGTAATTTTGCCTTTATGATAGACAATAGTCAAAAAAAGAAAGAAGGTTTGCCACAATTGCCAGGCGCTCGATTAGGAGTTGCGCTTAGCGGAGGCGGTGCACGGGGCATCGCTCACGCAGGCGCCCTGAAAGCCATCGAGGAGGCTGGCCTTAAGCCAGCGATCATTGCCGGCGTCAGCGCCGGCTCAATAGCCGCTGTGCTGTATGCTGCCGGAGTCGCTCCGCAGAGAATTTTGGACATGTTCACCACCCCAAAGCTCACTGACTTCACAGAGCTTACATGGGGCAAGGGAGGGGTGATCAAGATCGACAAGTTCATCAGCTACATCACTCGTGCCTTAGGCCACAACAAGATGCTCGAGGACTTGAAGATCCCCACATATGTAGGGGTCACGAATTTCGACACTGGCCGTGCCGAAGAGTTTCACTCGGGCGAGATCGGTCCGATCATCACCGCCTCGTGCAGCATACCGATAGCCATACCTCCTGTCAAAATCAATGGCTATAATTATGTCGACGGCGGAGTGCTGCGCAATCTGCCGGCATGGATAATCCGCGACAAATGCGACCTGCTGATCGGCATTAATGTCAGCCCTGTTGGCCAAGTGCCTCCCAGCGAGCATACCTCAATCTTTGACATAGCCATGCGCACCTATTCTCTGCTTGCAAAGAGCAATCAGGATCAGGATATGAAGATGTGCGACTTGGTGGTGCGCACCCAAGAGATCAGCCATCTCAATGTGTTCAACCTCAAAGAAGCTACTAAAATATTCAACTCAGGATATATCAACACTCGCAAGGCACTTAGAGACGCTGGATGGTGGCATCCCGTTGATATCAATCCAGAAAATTCATAATCATCACACTTACATATACTTATGGCCAAACCTATTATATATCAACTTTTGCCTCGGCTCTTTACAAATTATTGTGAAAAGCCTGTGCCAGGCGGCACTATCATGCAAAACGGCAGTGGAAAACTAAATAGCATTACAAGCAATATACTTAGGGAAATCAAGAAGTTGGGAGTGACCCATATGTGGTACACTGGTGTCATCGAGCACGCTCATGATGCCGACTATACTTTCTATGGGATCCCTCGCGACAATCCTCATGTGGTGAAGGGCCGCGCTGGTAGCCCCTATGCCATCACCGACTATTACGATGTAGACCCTGACCTGGCCGAAAGCATTCCCGACCGCGTGGCAGAATTCGAGGCTCTGGTGAAGCGCACCCACGACTGCGGACTTAAGGTAATCCTTGATTTCGTGCCCAACCATGTGGCACGCCAGTATCGCAGCGATGCCAAGCCGCGCGGCATACGCGATCTTGGCGATGGTGACAACACCGACATGTTCTTCTCTCCCAGCAACAATTTCTATTATATAACACGTCAGCAGTTCGCTCCCGTTGGCGTGGACCTGGGATCGGGCCCGGATGCTTATGTGGAATTTCCGGCCAAGGCTTCGGGCGATGATTGCTACACTGGTTTCCCTGACAAGAACAATTGGTACGATACTGTCAAACTCAACTATGGTGTGGATCCCTGGAATGGCAACAAGTGCTTTGACCCGATTCCGCACACTTGGTTCAAAATGCTGCATATTCTGCGCTATTGGGCGGCTAAGGGTGTCGATGCTTTCCGCTGCGACATGGTCCACATGGTGCCTCTCGAGTTCTGGCAGTGGGCAATTCCCAATGTGAGAAGCCGTTATCCCAACATGAAGTTCATAGCCGAAATCTATGATGTGAAGCTGTATCGGCCTTACATCGACGCAGGCTTCGACTATCTCTATGATAAGGTCAATCTTTACGATACTCTCTTTGGCATCGATTGCAACAATGTGTCGGCTGCCAACCTCACATCATGCTGGCAGACTGTAGAGGGAATTGCCCCCCACATGCTCAATTTCCTGGAGAATCACGATGAGCTCCGCTATGCTTCGCCTTTCTACAAGGGTGATGCAAAGAAGGTGACGGCTGCTCTTGTGGTGAGCGCTATGTTCAACACCGGCCCAATGATGATCTATGCGGGTCAAGAACTCGGCGAGGACGCTGCCGGAGTAGCAGGATACAGCGGCGATGATGGACGCACCACCATCTTCGACTATTGGATTATCCCCACGCTTCAAAAATGGCTCAATCGCGGCCATTGCGATGGCGAGCTTACTCCGGACCAGCAAGCTCTTCGCGACCTTTATGCCCGTGTGCTAAAGCTCTGCAACAAGGAGAAGGCCATCAGCGAGGGAGAGTTCTTCGACCTTATGTATGTCAATTACTCAAATCCAGCCTTCGATCCCCACCGCCACTATGCCTTCATGCGACACGCAGGCAACACTCTCGTGCTCATTGCTGTGAATTTCGCCGATGACGCTGCCGAGTTGGAGATTAATGTGCCGCAACTCGCTTTCGACATGTGGGACATCGCTCCTGGCAAATATCGCGCCACCGATCTCCTTACAGGCGAAGTGTCGCAGAAGCAGCTCTCCCCCGATGCTCAATTCAAGACCTCGGTGCCGGCGCATGGAGCAGCCATTTGGCGCCTCAACCACAAAAACCGCCCCAAGGCCCGATAGGAGCTCGGCTCCATGAGCCGACAATAGGAGCTCGGCTCCATGAGCCGATAATAGGAGTTCGGCTCCATGAGCCGATAGGAGCTCGGCTCCATGAGCCGAGAATTCGAAATTTCGACAAAAAAATTTCATAAATTATTTGGTAGAATCAAAATTTGATTGTACCTTTGCACTACCAAAGGATAGGGGCGTAGCCCAGTTGGTTTAGAGCGCTGCAGTCACATTGCAGAGGTCATCGGTTCGACCCCGATCGTCCCTACCA
>CAYTXF010000037.1:0-15301 GCA_964440745.1 uncultured Bacteroides sp.
CGAGATATGCAAATTTCTGCTAATAAAAGTTTGAACTAAATTTTTTACACCCTACTATATAGCCTATGGAGCTATGGCGTGTATTTTATTCTATTGGTTGATAAATAGAATGCCAATTTTAGAAAAAGGCAAAATATTATTGTTTATTGGACAAAATACAATATGGATATATCTATACCATATCCCAATATTACAAATCACCGGGAAATTGAATTTGAATTGGAGTATAAGATTTTGTATTGTTTATATGTGCGCAATATGTTTCGTATGGATACAACTCAAAGTGGTCAACTATCTTGAATCCTATTCAAATATATCAAATCTACAATATCTTAAGGGCTAAGGGAGTAGTAATGGAAAACTATGATATGAATAATGAAAAGCAACTGAACCTGAAAGAAAATTTTTTAAAGGTCCTCGGGAGCTATAATTCTGCATTTTATCATATTAATGTGAATTTTGACTGGAGAACCAATATACCAAAATGCCTATGGGCATTACATTTATGGTCAGTGTAAATTCTTTACTGGTTTTTTGTAAATGATTGAATATGAGGTGCTTACCCCCCCCACATTTCCAAGGTTAGCAATGTAGGAAAAGGAAGAGTCACTGGACTTGATATTATTAGATGCTGTGCCGTACTGTTTGTGATAGCAGGGCATTTTTTCTTAAACAGTGATTTCAAGCAAATAGAGTTCCACGGGTGGCAAATGTTTATACTCGGTATGGGACAAACATTGTTCTTGATAAATGTATCCCTCTTCATGATGCTTACCGGTTTCTTAAATCTTAATAAAAAGATTTCTAAGGATTATTATAGAGGAGGCATACGTGTAATCATGAGTTATATTGTAATCAGTATATTAACAATATTCTTTCGTGAATACTACCTGCATGAACATTATTCGTGGATAAGATGGATATTGAAGATTACCGATTTCTCAGCCATTCCATACGGATGGTACATAGAGATGTGGATTGGGTTATTCCTTCTTACACCGTTTCTCAATGTGCTTTGGCATGGACTTGAAAATAAGAAACATAGGCAAATTTTGATTATCACCCTCTATGCAATGTGCGCGTTGCCGGACTTCTGCAATAGATATGGAGTGCATTTGATGCCTGGATATTGGGTGTCCATTTATCCGATTTGTTTCTTTTATTTGGGCGCTTATATTAAAGAGTATCAACCAAGAATAGAAGCTTGGAAATTATGGGTGTGCATTCTCGCTCTCTGTATGATCAACCCAATGTTGAACTCGGGCTTAGCTATTGCGGGGCATAATCGTCCGATGATGCATTTGATAGGAAGTGGCAGCGGAATTATCACAATCCCTTTGGCTGCGATTTTCTTCTTGGCTTGTTATAGGATTGACGTAAAAGTGGCTTGGACCCGGTCATTGCTTGCAAAGATCTCGCTGCTGTCTCTTGACATGTATCTAATCAGTTGGGTGTTTGATAGATTTTGGTATGGCATCTTTTCACATACATCATTATGGAACCAAAATCAACTGTTGTGGCTGTTCTTAATTGCAGTGCCATGCGTATTTGTTTCTTCCTTTGTATTTGCCTACTTAAAAAGCTTTGTGAAAATTCCTCTTCCCTTTGGACTTGGCAAGCCTAAAGCAGCTCAATTGGCACAATAAAGATGAGTACTAAATGAAGATCTTAATCGTACATAACGACTACGGCAAGTACAGTGGCGAGGAGGCTGTGGTGGACAAGATGGCTAAGATGCTGGGAGAGCATGGGCATGAGGTGGCATTCTATCGCTTGACGTCGGCAGGGAGCCGTGAGTCAGCATTGGGGCAGATCAAGGGCTTTGTTTGCGGGTTTTATTCTCCGAATGGGGTGAGGGGGTTGAGAGAGGTACTGCGCAGAGAGAAGCCGGATGTGGTGAATGTGCACAATCTTTATCCGTTTATCTCGCCGGCGGCTTTGTTTGAATGCCGCAAGGCGGGGGTGCCAGTGGTGATGACGGTGCATAATTTCCGATTGATCTGTCCGACGGGCTTATTCATGCGTGATGGCGAGCCATGCGAACGATGTCTTGAACATGGCAATGAGTGGGGATGCATAAGATATAACTGTGAGAACTCATGGCTTAAGAGCCTGGGTTATGCCGGTCGCAACATGGCGGCTCGATGTTCTGGGGCTTATCGAAAATGTGTGACAAGGTTCGCATGCATCACGGATTTTCAGCGTCACAAATTGATTGAAGCAGGATTTGAGGCTGAGAGAATTATCGTAATTCCCAACTCGGTGGATGTGAAGGAAAGGCCCAACGATTCACTCGTTGATTCTTGTAACTCAAAGCAATCCGACCCAAAAGAAATAAATAATGGCTATGTTGGTTTTTGTGGAAGATTAAGCGCCGAGAAGGGGATTGATCTTATATTGGAGGTGGCTCGTCGACATCCTGAGATTCCTTTCCATTTGGCTGGAGAGGCCAGGGATAAGGAACTGATTGAAAAACTCCCTCCGAATGTAAAATTATTGGGATACATCACAGGAAAGGATTTGGAGGGGTTTTATAAAAGTGCCAGTTTCTTAATCATGGCAAGCAGATGCTACGAGGGCTTTGCAATGAGCATCCTAGAGGCAGCCCAATACCATAAGCCGATGGTGGCTCCTGACCATGGCGGATTCACAGAGATTATCGGCAAGGGTGAGGATCAGATTGGGTTGCTCTTTGCGCCTGGCGATGCTGACTCTTTGGAAAGTTCAGTAGTAGAACTGTGGCAGAGCCCGGAGATGGTGAGCGAGTTGGGCGAAAAGGCGAATGCCAAGCTGAGGGCGAAGTATTCGACTGAGGTGATCTACAAGAAGTGGGAGCAGCTGCTGTCATCGCTTATCCCGAACACAGACGAGAGAGACGAATAGACGAGAATCTACGAATAGACGAGAGAAACGAATAGACGAGAGAAACGGCATTACACCACGAAGACAGCGACCGCAGATTACGCGGATTAACGCAGACGATAGGAGAGGGGCTCCGTGAGCCCCGGATAGGAGAGGGGCTCCATGAGCCCCGAAGAAAACCGCGGCTCATGGAGCCGCTCTCCTATCGCGAACTGCATACCAGTCGGCCGCCCGGATGGGTTTGGGGAGTGCAGTTCCGCGAACTGCATACCAGGCGGCCGCCCGGATGGCCTTCGCGGTAGCGAAAAAGATTTCTTTTGATTCTTTTGTTTCTTAATACTTCTTACTCCATAAGCGGCAGGCAGAGCCTGGCGGCTCTGGATCAATGAAGTAAGAAATTGTAAGAAAAGAAAGAAGTATTAAGAAATTCTTGTTGATGGCAGGGTTGGCGGTGCAGTTCGCGGAACTGCAGCCCGACAACCAGGGTTGATGGCAGGGTTGGCGGATGAAAATGAAAGGATTTGTTGGGTTGATATGGACTGACAGGGGATGATGGGATAATGGTTTTGACAAACAATTCTTTTTACAATAAACAATTCTTTTTTCAATAAACAATCCTTGATTATGGAAAAGTATTTCAATATTTGGTACGAGTTTGATAAGGCTGCTGTGAGTAAGGCTATCGACAGTCAGGTGAAATGCGGCATCGCCAACTATATCTGTGTGGCCGACGGCGTGATCATGAACATGGTTGACCGTGTGCCGGGGTACATGGATGTGGTGAATGGCGGCATGTTTTCTATTTGCGACAGCAGCTATGTGCCTCTGTATATTAAGTGGATTTGGGGAAGGAGTTATGAGCAATACTGCGGAAGTCAGATTTTCAGGGATGTCATTGAGGGGCGCCGATACAGGATGTTCTTTATGGGGGCTCAGCAGAGGGTGCTGGAATCTCTTAAGGGTGAGCTTGTTAAGATGAATCCTGATGTTGAGGGCATGACCTTCTATGAGCTTCCTTTCAGGGATGTCAATGATTTTGACTATCCGGCCATAGCGAGGATGGTGGAGGAGGATGGCGCCGATATCATCTGGGTGGCTCTTGGCGCGCCTAAGCAGGAGATTTTCATGAATAAGCTGAAGCCTTATCTCAAGCATGGGGTGATGATTGCTGTCGGGGCGGCCTTCAAATTCTACAGCGGGGTGGATGTGAATCGGGCACCGGCATGGATGGTGCGACACCATCTGGAGTTTGTCTACCGCATTTACTCTGAACCAAAGAAGCAGCTGAATCGCTGCGCCTGGATCATCCGCACTCTCCCGGGACTTCTCTACGCTGAATGGAAACGCAAGAATGGCTCCCATCTGTCGGAGGCCGCAGCGCGGTGATTCACCACGGAGACACGGAGAAAAGACGGCGATTCACCACGGAGATCTCGACCGCAGATTACGCGGATTAACGCAGACGATAGGAGAGGGGCTCCGCGAGCCCCGGGATAGGAGAAGGGCTCCGTGAGCCCCGGAGGAAACCGCGGCTCACGGAGCCGCTCTTCTAACGGGTTGAGGCGTTTGCGGCCGCCTGATATGCAGTTCGCGGAACTGCACTCCCCAAACCCGGCGTGACGACAGGGTTGATATCCAGCCTGATATGCAGTTCGCGGAACTGCAGTCCAACAACCAGGGCTGGCATCAGGGTTGGCGGTGTTGGCCGCGGCTCATGGAGCCGCTCTCCTATCGTGATTCCATGCCAGTCGGCCGCCCGGATGGGTTTGGGGAGTGCAGTTCCGCGAACTGCATATCGCCCCTGTTGCAAACTCAATTACCTGCAGTTCGCGGAACTGCAGTCCAACAACCAGGGCTGGCATCAGGGTTGGCGGTGTTGGCCGCGGCTCATGGAGCCGCTCTCCTATCGTGATTCCATGCCAGTCGGCCGCCCGGATGGGTTTGGGGAGTGCAGTTCCGCGAACTGCATATCGCCCCTGTTGCAAACTCAATTACCTGCAGTTCGCGGAACTGCACTCCCCAAACCCGGCGTGACGACAGGGTTGGCGGTGTTGGCCGCGGCTCATGGAGCCGCTCTCCTATCGTGACTGCATACCAGTCGGCCGCCCGGATGGGTTTGGGGAGTGCAGTTCCGCGAACTGCAAATGGAAGCCATACCACTGACTATCCGCCACCGCTGGGCCTAATAATAGAAAATTAACTGCGCTATCTACAAGCCTGTAATATGAAATATGAAGAGATTTTGCCAGATACTAAAACTGCCTAAGGATAAGAATTTAATAAGAGAGTATTGCGAGCTGCACAGCAAGGTGTGGACCGACGTGCAGAAGAGATTGAGGGACGCAGGTGTGCTGGACATGCAAATATACCAGTCAGGGACTTCTCTTTTTATGATCATGGACACCAGTGATGATTTTGACTGGGAAAGAGAGATGAGCAAACTAACTCGCATGTCCAGGAAGACAGAATGGGAAGCATATTTTGCCAGCCTTCAAGGCATAGACCCCAACGCCAAATTGAAAGACAAATGGCG
This sequence comes from uncultured Bacteroides sp., assembly GCA_964440745.1. Classification (GTDB taxonomy): domain Bacteria; phylum Bacteroidota; class Bacteroidia; order Bacteroidales; family Muribaculaceae; genus CAG-873. Next base: position 5,396 of record CAYTXF010000037.1, read on the forward strand.
CCCGATGAACCAGATCTTCAAGTTGGAGACCGTGGGTCAAGGCCATGGAACCCCAAGCCAATTTTAAAGATCATGTTTTTGTCTTAAAGACATAACTGTCAGAAAATTATTATAAACACCTATGATGACTATGAGAATAAATCAACAGCTTATAGATGAGCTTTTGGAGAAAGCCTCACAAAATCCGCGCCTGCGGATCAATTATGATCTGAGGACATCGGCAGATGACGACAGTCAGCGCATGCTCAACGCTTTGCAACCTGGAACGGTGCTGCCTATCCATCGCCATAGAGCGAGTACAGAAACTGTAGTACTGCTATGCGTTATGGGCACGCCAACATCATCAAGTTCTGCCACCGTCAATTCTCTTCGGTAGAAGAAATGAATTACACGTTGGTTAAGAATTGGAATCAGGTGGTCAGCCCCAACGATGACGTTTGGCACTTGGGCGATGTGGCCTTGGGCTCGGCGAACGTCAAGCAGTTCGTCAGCGGAAAGAAAGGCTGCGCAGTGAAGGCTACGAGGTTGCTGACGGACCGCGAACCACAGGCGACGGATACTACGAAAGCGCGATTGTAGGCGTTGACGGCAATTTGATTGAAATAACAGTTTGATAATCTTATGTCGCCTCGGGATCTCAGTTCAGACCGACGAGGCATCGAATGAGGCGTCGGCTATTGACAGGCTGAGGAGGGACGGCAGTGGGACTGCCTTGCCGTCGGCGAAGACGAGCAGCTGGCCCCACTCGTCGATGCGGCTGACGACGCCTCGGTGGTGCAGGCAGGAGCCTCCGACCTTCTGCCGGTCCGCCTCGAAGTAGAGGGCTTCGGCCTCAGGCCCTTCGGTAAGACGCTCGCTCAGCCATAGCAAGGCGCGGTTGATCTCGGCCCTCGCATCGCCGTCGAGCTCGATCCGCTCCTCGGTGCGCCTTCCCGTCTCGGCGATCGCCTCGTCGTGGCCGGAAAGGGCGGCGAATGGCGCGAACTGCGCTGCTCTCGCGCTGCGCGGCATCCGGGGGTGGCGCTTCGGCTCCCAGTGGGGAAGCCCCATTATGTCGGAATAGTCTCTTTCCATTGCTTATGCCTTGTGTCCTCCGATTTGTTGGTTACGTCCTCTCTGAGTGGCTCCGTCCTGGAAATTCAGCCCCTTGAGGATGATGTTCTTGCCGAAGCGCCTTTTAAGCGCCAACTGCGCCTCCATGACGCGGCGTTCCTTTGCCAGGGCTTCCCGCTCCCGCCGCTGCTCGCGCTCAAGGGCCTCGATGTCGGTGAAAAGGTTGATTTCCGTTTCCCTGCGCGGCTTGGGAGCCACGTCCTCTGGCACGACATGGTTGGCGCAAACCGTGAGCCTCCGCACCAGCAGGGAAGGGTTGGCGATGCGGTCGAAAACGCCGGCGACAGCTTCGGCAATCATCCGGCTCGACGAGGTCTGGAACTCCAGGTTGGCAGTGCCGTGAGCATGCTTTGGCACCTGGCGCCCGTACATGTCGGTCTTCACGGGCCCTTCGTAATGGAATCCGGGCTGCCGCAGGCTCTCCGTGTCGTAGCCCACGGTAAGAGTGAGCTGGTCGGTGACCAAATGCTTGTCGAGCAAGTCGAGGGCCATGGCTTCGGCCATCTCGGTGGCCACCACTTTCGCCTTTTCGCAAGGGTAGGGCTCCTGGAGCACCTGGCCGCTGCTCAGTGAGTGCGTCCCGGGCCTGTATGCCTTTATGTCGGGCATCGTTGCCGGCTCCCAGCCCCAGGCGTGGTCGATCAGCAGCTCGGCGTTGACCCCGAAAAGCCCGTAGAGGAAGTCCTCGTTGTCGAGCGACGCCCTGGCGATGTCGCCCATGGTGAGGATGCCGCGCTGCGCGAGCCTCTCGCTGATGCCGCGGCCCACGCGCCAGAAGTCGGTGAGCGGCCGGTGGCCCCATAGCTGCCGGCGGTAGGACGCCTCGTCGAGCTCGGCGATGCGCACGCCGTCCGCGTCGGGGGGCATCCTCTTCGCCACAATGTCCATGGCTATCTTTGCCAGATACAGGTTGGTGCCGATTCCGGCGGTGGCGGTGATGCCGGTCTCCCGCAGCACATCGCGAATCATCGTCATGGCCAGCTCATGTGCTGTCATCTTGTAGGATGGCAAATAATCGGTGGCGTCGGCGAAGATCTCGTCGATGGAGTACACCGCTATCGACTCGGGCGCCAGGTACTTCAAGTAGGCCTCATATATGCGGGCGCTGTATTTTATGTAGAACGCCATCCGGGGAGGAGCCACGAGATAGTCCACGGCCCAGTCGGGATGCGCGCTGAGCTCGCTCGCCAAAAAAGACTTCCCCCTGAACCGCCGGTCGGGAATCGCATTGAGTCTCTCCCGGTTCACCTCGCGGATCCGTTGCGCCACCTCGAAGAGCCTGGAGCGGCCTCCCAGGCCGTAGGCCTTGAGCGAGGGGGTGAGGGCGAGCCCGATGGTCTTCTCTGTGCGCGAAGCGTCGGCCACCACGAGCAGGGCGTCGAGCGGGTCCAGACCCCTCTCGACGCACTCCACGCTGGCGTAGAACGACTTCAGGTCGATGCATATGTACTGGCGCTTCCTTTCCATGCTTCAAAGTTAGCGATTATCCTCCGATCCGCCAAACAATTTACCATAATTCCAGGGGCGCAGGCTTGCGGGGCTTGTTTCTGCTTTTTTCTATGATTAGGCGTTAAATTCCAAATCAGACTTTAATTCTAACTTGAGCTTCAGCCGATTTGATTAGCAACATGACACTCTTATTTCAATCTGGATAAATGGCCACTTTGATCACATTTTGTTCTTTGTTCTCGAAAATGCCGTAAGCCTTCTCAATCTGGCTGAGAGGAAAGCGATGGGTTATGAGCCATGTGGTGTCAATCAGGCCCTGGCTTATCAAATCGAGGATTTCAGCGCAATCGCAGCCGTCAACGCCTCCTGTCTTGAATGTTATGTTCTTGCCGTACATGTCTGGCAAAGGCAGCACTTGTGGCTTGTCGTATAATGCCACTATCGTCACGATTGCATTCGGACGAGCGCATTGCCAAGCCATGCGGAATGTGTCTTCCGTTCCGGCAACTTCAATCACTCGGTCGGCCCCTCCATGCTCGCTGACGCTCATTACTGCCTTGTTGCATTCTTCTGGGGAGGCAACAACAACGTCAGGATAATGCGCCTTGACCAACTGCCTGCGATGCTCATCAGCCTCGCAAACGATAACTTTCTTGGGATGCTTGAGCAGAACGCACTGAAGGGCGCACAAGCCAGTCGGGCCGGCTCCTATTATCAGCACGGTATCCTCGGGAGTGATTTCGCTGATTCTCGCAGCCCAGAAGCCTGTGGCAAGGATGTCGCCGACGAACAAGGCTTGCTCGTCAGTTACGCTGTCAGGAATCTTTGTCAAGCCCGTGTCTGCATAAGGCACTCGCACAAGGCTCGTCTGTCCTCCATCGATGCGGCAGCCAAGAGCCCAGCCTCCGTTGTGGTCAGTACAGTTGTTCACCCAGCCATGCTTGCAAAAGAAGCATGCGCCGCAGAAGGTCTCCACGTTCACCGCCACTCGGTCGCCCGGCTTTGCGGCAGTCACATCAGCGTTCCAGAAACTCCCTGATCTTGGCTGTCGACTCCTCTCCGGCCTTTCTGCCCAAGTCGTACACCCGCTTCATCTTGGCTGGGTCCATCTCAAGCCTGCCTATCTCCAAGGGGCGCTCGGGGCATATCGCGAGCGCTCTTCCTGCGCTTTCCTCACGCTCCACATAGCGCAGCTGCTCGTTGTACATCAGGTGGCGCCTTCCCATGGCCTCTATGACGGCGGGGGTTGAGCGGCAGAAAATCCTGAAGAGAGGCATGAGGCGGGTGCGCTCCTTGAAGTAGCCCGCAGGCTGCGTCAGGACCACCACGCACCGATCGTAGCCCATGCGCTGAAAGCGCTCCAGCGGTATGGAATCCGATATGCCTCCGTCCAGGTACCTCCTTCCTCCTATCTTCACGGGCCTCGACACGATCGGCATCGAGGAGGAGGCCCGCATCCATTCCAGCGTTTCTGAATCGAGCTTGCTGAGCAGCCTCGTTTCCGCCTCTCCCGTATCGACATCGGTGCAAACCGCGTAGAACTCCATCGGATTGGATTCGTATTCCCTGACATCCATCCTGTCCAACTCCAAGGGAAGCGCATTGTATGCGAAATCCCTGTTGACAATGTCTCCTGTGGTCAGCAGCGACCACAGGCTGATGTACCTGCGGTCTTTCGCGTACCTCTGGTTGTAGCGCAGCGCGCGGCCGATCTGCCTTGACTTGAAGTTGCAGCCGATCGACGCTCCTGCTGAGACTCCGATCATGCCGTCGAACTCGATGCCGTGCTCCAGCATCGCGTCGAACACTCCTTCAGAGAATAAGCTCCTGAGGCCTCCGCCTTCCAGCACCAATCCTGTTTTCATCCCGGTTGGCGCAGGAATTATCTCACGTATCTGACGTAGTCCGGCTTCCTGGGCTTGCCCGGGCGGAAATCCCCGTCGGGGTATCCCAGAGCGAGATGGGCTATGCCCTCGTAGTCGCCTTCGATGCCCCAGTCCTTCAGGAGCTGCCTTCCGCGCTCGGAGGAGAAGACCTGCTTCGCGCGGTGGATCCAGCACGAGCCGAGGCCCAGGTCGTGGGCAGCGAGCATCATGTTCTCCATCACAAGCGAGCCGTCATTGACATAGGTGCTTCGGCTCTTGTCGGCGAGCACAACGACTATGACCGGCGCTCCGTAGAACGGGTCGGAGCCGGTGCCGAGCACCTCGGCGTTCATCCTCGACAGCTCGTCGCGCGTTTCCCTGCTGGTCACCGCCACTATCAGCGGCGACTGCATTCCCATCCCGGTGGGAGCGTATGTGCCCGCTTCCGCCACCTTTCCTATCAGCTCGTCGGAGGGCATCTCGGGCCTGTAGCTCTTGCAGCTGCGCCTCGTCCTTATGCATTCCAATGTGTCCATATTCTTTTCTTTTCAAATTTCGTTTCAAAATTACAAATTTTCCTCCAAACTTCAGCGTGCCTTAGAGAAAAAAGGAGTAACTTTGTGGCGGCAACAAGCCGGCGCGGCAATGGGCCGGGCATGCCGGCGCGGCTGTCCTCCAAGAGCATGCCTGCCATATGGAAAAATTATTACTTGAAAGTCATGAGTAAAACCGAATACATTCAGGCTAGCAGGAAGCGATGCCCCTGGTGCGGAGAAGATCCGCTGTATGTGGCTTATCATGACAACGAGTGGGGACGGCTGACGCCAGACGATGAGCAGCGGCTGTTCGAGTTCCTTGTGCTTGAAAGCGCGCAGGCCGGGCTGAGCTGGCTCATCATCCTGCGCAAGCGCGAGGGGTATCGGGAGGCGTTCTGCGGCTTCGACGCCAGGGAAGTGGCGCGGATGACCGCTGGCGACGCGGAGCGCCTGGCCCGCTTCGACGGCATCGTGAAGAACCGGCGCAAGATTGAAGCCGCCATACACAATGCTCGGCTCTTCCTCGAAGTGCAGAAAGAGTTCGGCTCGTTTCATGCCTACATATGCTCTTTCCTGCCTGAGGGGAAGCCGATAGTGAATTGGCCAAAGACATTGGGCGACATCCCTGCCTCCTCTGCAGTGAGCGAAGCGATCAGCAAGGACATGCGCCGGCGCGGCTTCAGGTTCTTCGGCCCTGTGACATGCTACGCCTTCCTGCAGGCCACAGGCTATGTGGACGACCATTTGGCAGACTGCCATTGCAAAAATAGATGCTCATATGAAGAGCTGAACAGATAAAAGGCAAGGACATGAGAATAAGCGCAGTAGCGGAAAACGTCTCGCGGTGCGGACTGCCTGTCGAACACGGCCTGAGCCTTTGGGTTGAGGCTTGCGGCCGCAGGTTCTTCTTCGACCTGGGCCAGGGAGCGCTGTTCGCCGAGAACGCCAGGGCAATGGGCATCGACGCTTGCGAAGCGGAGTTCGCTGTAATCTCACACGGCCACTACGACCACGGAGGAGGCATCGGGAAATTTTTGGAGATTAATCCAAAGGCACCCGTCTACCTGCATCGGAACGCCTTCGCAGACTGCTTTTCCCTAAAGGAAAACGGCCCGAAGTACATAGGATTGGACAAGGGGCTGCAGGGCAATCCGAGGCTCATCCTAACGGACGGTGCCTTAGAGATCTCCGAAGGGCTGATCCTCTTCTCGGGCTGCGAGGGAAATGACTTTTTCTCACCGGCCAACAAGCGCATCTTGAAGAAAGTCGGAGGGAGGCTCATTCGGGATGACTTTGAACACGAGCAGAGTCTGATCGTCTCTGAGGGCGGCCGCAGGGTGCTGCTGGCGGGCTGCGCCCACTCCGGGCTGCTCAACATCATCCGCAGGGCCGAGGGAATCATCGGGGAGCCGATAACAGATGCGGTGACGGGCTTGCATCTGACAGGAGTTTCCGACAAATCTTTCATCGAGGGTTTCGCCCGCAAGCTGGCCAAGCTCTCCTTGCGCATCCACACGTGCCACTGCACCGGCTTGGATGCCTACGATCGTCTGAAGGCTCTCCTTGGTGGCCGGATCGCCTATCTGAGCTGCGGCGATTGCTTGGAGTTATAACATGGAACTTTAAACGATGCCTCACCTCTATTCATCATCTTAAAGCTCTCAGCTATTGCCTAAGGCATCGCTGACAGACGCCTTCTTGCATAGGCTATCTTTCCGCTGGGGGTCCTTGTGGTCTCCATAAGGCAAATCTGGCCGACGCTCATCCTGACGGGCTCTATTTCGACATCGGGCCTCATGTCCGAGGGATCCTTTGCGATCGTTATGTGGGGCGCGAAATCCTTCTTGTCGTAGGCCACCCCAATCTCATCCAGCTTGGACCTGACTGAGTCCGACAGTTCCTTAAGCCGGTCCTTGGCCGTCAGTCCCACCCACAGCACGCTGTGCCTCGGGAAGGAGCCGATCTGCGCCGGGCTGATGTCGAAAGCCTTGATCCTCATGTCCGCGACGGCGTTGCCGATGTCCTCGGTCCTGTCGGTTTCTCCGATGAACGCAAGGGTTATGTGCAGGTTCCTGGAATCCTCGTACCTAGCCCTGATGCCTTGCTCGCGCATCTGCTGCTGCACGTCTGCCATGGCTTCCCTCATCTCGTCGGAGAGGTCCACCGCTATGAATAGCCTTGCCATATCTTTCCTGTTTTGTCTGTTCGTTAGTGTTTTTCGATTATGATTGAGGCTGCAATTCCCTCTTTTCAAGGTGCAGTATTGGATAGGGCCTGCCCTCGGAGTCAGTTGAATCCCGGTAGGCTATGCTGAAGCCCATGGCCTCATAGAATCTTAGGGCAGACGCGTTTTGCTCGTTGACGTCCACCTTTCGGAGGCCATGAGACAGGGCCTTTTTCACAAGCCTTCTTCCCAAGCCTTCGCGGAAATGCCTGGGATCCGTGAAAAGCATCTCTATGGCATCCTGCGACACGCCCATGAAGGCTGACATCGATCCGTCGCTTGCCCATTCCGCATAGATCCTCACCGATTTCAGATAATCCCTTATGCGGCTCTTGTAGAATTCTAAATCCTCCTCCTTCAAGAAACAGTGGGTCGCCTTGACCGACCGTTCCCACAAAGCGGCAGCATCGGGATACACGGCGATATCCAATATCAGCGGAACGAGGCTTTCCCGGACATTCTGCCTTGTCATCGTGTGATGGCCGTCGAACTCTCGCGCATTGGCATAGTACCGGTCGTAAGTGCTGCGGAAATGCGCAAGGTCGTCCTTGGTACCGAACAGCCCGTAGACCGAAGGCTTGTTCGCCGGATCGTACTTGTCGAACTGGCGGCTTTCCATTTCCTTGAAATGCCCTATCAGGTCCTCGGTGACCTCGAACTCCTGCCTTCCGTCAAGCCTTCTCGACTTGTAGCTGCGCTTTCCGATCCTCGGCTCCAGGAACTCAGACATCGTGAAGAAGGGGTTGACAAGGATGATCTGCCTCTGCCCGTCTGCCAGCATCTGCGCGTAAAAGGCACCGCAGCTGGAGCCCACCACGATTTCGGGATTCTGCTCTTCGCATATGTTCCTGACAAGCTCCATTGCGTCTTCGGGATAGAGCGGAAGGTCGGGCGCGATGACTTCGGCGATGCCGTCAAGGCAACTCCTAAGCTCGTTGGCGATTTCGCATTGTCCGCTGGCGGTGAATCCGTGCAGGTAAAGCAGCTTCATTAATCCTCGATTTAAGGCATTAAACTCTTATAAGTAGTCATACTCTCCAAAGGATTCTTGCAGGCATCTTGTGCTTGCTTTGGATCCCTTTGGTCAGTTCGTCGTGCCTGGCTTCGAATTTCGCCCTTAGCAGGGGCCTGTTCCTTATGAGCGTCCGCAAATCTTTCAGCCTTGCGGCATTGGGGCTGTCTTTGAACCAAAGCTTCAGGTAGCCGCCGTCGCCGTATTTCTCCACAAGATGGCCGAAGGCTCGCTCCCATTGCTCTTCCTTGCCAAGCCCGGGATAGTTGGCAAGCCCGAACTGTATTGTCCGGGAGATGATTGTGTCGGCATCGATGTGGCGGTCAGCCTCAGCCACCACCTTGCCGTAGATGCTTCTCGGCTCGGAGCCGGTGCTTGCGCGGTGGTCTTCGACTGCCTGTGCCGCAGTTTCCACCTGATCAGCATCGAGCCACTCCTTAAGCCAGAGGTCTTCCCTCAGAAGCCTTCCCGAATCCAGATGGTGGAATTCGCGCCCGTTGAGCATGCCAACGTCGTGGTATGCGGCAACGACGTAGGCGAGATCCTCGTCCAGGCCGTATTTGGCTGCCAATTCCATGCTCTCCGCGATGACCATTTCGACATGGTCGCGCTGGTGCGCCGCGTCGAATCCGTCGTAAAGCGGCAGAATGCTGTCTTCTATGTAGTTTTTCAGACTTTCAGTAACCATTTCTTCATCATTTATGCAGGGCTCCGTCGCATCGCAAAGCAGCCATGCCTCAAAACTTCTGCAAAGTTAGCCATTTTTCTGCTCGCCGACAAGCAAAATAAGACCAAACCGTTAGCTCCAAGAAGCAGGCGGGAACCTGAGGAGTGAAGCTGGCGGACGGAAAGTTGAAAGGTTACAATTATTATCAACATCTTTGTGCAAATGCACCATTGCGCAGAGATTCAATTATGCCGTTGCGCATCGATTCAGTTATGTCTCTGCGCAATGATTCAATTATGCCGTTGCGCAATGATTCAATTATGCCGTTGCGCAATGATGCATTTATTATCTGCATCTTTACGCATTAATTCAATTATGTCTTTGCGCATCGATGCAGATGTTTCTTTGCGCATATTCATCTTTGCGCATTGATTCAGATGGATAAGCGGTTGCGTAGGTCTTCAGATCTTAGAACTCGAGGTCAGGTTCTTCATGCCGGGTGTGACGGATGGCTATGCCGTCGCGCTTGTGCTTGAGGATTTCATAAATCTCTTTCACGAGCTTGAAGATGCTTGGGCGCGCCGAATAGTCGCCGTAGCGGTTCCAGCCATCGTCCAGGCCTCCGAGAATGGGCAGGACGTATTTTTCGCCGCTAAGGGAATCCAACTTGACGCATCGCACTAAGGAGCGCTTGAATTCGAGATTGTTGATGCTGGCGATGGGCTTGCCAACAGAGTATCGATAGGTCAAGTCATCAAGGCTCCTTTCGATGCTTATCTCTTATCCCTTTTTTAATAGAGATACACGTTGCATTAGCCTGCTACCCTTTGGCTTGACATTGTAATATGGCATGGGAAAGGGCAGGGTTGGTATGCAGTTCCGCGGAACTGCAGTCCGACAACCAAGGCTGATGGCAGGGTTGGTATGCAGTTCCGCGGAACTGCAGTCCGACAACCAAGGCTGATGGCAGGGTTGGTATGCAGTTCGCGGAACTGCAGTCCGACAACCAAGGCTGATGGCAGGGTTGGTATGCAGTTCGC
>CAYTXF010000037.1:15401-27187 GCA_964440745.1 uncultured Bacteroides sp.
GGAACTGCAGTCCGACAACCAAGGCTGATGGCAGGGTTGGCGGTCCATACCAGTCGGCCGCCCGGATGGGTTTGGGGAGTGCAGTTCCGTGAACTGCAAATGGAGGCCATCCCACTGACTATCCGCCGCCGTTGGCCATAACAATAGAAAATTAACTGTGCTATCCCCAGGCCTATAATATGCAAGATGAAGAGATTTTGTCAGACATTAAAACTGCCTAAGGATAAGATTCTTATGACTTAAGAGGAATTTATTTCAGAATCGGTAGGCTATGGTTGCGAAACCGGTATGGGTCGGATGGTCGGTGTCGTCGTAATCGTAATAGCTGTACGGACAGCCAGAATAGAGGCAGAAGTTGGAATAGCCGTATCCCATCTGGAGAACTACGTTTTCATGGAACACCATTTCCACGCCTGCTCTGAGCTGATAGCATAGCCATTTAGGGTCGCGGCTTCCCCTTGCTCCAGGCGAAAGGACGGCACCTGGATTGGCGAAAAGGCTGAGGCTGTTGCTTCCGCCGTTCCAACGGACAAGCGCAGGAGAGCGCAGCTCCAGAGAGGGAGTGAACTTGAACCGCCATGCGTACCTGTCCAGCCACTCAAAGTCTTCCAGGGGTTCGGAATCAGCTATCTCAGCGGCAAGTCCCACCGAAGCCTTGAGGCCGAGCGAAGGCACGGGGTACCACGAGAAGTCGAAGCTCCACTCCCAGCCGTCATTGTTGAGGCCGAAGGTGAGCCCGGCCATCATCGGGCCCCTGTCGCTGTCTTGTGGCGTTCCGTAAAGAACGCCGACGATTGCAAATAGTATGAGCAGTATTCTTCTCATGCGCGTTTTGTTGTCCGTAATCGCTTTTTCTCACATGGCCTTTTTTCCTGCTGTGCAGAAAGGCTGCATGACGCTTGGCTGCCTTTTTCCTTCTCGCTTTTTTATGCACCGCAAAGTTAGCAAATTCCCCCGAAATTCCCAAGCCCCGCAGGCTTTTGATCCTCAGTTTCTCACGCCATGGCCCGTCGGGCCCCAGACGATAGGAGAGGGGCTCCGTGAGCCCCGGATAGGAGAGGGGCTCCGTGAGCCCCCGATAGGAGAGGGGCTCCGTGAGCCCCCGAAAAAAACCGCGGCTCACGGAGCCGCTCTCCTATCGGCCGCGGCTCGCGGAGCCGCTCTCCTAACGGGGCGTTTCAACGTTCGAGGGCTTGAGGAGGAAGAAGAGAAGTTTTAAGAAAAAAGGTTTCGCCAATTCATAAATTTTTATTAATTTCGTAAATTCTATTTTGCAGTAAAGAATGAATTCAATGGAAAAGAGAAAGAAGGTCTTTGTGAGCGGGTGCTATGACATGCTGCACTCGGGGCATGTGGCGTTTTTTAAGGAGGCAGCGCAGTATGGCGATCTGTATGTCGGCATCGGCAGCGACGAAACGATTCTTGGCTACAAACACCGCAAAACGGTTTACTCCGAAAAGGAGCGCCTCTACATGGTCAAGGCCATCCGCTATGTGAAGGATGCATACATCAACCCGGGCCACGGCATCATGGACTTTGTTGAGACGCTCGACATGGTCAAGCCCGATGTCTTCGTGGTCAATACCGACGGCGGAAGCGAGGAAAAACGCAAACTGTGCGAGAGTAGGGGGATAGATTACATCGAGCTTCAGCGCGTGCCCGACCAGGGTCTGGAGGCCCGCAGCACCACCAGCCTGCGCAAGACCGAGTGCCAGATACCCACGCGACTCGACTTGGCTGGCACTTGGATCGACCAGCCATACGTGAGCAAATACCATCCGGGCTGGGCCATCACCATTTCGCTTGAGCCGACTTTTGAAATCAGGGAGCGCTGCGGTCTGTCGACCTCGACTCGCAATATGATCCGCAAGATTTGGCCGAACCAGCTGCCCGATATGGATCCTGAGATGCTGGCTAAGCTGAGTTTCTGCTTCGAGAACGAGCCCCGGCGGCAGAGCCACGTCAGCGGCGCCCAGGATGCTATTGGCATCTGCATGCCAGGTCTGGTGCGCCACTATTACAATGCCAACTTCTGGCCCGAAAAGATCGAAAGCGTCCACGATGAGGAAGTCCTCTCCTGGCTCGAAAGCCATCTGTGCCTCATTCCTATGTTCCCGCGTCCCGACGGCCTGAACGTGCTGAATGGCTCCAACATCACCGAAGAGGGGGTGGTGCGACTGGCCAGTGCGGCCGACGATTGCTGGGACGCCATCCTGCGAAAAGACCTCGATGCTTTCGCAAATGCCTACCTGGAATCGTTTGAGGCCCAGGTGGCGATGTTTCCGGCCATGAGACCAGAGGAGGTTGACGCTTTCATCGAAAGGTACCGGCCAGAGGTCATGGCCTACAAGATGCCGGGCGCAGGTGGCGGCGGTTATCTCGCATGTGTGGTCGAAGATTTTGACAAATTCTATGAAAGGCATCCCGAAGCCATCCCCCTGACCATCCGCCGCCGCTGGACGTAAAAAATGAAATTTAACGAATATAGGCGCTATCCACAAGCCTATTGTATGAAAGGTGAAGAGATTTTGTTCAGTCGGCCGCCCGGATGGGTTTGGGGAGTGCAGTTCCGCGAACTGCATACCAGTCGGCCCCCCGGATGGCCTGAGCCATAGCGAAGAAGATTTCTTTTGATTCTTTCTTTTCTTAATACTTCTTACTCCATAAACGTCAGGCAGAGCCTGGCGGCTCTGGAATCTGGAAGTAAGAAATTGTAAGAAAAGAAAGAAATAATAAGAAATTCTTGCTAAGGGAACATCAGGTATTAATTAAATATCAATTTAAATAATAAAACTATATTTTATGGAAAAACTTTCTTATAAGGTAAGAGGAGCAATTTATGAGGTACATAAAATCCTGGGTCCGGGCCTCTATGAAGAATGTTATCATTTAGCATTGATGAGGGAACTACAACTACGTAACATTCCAGCAGAGTACAAGGTAAAGTTACCAGTGATGTATAAGGGCGTTGAAATCAAGGATGCTTATGAGATTGACATATTAGTGGATAACAAGATTATACTGGAATTAAAGAGTGTAGAATATTTAATACCAAAAAATTTTAAGCAATTGATGAATTACTTACAGTTGAGTGATAAGTATCTTGGTTATCTGGTAAATTTCAATACTTTATATATGAAGGACGGCGAGGATATAAAGCGAGTCTTTAATAATAATGCTACGGATAGATCGGATATATAACCTTAAGAAATAAGCGAAGAAGATTTCTTTTGATTCTTTTGTTTCTTAATACTTCTTACTACATAAACGTCAGGCAGAGCCTGACGGCTCTGGCTCAGTGAAGTAAGAAATTGTAAGAAAAGAAAGAAATAATAAGAAATTTTTGTTGATTGGGCGGCTCACGGAGCCGCTCTCCTAACGGGAAGAGGGGAAAGAGAGAGCTTGTCGCCAGAGAGGTCGGCTTTGAATAGATGGGGGATTCGCACATAGCGGCCATGATCGTCGCGGTGGCTGTGAACTGACATCAGCCAGCGGCCCGAGAAGTCTTGAAAGAGCATGCCATGTCCGAAGTTGGGAGGCGTTATGAGATCCGGCTCCTGAGTCCATGGCCCTTCAAGAGTGCCGCTCTCGGAATAAGCCACGCCCTGGCAGTAAATGTCGCCTTTCCAGCTGGTCCAAATCATGCCAAGGCGCCCAGTATCAGTGCGGAAAAGATAGGGACCGTCGGTGACTTCGCTCTGCTTGCCAGTGCTGAGTTCGCCTCGGAGATCGTCGAAATTCCAGGGAGCGTCGCTTGCGCGGAAAAGCACCTTGCCTTCGCCCACAGACCCCGAGAGGTCAGGCTTCAGCTCGATGGCCTCGATGGTGCCGTCGCCCTGCTGCAGCCATTCCCAGCAATAGACCATGTAGGGGGTGCCGTCAGGCTCAACCCAGAAGGTGCCATCAAGAGTAGTCCTGTCAGCTGGTAGATAGTCATCCGAACCGACCGGGCGATATGGCCCCATAGGGTTGTCGCTAACCAGCACGTGGCTTGCGCGGCGCGGCAACGGCTCGCCATTATGCTCTCCAATGGTGATGTCCTCATTGGTGAAGGTGGCAAAATAGTAGTAGCGGCCATTGTAGGCGTGAAGTTCGGCAGCCCATATCATGGAATGGCTGCCCATCCACGACGTTGTGTCAATCTCCACCACATCGAAAGGCCCATCCCATAACTTCAGGTCAGGACTTCGCCACAGCTTGCCTCCTGTGCCGGTCATGTAATATGTCTCCGTGGCGGCATCGGCCAAGATGGCAGGATCGCTCAGAATTATGGAATCAAGCGGCACTGATTGTCGGGGTTCTAATGAATGGCCTGTCGCAAATGCAGCGCACAGGGTCAGAACGAACATCATCTTTTTCATTGCAATGAGGTTTATAGGCACCATAAGTGCAGTTTACGATTGAATTTTATCCTATAAGTTTTAAGAGAATCTTTTCTGGCGCGTCAGGGAATAATTTCTTGAAGTGCTCTAGGATTCGATTGAAAGATTCCTGAGGGGTGCGGTCAACAGACATGGGGCCATAGAGCGACTCGGGCGTGGCATATCGGGCGATGCCCCAGCCGTAAGGCCTGCCGTGACGGTCGATATTGTATTCGAAGTCGCTGATCACGAGGCGAAGCTCCATCATCAAGCGTACCAATATCGGTTCCAGGCTGATTTTCTCATCAAGAGGCTGCTCTGAAGTCTCCTGAGTTTTCTTCCGCTTGCCGCGGCCCTTGGCGAAGCTTAGCAGTTGACGCAATTCCTTGATGGTGGCAGACCCTTCGATTTCTATTGTCTGAAGCACGATGTCGTCGAGCGCAGCTATGTCGTCGTTGTAGGCCAGAGGCTTGCTCCGGCGGTAATTCATCAGATCCGGGAGCCATTCCAGACTTACATATCCGGCCTTACGATTGAAGAATTTGCCATAGGCGCAATGTCCCTCTTTAATCACAGGCCCTTTCCATTCCCATGGGCCGTCCTCCTGGTCGGAAAACCACAACTCGGGCGCCACCATCTCCTCGATTGAAAATCCAGGTATCCCACATGGGAAAAAAGGCAAGAAGCCGAGCTGCATGGCTCGCTCCTCCATGTCCATAGCGCTATGTATCGACTTTCTTCTCATTATCATTCAGAATCTTGCGAATTTGATCTGGCTTCGGATCGTGATCAAAAATTTTTAAGTGGTGATAGTGCAAAGATACAAAAAGTTTCCAACATGCGAGAAACTTTTTGTTAAAACCATTCAACGTCATTGTCTGGGCGGCATCAATAGCGATTTTAGCAAAACTATGTTAAATATTTTGTAGTGTCAAAATTACACACTATCTTTGTGGTGTCAAAACAACACATCATATTGTAACATTAAAAAAGCAATCGTTATGAACACGCTTCAAGACAAGATTCAAGGTTGCCTGGTAGGCGGAGCCGCTGGTGACGCTCTGGGATACGCAGTAGAGTTTAAGAGCTACAAGCAGATTGTGGCCATGTATGGGTCACAGGGCATCACACGCTATGAATTGGATCGCAAAGGGTTGGCAGAGATTAGCGACGACACTCAGATGACTCTCTTCACTGCCAACGGCCTTCTGATTGATGATATCCAAGCGGCTTACTTGGAGTGGTACGAAACGCAGACTGGCGGCTGCGCCAAACAGCCCAATGCGAAGTGCTGGCTGAGCGAGGTGAGAGAGCTCTATTCGCGCCGCGCACCGGGGATGACTTGCATGTCGGCGCTGGAGAGCATCAAAGAGGGGCGCCCTGTACACAATACCAGTAAGGGATGCGGTGGCATAATGCGCGTGGCGCCTGTGGGAATCTACGGCGCGGCGCACAGATGGTCTCTGGAGAAGACAGCAGCGGTGGCGTGCGAAGCGGCCCGCATGACTCATCAGCATCCTCTGGGATGGATATCGGCCGGAGTGTTCGCCGCTTGGGTGCAGCAGCTCATATTATTAAATGAGGAAAGTTGTCGGGAACTTATGGAAGATCCCAATAAACTTGAGGAAATGGCTGAGATGGGAGAACAGGCAGTAAGGGAATATATCCGAGCCAAGGGGGATGGTGAAGATGCCCTGAGTTATCTCAAAGAATTCAAGGACGGCCTGAGGCATGCGCTCAGCATGGCTAACAAGGAGCTGCCCGACGAAGAGGCAATTCGCCAAATTGGTGAAGGCTGGGTAGGGGAGGAAGCCTGCTACATCGCCGCATATTGCCTGAAGAAGCATCTTGCTGATTCCGAGAAGGCCATCATTGCCGCTGTCAATCACAATGGCGACAGCGACTCCACGGGAGCCGTTGCTGGCAACCTTGTGGGCGCTCTCCACGGCTATGCTGCCCTCCCAGACCACTTCAAGCAAAATCTCGAGCTCCGCGACGTCATCCTCAAAATCTCCGACCAGCTAATGGCCTGATCCCAGGCTTATGTTATAACATAAAAAAGGAGGACCCACAAAGGCCCTCCTTCGGTTTGCTTGATGTGATCCGTCTGGGGCTCGAACCCAGGACCCCAACATTAAAAGTGTTGTGCCACTTCCTCTGTTGGTATGGAGTTAAACTTTTTGTAAGCCAATGGCTTAAAAGATTTGAATGTTCTTTGTGTATTCTGTTGGTTTACCTATTGGTTTACATTTTAGGTAATCCGTAGCAAGTTTATATGTTGAGAGATTTGCCGTATTCATATATAGAATCACTTGGCAAGTCTATGTCTTCATTCCAATAGACACAAGTGCGGCTGCTGTCCAATTGCACTTGGTTGAACAGCGCATACATTATGCAATGACAGTCCCATTTTCATATAGATATTCAGGGGCAAAACCTATCTCATTGTTCCAATCAATAGAGAATGGGTCTATAGTGAAGTTCCTGAAATAATCCAAGTCCTTTAGCTTTTGACATATGCCCTCATTGTAATCCTTGGAGAAATCGTACAATTTTTCTACTCCATTGTTGAAGCCAATGCGAAGCACATAGTCATGCTCATAGTTCGCCTTCACCACAAACAAAATTTCATTTTCCATATCAGTTAAAACTACTTATCTCGGGCATACTCTTGTATCTAATAAGGTTAGTAATATGCAAAGGTAATAAATATAAATCGACAAATCAAAAAAAGCCTCCGAATTTTCGGAGGCTTTTGGTAAAATGTAAGAGGTGATCCGTCTGGGGCTCGAACCCAGGACCCCAACATTAAAAGTGTTGTGCTCTACCAGCTGAGCTAACGAATCCCGCAATTGCAGTGCAAAGGTACGAGTTTTTTTTGAATTAACAAAATTTTTTTCAACAAAAATCCGCCGGCCCGCTAAAATCTGCAGGAATTTGGCAGATAGAAGGGGAAAATTTGTCATTTATCCAAACTTGGTCCAAGAATATAGATAAATCAGTGTGCTTATCGTATTATCCCATGCTGCTATACAAAAATATTAAATCCAAAGATAATTTTGTGAAGATATGATCGGAAATTATGAAAAAATTTGTATCTTTGCATAAAACTTAAAGAAAAAATCTTGAAAAATGACAGCCTCTCAGCGATTGCAAGCGTTAGTGACGCATCTCAACACCAATGTGAAATCATTGGCCGACCTGTGCGGCTACGATCGGCCGCAGGCCTTCTACGACATCCTTAAGGGCAAGACACGCAACATTTCGCCTACCGTATGCGAGCGGCTCATGACCGTGTTGCCAAGACTCAACCGAGTATGGCTGTTGACAGGCGAGGGGGAAATGCTGCTCACATCAGAAGAAAGCTCCCCAGCCACTGCAAAGGAAGTAGAAGAAAAGACACAAGAAGAAACCGGCAGTGCGCCTAAGGTAAAAATGGTGCCCTTGGTTGAGCTTGCGGCTTCAGCCGGACCAATTCACACATACTACGAAGAGGGGGTGCAATTGGAGAGATGCCCCAAGTTGCCTTCGCCCTCCCAGCAGGCCGATCTGGCAGTGCCGGTATCGGGAGACTCTATGGAACCTCTCTTTCCCGACGGAGCCATACTTTTCATCAAGCGCATCAACGAAGCAGCCTTCATCCCGTGGGGTCAGGCCCTGGTGCTTGACACCGAAAACGGAGTGTTTGTGAAAAGAGTGCTCCCCGACGGCGACAACGAGCTCTATGTGTGGGCCGAAAGCGTGAATCCCAAGTATCCGCGCATGCACGTGCCGAAAGATGCCATCTACGCCCTTTACCGCGTGCTGGCATACAATAAGCCTTTCTATGTGGGTTAGAATTCGCTGGTGAAATGGAAGCGGATCTTGGGGAAATCATTCTGAGCCATCTGCAGCACATATGACGAGTCGGCCAGGAAGACATCACGGCCCTCGCGGTCAACTGCCATGTACTGGTGCTTGCGCTTTTTGAACGCTTCCAATGCAGCAGGATCGTCGCTCTCAATCCAGCATGCCTTGTAAAGAGAGATGGGTTCCCAGCGACACTGAGCGCCATATTCATGCAATAGGCGGAACTGGATCACCTCGAATTGCAGTTGGCCTACGGTGCCTATAAGTTTGCGGCCATTGAATTGGTTGACAAACAGCTGAGCCACGCCCTCGTCCATGAGCTGCTGGATGCCCTTTTCGAGCTGTTTGCTCTTCATGGGATCAGAGTTCTCGATGTATTTGAACATCTCAGGCGAGAAGCTGGGAAGACCCTTGAAATGGATATTTTCTCCGGATGTCAGCGTGTCACCAATCTTGAAATTGCCAGTATCCGGGATGCCCACAATGTCGCCCGGATATGCCTCGTCGACAATATCCTTTTTCTGGGCCATAAAGGCTGTGGGAGCGGCAAAGCGCAGTTGCTTGTCGCTGCGCACATGCTTGTAGTAGACATTGCGTTCGAATTTTCCCGAACATACCTTGACAAAAGCGATGCACGAGCGGTGGTTGGGGTCCATGTTGGCATGGATCTTGAAGACGAAGCCCGAGAACTGCTCCTCGTCGGGGCGTACCAGGCGCTCCTCGGCCTGCACTGGGCGCGGCGATGGAGCTATTTCCACAAAGCAGTCGAGCAATTCCTTGACGCCAAAGGTGTTAAGGGCTGAGCCGAAGAATACTGGCGCTAATTTGCCGCGCAGATATTCCTCTTTGTCAAAAGCCGGATAGACACCCTCGATCAGCTCCAGGTCTTCGCGAAGCTTGGCTGCATCGTCAGCGCCCACTGCTTCATCGATGCGCGGATCATTGACATCATCGATTTCCACGCGTTCGCTCACTCGCTGCTTATTGGGAGTGAACAGGTCAAGAGTCTGCTCGTAAATATTGTATACGCCCTTGAATTTGGCGCCAATATTGATGGGCCAGCTCAGTGGCCTCACGGCTATCTTGAGCTCTGATTCCAATTCGTCGAGGATGTCAAATGGGTCGCGGCCCTCGCGGTCGAGCTTGTTGACAAATATGATGACGGGGGTGTTGCGCATGCGGCATACCTCCATTAGCTTGCGAGTCTGCTGCTCCACACCCTTGGCCACATCCACCACGATGATTACTGAGTCAACAGCCGTAAGAGTGCGGTAAGTATCCTCGGCGAAATCCTGGTGGCCCGGGGTATCAAGGATATTGATTTTATAGTCCCCATAGTTGAATCCCATTACGGATGTGGCCACTGAGATGCCGCGCTGCTTTTCAATTTCCATCCAGTCGCTGGTGGCAGTCTTTTTGATTTTATTGGATTTCACGGCGCCAGCCACATGAATAGCGCCACCGAAAAGCAGAAGCTTTTCGGTGAGAGTGGTTTTGCCGGCATCAGGGTGAGAAATGATGGCGAATGTGCGCCGCTTGTTGATTTCTTCAGTAAGTGTTGACATGGATAAAAAGGGTGGGACGTTATCCGAATTTGCTGATTTTGCGCAGTGCGTTTTCGTTAAGGATCTTTATGCTGCGGCCATCCACCACGATATACTTTTCGGCTACAAAGCCTGAGAGGGTGCGTATGGCATTGCTTGTGGTCATATTTGAAAGGTTGGCCAAGTCTTCGCGCGACATGTAAATTTTAAGTGTGATGTTGTCTTCCTCGTAGCCGTAACTGTCGCGAAGCACCATCAGAGCTTCTGCCAAGCGTCCGCGTATATGCTTCTGTGTCAGATTCACTATGCGCGAGTCGCTATTGCCGAGATTGCGGCTGAGCTCTGTCAGGAAAAACCAGGCTATTTTGCTGTTCTGCATGATCATCTGCTTGACCACTTCCATTGGAATCGCTCCCAGGGTTGAGGCTTCGAAGGCAGAAGCTGTGGACACATAGGGCTCTTGAGCGAAGTAAGCGCGGTATCCGAAATATTGCACCGGCCGGATGAGACGCAGTATTTGCTGACGGCCGCATACGCCGTCCTTATATATTTTCACCTTTCCTTTGAGCAGGCACCACAGATATTCAGGCTCTTCCTTTTCAAGATATATAATTTGATTTTTCTTGAAATTGTGGATGGTAAAATTATCAACCACTTGGCGTCGCTCCTCCGGGGAGAGGAGAGTCCAAATGCCAGCCATATCTTCGGCCATCACCTTTTCTATCGCTGTCTTGATCATTTTTGACGTGACTTCCTGTTATTTCTTTCAAATTTGTGCAAATATACTCAAAATTTTTGAATTGTGCCACAAATTTGTGTTTTAAGGCATAATTTTTTAGCGCAAAACCAAATTTTCCCTTAAAAAATGGAGAATAAGGCCTTGATCCTGATATCATAGGCAGCTTATTCTCCGAAATGCTGGATTATTTGCGGCGAGGATGCACTTTCACCTGGAGAGCTTGGTATGCCCGCTCGGCTTTAGCCCGGGCTTCCTCCAAAGTGTCGGCTGACGCAAGGATCACACCCATGCGGCGATGGCCCTTGATTTCGGGCTTGCCGAAGATGCGGATTTGCACTCCCTCCTCCTTGAGCACTTGATCGAGATTGCACATTTCAATTTGATCAGAGTCGCCTTCCACGACGATTGCTCGCGAGGCTGAAGGGCCATAGAATCGGATTCCTGGCACTGGCAGACCGAGTAAAGCGCGAGCGTGGAGGGCAAATTCGCTCATGTCTTGGGAGATCATGGTGACCATGCCAGTGTCATGGGGACGGGGCGACACCTCGCTGAAAATAGCGTGGCCCTCCTTGACAAAAAGTTCCACTCCAAAGATGCCATGGCCTCCGAGAGCGTCGGTTATCTTTTTGGCGTATTCCTGAGCCTCCTTTAGGGCTGTTTCATCCATAGGCTGGGGCTGCCAGCTCTCGCGGTAATCCCCATCCACCTGGATATGGCCCACCGGCTTGCAGTATTGCGTGCCAGAGATGCTGCGCACTGTAAGCAGGGTGATTTCGTAGTCAAATTTCACAAATCCCTCAACGATCACTTTGCCGGCTCCCGAGCGCCCCTCGCTCTGGGAGATTTGCCAAGCATGATCGATATCTTCCGACTTCTTGATAACCGACTGGCCATGACCCGACGAACT
This sequence comes from uncultured Bacteroides sp., assembly GCA_964440745.1. GTDB lineage: Bacteria > Bacteroidota > Bacteroidia > Bacteroidales > Muribaculaceae > CAG-873. Next base: position 26,802 of record CAYTXF010000037.1, read on the forward strand.
CATCACAGGCTTTACAACGCAGGGTATGCCGATTTCATCCACGGCCTTGCGGAATTCTTCGTAGTTGCTGGCAAAGCGATATGGCGAGGTGGGAATCTTTAGGACCTCAGCAGCCAGACGGCGGATGCCCTCGCGGTTCATGGTAAGCACGGTGGCTTGCGCAGTGGGCGTCACATGCCAGCCTTCCTTTTCGAGCTTCATGAGCTCGCTGGTAGCTATTGCCTCTACTTCAGGTATGATATGGTCGGGCCTTACTTTCAGCACCGCTTCGCGCAGGGCTTCAGGATCGAGCATGTTGAACACCATCGCCTCGTCGGCCACATGCATGGCTGGAGCCAAGGCATACTTGTCGCAGGCTACCACCTCCACGCCAAGGCGCTGAAGCT
>CAYTXF010000038.1:0-8937 GCA_964440745.1 uncultured Bacteroides sp.
GTCTGGGATGATGTAGAGCGTGAAATAAGGGTATTCAATACCATTTTCAATGTAAAGGTTACAATGCCTTTTGGATTCTCCTATCAATTCAACATTGCTCCCCGCTTTCAAGACTACAAGAACCGTTCGTGGACAAACTCTGAGAAACCGGGTCGTACGGCTAAAGACTCAAGTGTCTCGCGAAATTGGAAAAGTAATTTTGATTGGACTCTCAACAATATAATCACATGGGACAAAGAGTTCAAAAATCTGCATCATTTTGTAGTGACACTTGTGCAGGAAGCTGAAGAACATAAATATTGGAGTGACGACATAAACGCCAAGCATATTCTGCCGACTGATGCACTCGGATTCCATAACACCCAAAATGCCACCAAGGCAGAATCGAGTTTCAGCACCAATGATACCCATACAAGTGGCGATGCGCTCATGGCAAGACTGTTCTATGGGTTTGATGACAAATATATGCTGACAGCTTCAATCCGCAGAGACGGGTATTCTGCTTTCGGATTAAACAATCCCCATGCCACTTTCCCCTCTTTGGCACTGGCTTGGAGATTCACTAACGAAAAATTCTGGAAGTTTCATTGGATGAATGATGGTAAACTCCGTATTTCGTGGGGTAAAAATGGTAATCGGTCGCTCGATAATGAGTATATTGCATTGTCAAACCTTGCTTCCGGCACTGGCAAAACGCAAGGTTATCTCAATGAATCAGGTGCCGTGGCCAACGATATGAAGTACCTCTCATTTGACCGCATGGCCAATCCCAATCTTCAATGGGAAAAGACTGAAGCGCTCAACATTGGTCTAGACTTTTCATTATTTAACTCTCGGATATTCGGAAGCGTAGACTTTTACAACAAAAATACCCATGACATGATTATGACAAAGGGGCTTCCCAAATTCGCCGGTTTTGAAAGCATAACAACTAATCTCGGTAAGGTAAATAACCGAGGCTTTGAGGTTACCCTAAACTCCTGCAACATCGATCTGCCGAACTTCGTATGGACCACTCAGGCAACATTCTCTTACAACCGCAACAGGATCAAGCACCTATACTATGAAATGGAAGATGTGCTTGATGCAGACGGCAATGTCATTGGACAAAAAGAAATGGATGATACCGGAAATGGATGGTTTATTGACAGACCCATCAGTCAAATATGGACTTACAGAATGGATGGCATCTGGCAAGTGGAGGAAGCAGAAGAAGCAGCCAAATATGGTCAGAGACCCGGTGACCCCAAGGTGGCTAATATATACACAGATGATGACAAGGTGAATGCTGACGGCACTGTGACCCCCGTCTACAACGAAAAGGATAAAGTGTTCCTTGGTCAAACCACTCCTCCTATTTTGTGGAGACTCCGCAATGATTTCAATATTTGCAAGAACCTTGATTTTGGCTTCACTCTATATTCGATGATGGGACATAAACGCACTTCAACCGACTATCTCAACGCAGCCAACGAAAGCAACAGATTCACTTACTGCTTTAACTCTTATGAGCGTGAGTACTGGACTCCTGAAAACAGATCAAATGAATATGCGCGATGGGAAGCAAAGGGACCTCAAGGTGCCTTGTCTCCGGTAAAGATCCATGATGCAGGTTTCATCCGTCTTGACAATATTTCATTGGGCTATACTCTTCCACAGAAATGGACAAGAAAGCTTGCCATTGAGAAATGTCGATTCTCTGCAAGTGTCAACAATGTATATGTTTGGGCATTTGATTGGAAATATAACGATCCTGAAACATCGTCTTACGGACGTAGAACATTCAATTTTGGTGTAAACTTAACTTTATAAACACTATAGCAAATGAAAATCTTAAAAAAATATCTGGTTCCCGCATTTGCAGGAGTGCTTATGAGCCACTCTATGGCTTCCTGTTCAGATGAGTTTCTCGAACCTCAACCACTCTCGTTTTTTGAGCCATCAGTAGTTTTCACTACTGAGGCGGGAATGGACGCAGCCATGGCGATGAGCGACCGTAACTTGCGAAACTTCTATATTTGGTATAACTTGAGGGATTCAGACAGTCCTGTTGGTACAGACTACCTCTTTTCTGATCTCATGGTTTTTGGCATGACCGATGCAGGATCCGGCATGAACGACAACATGGCTGACAGAATGACTCCTAATTCTGACGGCACACGTGGCGGCTTTGTTTTCAATTGCTTCTGGAACAACTCTTATACCGGAATCAAGTATGCCAACGGTATCATCAGCTCGATTCCTAACGTGACTAACATATCCGAAGAGTTGAGAAACCAAACTTTGGGGAGAGCCTACTTCCACCGTGCATACAACTACTATCACCTCATCTTCTCTTTCGGCGATGTGCCACTGATAACAAAACTCCCCCAAACCCCCAAGGAAGATTACTACTCCACTAAAAAAGAGGCTATCATCAAAAAGATGATAGAGGATCTGGAGTTTGCCGTAGAATGGGTACCCACCCAGTCCAATACCAAGTACTATGGCATGATCAACAAAGAGGCGTGCAAACATCTTCTGGTGTAATTCTATCTTGCCGCAGGGAGATTCAAGGATGCTGAGACTCTTGCCACTGACTTGATTGAGGAAAGTGGTCTGTCGCTTATGACAACGACCTTCGGCACCAACACAACTGAGACACAAGGAGAACCTCGGACTCTAAAAATCACCAGAAATGTGATTTGGGATCTTCATCGACCGGAGAACAAGATTGGCTCCTTCAATATGGAATACATTCTCGGCATGCCAAACCTCTCGGAAGAATCGTTTGTGGGATTCAACTCCATGCGTACATTTGGACCATACTGGAATGATGGTAACATCAAGACTCCCGACGGCAAGAGTGCCGTCCAGAACTGGGCACGCAACAATGCCAACTACAACCCTGAGGCTGACTGGGTACGCGCTATCGGGCGAGGTATTGCCACCTATCGCCTCACTCATTTCGCGCAACATTCACTTTGGGAGGTGAACGGTTTGGAAGATAATGAGGATTTGCGTCATAACAGTGAGGTTGGCAACTGGGTCACTATGAATCAGATCACCTACAACAGTGACAAAACTTCTGATTTTTATGGTAAAAGTATGCAGTTATATGCAGAGGAAGACTATGTTGATGATAATGGCACGGTGCTTGTGGCAAAAGGGACACGTCTTGTACCCGACACAATCCGCTCGTGGTTCGATTTCCCGCATTACAAGTATTATTACTATGATGCCAAGAATGCAGAAAATCTTTCATTTAACAATTTTGCCGGAGTGACACTTGGAGGAAATGGCAATATGTATCTTTTCCGTCTGGCAGAGACTTATCTGTTGAGAGCTGAAGCACGGCTTTATCAAGGCAATGCTTCGGGAGCGGCAGAAGATGTAAATGCACTGCGACGTCGTGCCAAATGCAGCCAGTTCTATAACGGCTCTGTCAATATTGGAGATATCATGAACGAACGGGCCCGTGAATTGCTGATGGAGGAATTCCGTCATGAGGAGCTTGTCAGAGTGTCGATGCTTCTTGCCATGACTGGCATTCCTGATGAATGGGGAAATGTCTATTCTGAAGATAACTGGGATAAACAAGACGGAACAGATGAGACAGGAGGCAGTTATTGGTATCAACGCCTCATGCATCATTCTTACTACAACAAAGGCGTTATCAACTCCGGAGGCAAGGAATTGAATTACCGTATGGATAAGCATAATCTTTTCTACCCAATTCCATTTAGTGCAATTGAGGACAATAAGAAGGGTGTATTGAAGCAGAACTACGGCTATAGCGGATATGATCCAAATGTAAATATGTTTGAAACCTGGCAGGAAGCTGTGGAGGCGGAAGACCATTGAGAACCTGAATTTTCTAATATTTTATTGATACCGCCAGAGCCATGAGACTGGCGGTATTTCTAACATACTACAAGTCATGAAACTACAGAAACATATTTTGTCACTGCTGTTTTTGCTCCTGTCCACCACTAACCTATATTCAGCAGTATCTGATATGGGTGAGTATGATGTAGTGTGGACCACTCCCTCGCATAATCCCTCTGAGTCGATGCCTTTTGGCGGAGGTGACATCGGAGGAAATATCTGGGTGGAGAATGGAAGCATATATTTCTATCTTCAGAAAAGCGGATGCTTCAGCGATAATGGTGAATACCTTAAATTGGGAAGATGGCGTGTTGACATGACACCTAATCCTCTTGACAACATCGTGGAGTTCAAACAGACATTGAAACTTTCGGACGGCTACGTCAATATTGATATGGTGAGCCCTGACATGAAAGCTGCTTTTAAGATATGGGTTGACATCCCTACAAAATCAGTGCATATGTCTATGGAAGAGAGCAAAAAACTTTCAATGACAATCAGCTATGAGAATTGGAGGACGAATCCATATCAGTTGATGGAATCAAACTGCGGACGATTCGGGGCCTATTCACTTGAACATTACCCGGGCGTTCTTGAAAAAGGGTTGGACAAGGTAGAATATGCTACAGATGGAATCATTTTCTATCATCGTAATTCATCAACTTCAAAATCACCCAACATTATGATTGTCCAACAAGGTCTGGAGGATTACAAAGATTGTATCGTCGACAGAAACAGCAATCTTACATTCGGAGGCTATGTCTCTGGTGACAACCTTGTGTCATTGCCAGAATCAAATGGCATCTTCCATGATACTCCATTCGAGTGCTGGTCTCTGAAAACCGTCGAACCCACAAAATCCCAACATGTGGTAATTTCGACATGCTGCCGCCAAACAAATACTCTGACGGAATGGATGGCCGCACTGAATGAAAACAGAGCTTACTCAGAAAAGGTATCGAATCAACATGAAAGAAACATAAAATGGTGGCATGATTTCTGGGACAAAAGTTATATTGTGACTGATCCCATACATAAAGAAACTGATGAGCGCGCTTGGCAGATCGGCCGTAATTACCAGTTGATGCGTTATCAATTAGGATGCAACTATTACGGGGAGTATCCATCAAAATTCAATGGCGGCAATTTCACATTCGATCCGATCTGTGTTTCGTCCAACCACACCCATGATCCGGATTGGCGGCAATGGGGAGGAGATGTGTTCACAGCACAGAACCAACGGCTTCTATACTGGCCTCTTCTTAAAACTGGAGATTTTGAGGCTATGAAATCCCAATTCAATCTCTATGAGTGGGGCTTGGAAGGAGCAAAGGCAAAAGTTAAGAAAAACTTCGGGCATGAGGGAGCCTTTTATTGTGAATATGCACATTCATCAGGACTTGAGATTCCTTCCGGATGGGGATGGGAAACTGGTACCGGGCGACTTCGGGGTGTTGAAATCCCATTCGGAGATCCCCGAGCTGATGCCACTAAAGGGTATAATTCGTTAGTAGAAAAGGGCATTATGGCGAACCCAATGATTTCATATCATTGGGAGTCGCAAGTAGAACATGCATATATGATGCTTGAATACAACCGTTATTCCGGCAATTCCATAGATCGTTATATTCCATTTATAAAAAATGCACTGATTTTTTTCGATGAGCATTACAGATTAAGAAACAAAATGCGTTGTGGCTCCGAGCTGGATGAAAATGGCAAAATAGTCTTATTTCCTTCAAGTTCATGTGAATCTTACAGAGGTGCGAAAAATCCATCAGACCTCATAAGCGGCATTCGTGCCTCACTTGAGTCTTTAATAATTCTGAAATCAGATTCGCTGGATGTCAAAGATCGTGAGTATTTTAAGGCCTACCTGTCCCGCATGCCTGAAATTTCATTCTCTTCTGATTCTACAGGGCGGAAAATGGTTTTGCCGGCTGAATCATATAAAAAATACCAGAATGAAGAATGTCCTCAATTTTACCCTTTGTTCCCATTCAACCGATATGCTTTGGGCGATTCGGAAATAGAAGCGTTTCGAAACGCATGGGAAACCGGTAAATTTATTAAAGACAAAATTGACAGTTGGCATCAGGATGGTATTTTTTATGCGCGAATGGGACTCGTCGATAAGGCGTACGCGTATAATCTTAGGAAACTCGCCGATTCAGATCGGAGATTCCCCACCTTTTGGGGTCCAGGTCACGACTGGGTGCCAGACCATAACTGGGGAGGTTCAGGCATGATAGGCCTGCAAGAAATGTTGATGCAGACAATTGACGACAAGATCCTAATCCTACCAAGCTGGCCTAAAAATAAGGATGTACGCTTTAAGCTCCACGCACCCGCCAATACGGTTGTGGAGGTGGATTATATCGATGGTAAAATTAAGAAACTCGATGTTACACCAGCCTGTCGAAAAAAAGATGTCGTAATCAAAATGCAATATTAAAAATGAACAGCAAAACTGTAACTGTATAAAAAATGAAAGCATATCAAAATTATAGCAACATAGCAATACTGTTGCTTTCAATAGGATGCAACTTGGCTGCATTGTCAATGCCCAAGGACGCGCTGACAGAAGCGAAAGAAACCCGGCAAATTATTGCCAAAGTAAATAATCGGTGGCAAACAGAGCACAACCCGGAGGATCAGAATCCTTTCTGGGACAACGCTGCTTACCATACCGGCAATATGGAGGCATACCGTCTAATCGGAAATGATGATTGGCTCGATTACTCCGAGCGATGGGCAGAGCACAATGAATGGAAGGGAGCAAAGAGCGATGATAGATTAAAATGGAAATATAACTACGGAGAGACTGATGAGCATGTGCTTTTCGGGGACTGGCAGATCTGTTTCCAAACCTATGCAGACCTCTACAATATCCTACCTGAGGATAGACGCATCAAACGTGCCAAGGAGGTGATGGAGTATGAGATGTCGACACCGCAAAACGACTACTGGTGGTGGGCAGACGGCCTTTACATGGTGATGCCGGTGATGACAAAGCTGCATAAGATTACAGATGATCCCAAGTATCTGGACAAACTGTATGAGTATGTCACTGTGGCTGACAGTATCATGTATGATTCTGATACAGGTCTGTATTTTCGGGATGGCAAGTATGTTTATCCCAAGCATATGACTGTTAACGGCAAAAAGGACTTTTGGGCGCGTGGGGATGGTTGGGTCCTTGCCGGACTTGCAAAGGTATTGGGAGATCTGCCTGTAAACTATAAACACCGCCAGTTCTTTGAGGATAAATTCAAGAAGATGGCTGATGCTGTCGTGGCTTGCCAGCAACCTGACGGCTATTGGTCACGTTCTATGTTGGATGAGGCACAGGCTCCTGGGCCTGAAACTTCCGGAACAGCGTTCTTCACTTATGGATTGTTCTGGGGTGTCAACAATGGTTATCTGACCGATGAGAAATATCTTAATGCAGCCAAGAAGGGATGGAATTATCTCAAGACCACAGCACTGCAGAAAGATGGCCGAATCGGATATGTACAGCCTATCGGAGAGAAAGCAATCCCTAATCAGATAGTTGACTCAAAATCTACCTCAAATTTCGGTGTGGGCGCCTTCCTTTTAGCAGCCTGTGAATATACTCGTTACCTTGAAATACCTAATAATGCAGACCGTGCTTATTGGACCGATATCGCGTACAAATTAGCTTATCCCGTGCTTTCAAATCTGGCTAAGGGGGAACTAATCAATAATATGTCAGTCGAGGTAAGCCCCAACTGGGACGGTCGAAATAAAAAGGTTGCATATCTTGAGGCATTTGGACGACTTATGTCAGGCATAGCCCCGTGGCTCTCGCTCCCGGATGATGACACTCCAGAGGGTACTATGCGTCAAGAACTCCGGGCGTTAGCGCTTGCCAGTTACAGGAACGCCGTTGATCCCGACAGTCCGGACTATCTTCACTGGCGAGGTCATGGTCAAGCGTTGGTTGATGCGGCGTTTCTTGCTCAAAGTTTTATACGCGGGTGGGATTCTCTCTGGGAACCTCTTGACAGCATTACCAAACAACGTTATGTGGAGGAATTTACACAACTTCGCCGTGTGAATCCGCCATATACCAACTGGCTTCTGTTTTCTTCCATTATTGAAAGTTTCTTGGCTAAAGCAGGCGCTAAATTTGATGCCTATCGGATAACATCCGCGCTGCGAAAGGTAGATGAATGGTATGTGGGAGATGGTTGGTATGCTGACGGACCATCTTTTGCTTTCGATTACTATAGTGCATACGTGTTTCATCCCATGGTGATTGAAACCGTCAATACAATCAATGAAGCCGGGCATGGAAGTGTTATCCCTTATCGCGGATATTCCGCTAAAGCCTTACGCAGAAGTCAGAAATATTCTATGATTCTTGAACGATTGATTTCTCCTGAAGGTACATTCCCAGTTTTCGGACGCTCAATACCTTACCGAACCGCCGCGTTGCAGCCACTCGCCATGATGGCCTGGTATGAGAATCTTCCCTCAGGCTTGACCAACGGCCAAGTACGGGCTGCTATGACTGCCGTTATGCACCGAATGTTTGACGATGCAGACAATTTTAACGATGATGGTTTCTTGACAATTGGATTTGTGGGTCGCCAACCCAACGTTTCAGACAGATATACCAACAATGGCTCTCTATACATGACATCAATGTCGCTTCTGCCACTTGGGTTGCCTGCAAATCATCCGTTTTGGACAGATGCCGCTCTGGATTGGACATCCAAGAAAGCATGGAGTGGGAAACCATTCCCGAAAGACCATCATTGGGGTGACGGTACATAAATCAGTCTGCGCCGGGGGACTGGACACTGTTGCATGCCCTGACGGGGCATGGCATGAGAAACTGAGGATCAAAAAGCCTGCGGGGCTTGGGAATTTGGGGGGAATTTGCTAACTTTGCGGTGCAGAACAAAAAAGAGAGAAGAAAATGCGCAAGGAAAGCAGCCCATGTAGGCTGCCTCATAAATATAAAAAGCAGCCCGTGCGGGCTGCTGGGGGTGGTCCCACCAGGGTTGAACCTGGGACTCCCTGCCAATGATGGACACGGTG
>CAYTXF010000038.1:9037-27127 GCA_964440745.1 uncultured Bacteroides sp.
AGGTGCTCTGACCAACATAAAAGCAGCCCGTGCGGGCTGCTTGGGGTGGTCCCACCAGGGTTGAACCTGGGACTCCCTGCCAATGATGGACACGGTGAGTCAGGTGCTCTGACCAACATAAAAGCAGCCCGTGCGGGCTGCTTGGGGTGGTCCCACTAGGGCTTGAACCTAGGACTCCCTGATTATGAGTCAGGTGCTCTGACCAACTGAGCTATAGGACCGATGACGAGAAGTTGTCTCGTTTGTGAGTGCAAAGATACGCACTTTTTTTGAATATTCCAAACTATTTGTCAATTTTATTTCAGAAATTGTAAAGTTAAAGGCATCAAGACGAAAAGCCTGTGTTTTATAAGGACGAAAATCTACGAATAAACGAAAATCTACGAATAAACGAAAATAGATAAAATTCGTTTCTCTCGTCAATTCGTTTCTCTCGTCAATTCGTTGATTCTCGTCAATTCGTTGATTCTCGTCAATTCGTTGATTCTCGTCAATTCGTTGATTCTCGTCAAAATATATAAAATTCGTCTGGAGTCCAAAATTATCTGATTTTTTCGCACTATTTCCCCTTTTCAAGCGTTATAAGAAAAAATCACTAACGATACAGATATGAATTTTCGCGTTTCACTTATCACTTTGGCTGTCGCCTCGATGACCCTCACCGGATGCGTCAGCAAGAAAAATTATGCAGCCCTGCAGTCGCAGTACAGTTCTTTGCAGACCGAATATCAGAACGCACAGCTCGAGCTTGCCAAGAGCCATGCCTCTGGCCAATCCCTGGAACAACGCTTGGCTGAGGCCCAGCAGGCCAATGAAGAGCTTAAAAAGGCTTATGCCGCGCAGCAGCAACTGCTCGATCAGTCGATCAAGACCGGTTCGCAAAGCAGCGCCAATATTTCAAAATTGGTCGATGAGATCAATGCCTCCAACAAATACATCAAGCAGCTCGTTGACGCCAAAAGCAAGAGCGACTCGCTCAACATGGTGCTCACTAACAACCTTACCCGCTCCCTCTCGCGCGACGAGCTCAAGGATGTTGACATCAAGGTGCTCAAGGGCGTAGTGTACATCTCATTGGCCGACAACATGCTCTATCGCTCCGGATCCTATGAGATTTCTCCCGATGCCATGAACACCCTCTCCAAAATCGCTAAGATCATTAAAGATTATAAAGACTACTCAGTGCTCGTAGAAGGCAACACGGATAATGTGCCCATCTCTCGCACCAATATCCGCAACAATTGGGACCTTTCGGCCCTGCGCGCTTCGTCGGTAGTGCAAGTGCTGCAAAACGATTTCGGCATCGATCCCAAGCGTCTCACAGCCGGAGGACGCGGCGAGTACAATCCTCTCACTGACAACTCCACCGAGACGGGGAAGGCACGCAATCGTCGCACGGAAATCATCATCACGCCAGAGTTGGACGATTTCCTCGAGTTGATCGATCAGGCCCCGGCCACGGATACCGACGAGGATACGAAATAATTCACATTATGATTTGGGCTACGCGGGTGGCGGGGCCGGTAAGGTGAACAGATTTGAAAGAGCTGTCACTGGCAGGCACAAAATCCACCCGCAGCTTGTCGCGCAGGGCCTGTATGGGAATCACAACAGGCTCCGATGCACAATCTCCCTTATGCCATCTATAATAGGCAATGGCCGAGGCAGTAATGCCTGTACCGCAGGCAAAAGTCTCAGCCTCTACCCCCTTCTCGTAAGTGCGCACATGCAGTGCGCCATCTTTCCACTGCACAAAATTCACATTCACCCCAATGGGCCCGAATTGTGGCAGGTATCTCAGCAGGCGTCCCCTACCCTCGACATCCGCATTTTCAATATCATCGACTGGCACCACCAGATGGCGAGTGCCAGTTTCGAGAAACACGCCTCCAGCCTCGGGATGTTCCTCTATCTCAGTAACATCCTTCATCAAAAGACGCACTGTGCGAGTGCTTCCTTCCTGGCTTAGCACCTCAGCAACATGCGGCCCATCGGCAGCTAAGAATTTCAGATTATCAATGCCCAGATCAGCCGCGAACGCCGCAATGCATCGGCCGCCATTGCCGCACATCATGCCTCCGCTGCCATCACTATTGTAATACACCATCTTGAATCCGTAAGGCTCCTGCGCCCTTTCGAGCATCATCACCCCATCGGCGCCTATGCCATAGCGGCGATCGCACAGAGCCTTTATCTCAGCCTCAGAGAGCGCGATATTGCCCTGACGATTGTCAAACACGAGGAAATCATTCCCCGCGCCCTGATATTTGTGAAATCTCATCCTTTATCAACTTTGCCAGCAACGGAATGCCAGCGGTAATCTTCTCCGGTGTCATGAAAGAAAAATTCAGACGCATCGTGTTGAATCCAGTGCCGTCGGTATGGAAAAACGACCCAGCCACATAAGCCACTCCCGCATCCAGCGCGCGGTCATAAAACTTCACCGTGTCGAAACCTTTAGGCAGTCTTAAAAATAAGAACAGACCTCCCTCGGGATGAGTCCAGCTCACCCCCTCAGGCATATGCTCTTCCAGCAAACGCAGCATCAAATCGCGTTTGCTCCGATAAAGCGCAATGCTTTTCTTGAGGTTGGCGTCAAGCTTGCCGCTACGCAAAAATTCGGCTGCCACATACTGATCAAACACCGGCGGACACAAATCAAGGCTCTGCTTGCATACAAACACCTTGTCAAGCACATCCTCCGGGCCGAACATCCATCCGAGACGAAAACCCGGCGCCATTATCTTGGAAAAAGAGCCCAAGTGCACAGTCACCTCCGGATCCAGGCTGTAGATGGTGGGCACCATCTCCCCCTCATAACGCAATTCGCGATAAGGAGCATCCTCAAGTATCAGAAATCCATATTTTCGAGCCAGTTTCACCAAAGCCTCTCTCTCCTGAAGCGTAAGGGTCTCGCCCGACGGATTCTGAAAATCGGCAATGGCGTACATGAATTTAATTTTCTTGCCATCGCGCACCAGCTGCTCAACCTGAGCATCCCAATCGCCGCCCTTGTCAAGAGCAATCACATCAGCCCGATAACTGCGAAACGATTGCAACGCCCCCAAATAACTGGGATTGAACGTAAGGATTACATCGCCCGGATCCACAAGCACGCGCGTCACCACATCGATGCCCTGCTGGCTCGACGAGGTGATCTGCACCCTCTCCAATGGCACTCCATAACGCTCAGCCACTGCCTCGCGCAGAGCCTTTTCTCCCTGAGTGGCACCATACTGGAACGCTTGACCGCCCTTTTCAGCAATCACATTTTGCATGATCTGCGAGAAATCCTCGAGAGGGAAAGTGTCGGCCGAGGGATATCCCCCGGCAAACGAATAGATTTTATTGAGATCCACCCTCTTGAAAATCTCGCGCACCGGACTGCGAAAAAACGACTCCGTGTCCTTGGAGAAAAGATTTGAATGATCAGCACTCATCGCAGCAAGTCTTCAAGTGTGGTAGAAGCGGATGTCTTGTCATCGCGATACTTCACTATTACCGGAGTGTAGAGATGCACTCCCGCTTCGGCGCCAGGGCCCTTGGCGATTGGGCGACTGCCAGAGACTACCACGGCCCCCGCAGGGACTTCGAGGCAGCCACGGTCATTCTTAGGCAAGAATTCGCCCGTGGTGGCGTCGAAAAGCGGAGTCGAAGCATTCAAGATCACTCCACTGCCGATTACGGCCCTTTCGCGAATTATGGTGCCCTCATATACGCCGCAGTTGCCGCCAATGAAGACATCATCCTCCACAATCACAGGGAGAGCCCCAATGGGCTCCAGCACGCCGCCAATCTGGGATGCAGCCGAGAGATGCACCCTCTTGCCTATTTGGGCGCAACTGCCCACCAAGGCATGAGAATCGATCATCGTGCCAGCATCCACGTAAGCGCCAACATTCACATAGGCCGGTGGCATCACCACCACGCTCGGAGCCAAATACGCGCCCCGACGCACCGACGAACCTCCTGGCACAATCCTCACCCCATCAGCCACCGCAAAGCGACGCACAGGGAAAGTGTCCTTGTCGACGAAGGTGAAAAGATTGTCAGCCATCTCTGTGAGCTTGCCTATGCGGAAACCCTCGAGAATTATCTCCTTGACCTCCGGGTTGACCTGCCATGCGCCATCGGCATCCCTTTGCGCCACGCGCAGAGTGCCAGCCTCCAGGGCCTCCATTGCTGATTCGAAATCCATAGCTTATTCCTTTAAAAGACCCATGCGATGCAGCACTCGCAGCATCTTATCGTAAGTAGAAGGTTCACACGAAGTCAGCGGCAGACGGAGCTCGTTCTTGCAATAGCCTAAAATAGAAAGAGCCGCCTTCACCGGTATAGGATTGCTTTCGATGAAGCAAGCCTCAAACAGAGGTATCAGCTGGCGAAACTCCTTGCTGGCCTCCCGGAAGTTGCCCTGGGTAGCCTCACCCACCATCTGAGTCATGCGGCCGGGCACCACATTGCTGGCCACGCTGATCACACCCTTACCACCCTCAAGCATGATTTCGAGAGTCTGGTCATCATTGCCGCTGAGCACGCAGAAATTGCGCGGAGCTTTGGCTATGATGGCGCGTATCTGCTCCATGTTGCCCGAAGCCTCCTTTACGGCAATGATATTGTCATGCTCCTTGGCCAAGCGAGCGCAGGTATCAGCATTCATGTTTGTGCCAGTGCGTCCAGGCACATTATACAGGATTATAGGCTTGTCGCTGCAGTTGCGAGCCACAGCGCTGAAATATTCATACAGACCCTTCTGAGTGGGCTTATTGTAATAGGGTGTCACCACCAAGAAAGCGTCAGCCTCGGCCAGCACTTCGGCATTGTGAAGAGTGCCAATAAGAGAATTGGTGCCCACGCCAGCCACCAATATCTTGTCGGGAGCGTTGGCTCTTGTCATGCGCAAAATATTCACCTTTTCATCATCGGTCAGGCACGGAGTTTCGGCCGAAGTGCCCAGCGGCACCAAGAAATCAATGCCCTGTTCTACCTGGCGCTGCACCAGGCGCGCATAGGCATTGGCATCTACCTGGCCGTCGCGAAAAGGTGTGATCAGTGCGGTGCCGCACCCTGAGATAGTATTGAGAATCATAGATCTGAAGATTCAAAGTTAAAAAAGTAATGGGTTTAATCGAGTATGAGATCCTGGAATCGCCATACGCCTTGCAGATTGTCAGCCTTGATGGCAGCCAGCACAGCCCCTTGGGCAAATCCTCGGCGAGAGAAAGCCTCATGCTTGAGCACGATGCGGTCGCAATCGCCCTCGAGCCCCACGATATGGATGCCGGGGATTTCGCCGCAGCGCACGCTCTGAGGCTGTACATGAGTGCCAAGATTGCGGTCAACAATCTCTGCCAGGCTCTTAGCGGTGCCGCTTGGCGCATCAAGCTTATGGCAATGATGCATCTCCACGATGTAAGGGTCGTAGCCCCCGGTCTCAGCCATCAACTTAGTGAGGCGGTCAACTGTCGCAAAAAACAGGTTCACGCCTATCGAAAAGTTAGAGGCATACACCATCGGTGTGCCAGCATTCTCAAAATAGGCTATTATTTCATCGCGCATGTCGTCCCAGCCTGTGGTGCCGATTACTACGGCTTTGAAATTGTCGGCCAAATACTTGTAATTCTCTCTGATGGCAGCCGGAGTGGTGAAGTCGATCACTACTGACTGACAAGCCAGTGCCGGATCGAAACTGCGAATGTCCTCACTGACACCAGCGCACTCAATGCCGCGCTGCTCCAATATTTCTGCTACCATATGGCCCATCTTGCCATATCCGCTTATCACTACTTGCATATTAGTAATCAAAGAGAATGTTATGGAATTCTTGCAGCACCTCATCCAGGCTCTTGCGGTCGACAACAAAACTGATGTTGACGAACGACGCCCCCTGGGATATCATGTACACATTGGTCTGGTTGAGCGAAGTCATGGCCCAGCGCAGCAATCCGCGCTGATTCACCACATTCTTGCCAATAATCGACACTTGGCTCTTGTCATTGTCAACCCTCACCACAGCGAATTCTGCCAGCTCCTTCACGACAGGTTCAAGATTCTGATCGCCGTCGAGAGTAAGCGAGATGTTGGCCTCGGATGTTGAGATAAGGTCAACTGACACGTTATGGTCGGTAAATATCTGGAATACGCGGCTCAAGAAACCCGACACATTTATCATCTGGGTCGAGAAAATGTTGAGCAGCAATATGTTTTCCTTGAATGAGATTGACTTTACACCATCCTCGATCTGGTCATTTTGCAAGATGATTGTGCCTTTGCCCGACGGATTTAGCGAATTGAGCACATACACCGGAATATTCTTTGCCACGGCCGGCTCGATGGTCTGCGGATGCAGCACCTTGGCGCCGAAGTGGGCCATCTCGGCAGCCTCCTCAAAAGAGATTCTCTCTATGCTCTTGGTAAAGGCCACGCGCCGTGGATCGGCAGTCTTCACGCCATCGACATCTGTCCAGATTTCGATGGCTTTCGCATCAAGAGCCATGCCCAGCAGTGAAGCCGTATAGTCGCTGCCGCCACGCCCAAGCACGGATGCCTCATCGTTCATTGTGGTGGCGATGAAGCCCTGAGTGATCACTGCCTGGCGCCCTTTGTAGGCGTTTTCTATCTCATTTGGCACGAGTTTCTCTATTTCGGGGATGATAGGCTGGCCGTTGAGATGGTCGCCGCGAGTCTTGATCATAGTGCGCGCATCCACATACCCGGTGGATATGCCCTGCTGATTCATGGCAATGCAAATGATGCGCGACGAAAGCAACTCGCCATTGCTGATAATGGTGGCCTTGCTGCGCGGGGTAAGCTCACCCACTGTGCAAATAGCTTCCACAAAGGTAAGCAGAGCATGGCAAATGCTGCGCACTGCCGAGTCAGCCTCGTAGCGGTAATCGCCAGCTGGCAAGAGCTTCTCTACCAAGTCGAGATGGCGATCCATCACCTGGTTGACCAGTTCCTTGGCCTTTTCAGAATCGCGCTCACGCGCTTTGTCGGCTACTTCATAAAGCAAGTCAGTAATTTTGGAGAGGGCCGAAACCACGACTACTGGCCGCTCGCTGAGCTTGCCCCTGACTATCGATATTACTCTATCGATAGCCTCGTTATCGGCGACAGAAGTGCCGCCAAACTTCATGATAATCATTTTTACCTATATTCGTGATTTTAGAATTTCAAAAATATTGACATAGTTGTCGATCGCTTTTTGCAAATCGCTCAGGCGCACGCACTCCCTGTCGGTATGAGCCACCAGAATCGATCCGGGGCCAATTAACAGTTTGTGCTCGCAATTGGAGAGCTGAGGCGCGTCGCTTCCGAATGCTACCGTGGTGATGGGAAAGCCGGGGAGCACGGTATAGTGCATCGGTGTGTCGCCTCCCAGCGACTTGATTTCGATTTCGGGAGTCTGGAGCCCGAGCATCTCTTTCACCACCAAGTCATCGCTTGCCTGAGTGGTGCGGAAATAAATGCGGCATGTAAGCAGCGGGCTCAGGATATTCTGCGGATTGTCGCTAATGAGCTTGCCCACATTCCATGTGGTGGATCCCATCTCGGGATCCTCGGGAAACTCTATGGCTCGCAACTTATTGATCAAGTCGACAAACAGAGCCACGGCGCTAACTCCATGCTCAGGATAGCCAGAATGGAAGGCTTTGCCTCGGATGGTGACTTCAAAGGCTTTGGTGCCCTTGCTTGCGCTCACCATCTTGTTGTCAGTTGGCTCGCCCACCACCACATACTTGGCGCCCCGGAGCTGTCGGAATTCCTTGGCTCCGAAAGAGCCGGTCTCTTCTCCGTGGAGCAGCAATAGCCCGAATCCTGTCTCTCCCTGGCTGGCCAATTCCAGACATGCCTCGTACATACTGAATATCTGCCCTTTGGCATCGCATGATCCGCGCCCCTCGATCAGAGAGTCGCAGCAGCTGAGATTGGTCATTTTAGGGGATATGTAGGGAGGCACAGTGTCAAGATGCGTGCAAAACAATATCTCAGGCTCGCCCCAAGCAAAAAGCAGGTTGTAAGGCTCCCCATCGGCTTTAGGCTCAGGCACGCGGGAAATAGTGGCTCCGCTCGGCGCGAACCACTCCTCTAACTTTTGGGCCAGCTTAGCCTCCTGGCCTGTTGTCGAAATCGTGTTGAGGATGTCAAAAAACAAACCTAAATTCATAATCTCTTACAATCCCTCGGATTTTAAGTGTGCAAAGTTATAAACTTTTTGTATATCAACCAAATTCTGCGATAAAATCGTTGATTATTAACTTTTGTTAATGATTATGAATCTATTTTTTGTTTTCGATGTTCTGGAAACCTTTCCTCCCGGTCTTCCAAGGCCGGAAGTGGATAGAAGTCGGGTAGTGTTTTCTGTATCATAGCTCAATTATTAAGAAAAGGGGTTTTTCCTTTTCTAACAACTGATGCCTTAGAATTGTTGGTCGAGTGGCAGGCAGCGCATCAAATAGGCGCGTGCCTCTTCCCAACTCGGGTAAAGGCTCATGCCGGGAAGGCTTACTGGCCTTTCATTGAGATCAAAGCGCACGCATGGTTTGCCCTTCTGATCCAAAAACACGATCATCTGCAGATTGGCGGCCATCGGCACCACATCGAAATCTCTCCAATGCTGAGCCACTGTGTCGAAATAATTGGTCAGGTAAAAGCAACCGGGCACATGCATTAGCGACAGCAGAGGCATCAGTGTCTCGGCATGGCCAAATCGCAGTTGCACAGCCACTTGGCTTTCGCCAGCCAAGAACTCGTCGGTAGTGTGAATGATGTCGGCCAGGAGCACACCGGCGATGTCGGCCGGCAGCGACGACAGCACCGTGGCAGTGCGCTGCAGATACTGGCGCAGGTTGAAGCAGCTCCACAGAGCGTTGACCTGCTGGCGCGTGAAATACTGGCTCATGTAATTGGGCAGCGACATGGCTTGCAAGCCGGCCAGCACATAATATTCGGCCATGGCCAGGTCGAGAGTCTCATCGAAATTCCTATACGGGAAATTCCTGCCCAGCACCTTCTCCAGGCACTCCACGGGGCAGGTTTCTTGCAGATAATCCTCATACACATGCGATTCTGCCAGGGTTTTGCGCCAATCGATATAGTCCTCGTCGATGTCGAATGGTCGCATCAGCGCATCGTTCATGCGGCCCGTACTGGTGAAAAACTCCATGCGGTTGCAGAGGCGGTCGAGCTGATGGGTGAAGCTGTACATGCTCATCATGCACCGGGGCGAATAGGATGACAATGCATGCACCTTTGCGTCGAGCATCAGCTTGGGATAAGTGCGGTACATGCGGCTTGCAATGCCCTGCTGCTCAGCCATGCCAAGCGAGTCGAGGGCTCCCCAACGGGCATCGCTCAGTTTCATCACCTGCTTCACCAGCGCCATCAGTTCGCGGCCCTGAGCGGTGATTGTCTTGGCAGAATCTGCCCTCATCAGTCCCACCAGCATGGTCTTGTAATACTTTGCGCTGGCTGGATAGCGCGCTCCGTGGCGCCCCACATGATTGATCATGATGGGTGTCAGCGAATCGGGCACCACAGTGATGTTGGCCGGTGCCGGATATGGCATCAGCGAGCCCTGGCATTGGTCGTAGGTATAATCGGTGAGGTTGGCTGCATTGTAGGTATCCTGAGCCATCAAGGCGATGGCAAACATCAGTAAGGATGCTATGGAGTAAAAGCGTCTCATGAGCGTGCTGGTAATGTTATTTTTATTTAATAACGCAGAAAAAGCAAAAATAATTTTGGATTGTGAGACAAAATTGTTACATTTGCACTACTAACACCTATATGCTCTTATTGACCAAATGAGATACTATAGCTCTAACCATAATTCACCACCCATCGGGCTGAAGGATGCGATCGTGCACAGCGAGGCACCCGATGGAGGATTATTTTTACCCGAGACCATCAAAAGGCTCCCCCAAGCCTTTTTCAACAACATAGCCGAAATGACTCCCACCGAAATCGCCTATTTCGTGGGAAACACTCTTTTTTATCCTGACCTCCCATCGGCCACGATAAAGAAAATCGGCGATCAGACCTTCAACTTCGAGATGCCTCTGCGCGAAATCGAGCCGGGCATCTACGCCTACGAGCTCTTCAACGGGCCCACTGGCTCAGTCAAGGACATCGGTACCCGCTTCTTGGCGCGCCTGCTCGCCGCCCTGCATCCCGACAAGCCTCTCAATCTTCTTGTGGCCACCAACGGCAATGCTGGCAGCGCCATCACTCACGGTTTCCACGGCGTAGAGGGCGTCAATGTCTACGTGTTCTATCCCAAAAACACTCCGCCAAGCCTTGCCGCGCAGTTCTCTGACCTGGGTGAAAACATACATGCCGTTCGCGTCAACGGCACCATCGATGCCTGCCGCAGCATTGTGGCCACAGCATTGGCCGATCCCAAGCTCAACGAAGAGGTGAGCTTCACCAGTGCTAACACTGTCAACATCGGCCGCATTCTGCCACAGATCATCACCTACTTCCAAGCATACGCCAAGGCATTGGCCACCAACCCCAAGATGGGAGCTCTGAGGATCGCAGTGCCCTGCGGCAATGCTGGCAACCTCTTTGCCGGATACATGGCCAAGCTGATGGGTTGCCCCATCGACAAGCTCATTGCCAGCTGCAACGCCAACGCATCGTTTTGCCGATTCTTGGAAAATGGGCGTCTCGACGCTACAGTGCCCACGCGACGCACTCTGGCCTATGCTCTTGACAATAGCAATCCTGCCAATATCGCTCGCTTCCTCGACGTGTGCCACGGCAATATGGATATGCTGCGCAGCTCAATCATCGGAGCCTCATACAGCGACCAAGACATACGCGACACCATCCAAGACATCTACCATCGCACAGGCTATCTCCTGGGCCCGCATTCGGCCATCTCTTACCAGGCCATCCGCGATAACATGGCCCCAGGCGGCACGGGCATTTTCCTGGCCACAGCCCACCCCGGGCGCTCGGCTGACACTGTATCCGAAATCATTGGTGCCAAGGTGGAGCTGCCCAAGCGTCTCCGCTGCACTTATAAAAAACCGGCGCGCGAGGAGATGATTCCGCCCACCTACCCCGCGCTGCGCAAATATCTGCTTCAATCTTTAGGATTATGAATCTGAGTGGTTTGCTCCTCAAATGGGCTGGATGGAAAGTTGACGTCACGGCCCCTGATTACCCCAAATGCATCATCTGCGTGGCTCCGCACACCAGCAACTGGGACTTCATCTTAGGCAAGCTCGCATATTCCTCAATAGGCAGGAAGGCAGGATTTCTGATGAAGGAGGATTGGTTCTTCTTCCCTCTGGGCTGCATTCTCAAAGCCATTGGCGGTGTGCCGGTCGCGCGCAAAAACAAGCGTCGATCGCTTGTCGAGGAGCTGGTGGAGCGATTCAACTCAGCCACTCGACTGGTAATAGCCATCACCCCCGAGGGCACTCGCAGCCGCACTGCCAAGTGGCATTCCGGCTTCCTGCAGATAGCGTATCAGGCCCATGTGCCCATCGTGCTGGGCGTCATCGACTATGCCACTAAGACAGTGATAGTGCGCGACACCTTCCATCCCACCGAGGACATTGCCACTGACATGCGAATAATCAAGAACTATTACAAGCCCTATTCGGGCAAATATCCCGATAAATTTACTACAGATGAATGACAAACTCTACATATCGTCTCTGCCTATGGACATAGCCAGAGCTGATGTCACCCGCAATCTCGAAGAGGCCGAGCGCATGCTCGACCTGGTGCCCAAAGGCACTGATATCGCCGTCCTTCCTGAGCTCTTCACTACCGGCTTCATCGATGAGGAAATCAAAGATGAAGGACTCGGCGAGGAGGATACGCCGAGAGTGCGCAAATTCCTGCTTGATCAGGCTCACAAGCGCAATCTGGCCATCAGCGGCAGCTTCTTAGCCTTAGAAAACCAGCATCTCTACAATCGCGGATTTTTTGCCGAGCCCAATGGCGACTTCGCCATCTACGACAAGCGCCATCTTTTCACCAAGAGCGGCGAAGACGTGGTGTTCTCCCCTGGCACCAAGCAGAGTCCTGTCGTGCGTTTCCGCAGTTGGAACATTGCCTTGGCCATATGCTATGATGTGCGCTTCCCCGCTTGGAACCGCAACACCAACCTCAAGTACGACATCCTGATTGTGCCAGCCAATTGGCCTGATCGCCGCAAATTTGCCTGGGAGCATCTGCTGCAAGCGCGCGCCATCGAGAATCAGGCTTACATCGTGGGAGCTAATCGCGGAGGAGAAGACAAATATGGCAGCTACGACGACCTCACCTTCATCTTCGATTTCATGGGCCAGTCAATTGGCAGCTTCGAGGGCTCGATCGTCAATGGCGAGTTCTCTCACACGCTCATCGACGAGTTTCGCGAGCGTTTTGCTTTTTGGCGCGACGCTGACAAGATAAGCATCGATATATAGCCACGGGAGCCAAAAACACAGCGACAATTGCACCTACCACATCGGCCGCGAAATCGAGCCACTCGCTTCCGCGGCCGTTGTCCATAAGGCCTTGAGCCACCTCGTCGATGGCGCCGAAGGCTATCACTCCTGCGCAGATGGTCCACATCACCCGCGGAGTCAGCACCCTCGCGGGCCGATGCCATCGCTCCCAGTCAAAGGCTATGGCTCCGACCAAGCCACCCATCATGATGGCGTGGATCCACTTGTCGAAATAAGGGATCTCCCACAATGGCTCTGTGTCAATGGGGTCGCTGTCGAGCGTAGCATATAGGATTACTCCTAATGTTAGCAAGCTCGGCCAATATCTTTTCAGAAAAGTCATTTTCAATCGATCAAGTTGCCGTCGGGATACTGCTTCAGATATTCTTGGCAGGTGAGCGCCAGTTCGTCGTACCATTCTTGCCCGAAGCGGCGAATAAGGGGCTCCTTCAGGAATTCATACACTCTGATGCCCTTGGCTCGGCCCATCACCTCAGCGCATTTGCAGATCTTCCAGCGATGATAATTCACTGCCGTGAAAGTAGGGAACTGCTTGAGCCTAATAGGATAGAGAGCGCATGAGATAGGCTTGCAAAAGTCGATTCTACCCTCGCGGTAAGCCTTCTCCAGGGCGCACATGCACATCCCTCCAGCTCCAAAGCATGAAAACACGCAATTCTTTCCATCCACAATCTGGGTCACCAGTTCACCCTCGATGTCTCGATAGGCGATTCCGCCCTCTTTGATGGCAGCTTGGGCGCCGGGCAGCAGATCGTCCCATATCTTAGGGAGCGCCTCTTCGATTTTGGCGCATTCTTCCGGGGTCACCGGAGCGCCGGCATCGCCCTCGATGCAGCATTCGCCAAGGCATTTTTCCAGGTCGCAGCAGAAAAATCGCTCCACCACGTCGAGACTCACCAATGTATCTTGTATTTGCAACATAACTACATGCTTACTACTGTTGTGCCGATAAGCCGATCGTAGCGATCGCCTATATGCCGAGCATAGATCTTGATCAGATATTCATTCTGGGTCTGATACTTGTCGCCCTCGATGGGCCCGGTGTACCCTCGGTTCTTGCCATTTGGCACAGTAAGATATTGATAATTGTAGGCACCCTGCTTCAGGAGCATGTTGCGCTCGTAGAGGCCAGTGGCGCGGTTATAAGTCATCAGGCTTTCGGGATCGAAGCGGCGATGCACGAAATCGCCATCCAGGAAAATCAGGTCGTTGGGCCGTTCGCCTCCTAAGTCTAAAGTAAAATGCACCACCACATAATCAGCCTCGATCTCACTCTGATCTGAATTGTATTCGCGTATGAAATATCGCCCGTGCTGGGTTTGGTCATAGAGATACATCTCCTCATTGCGGGGATAATCCGTCTCAAGGGCGATATGATAGTAGGGTTGATGATATTCAATAGCCCGCACTCCCATTGTGGGGAAGGTCACCGAGGTTGTCTCCATGCGGCGGTACTCGTTGCCCGCATCGAATATCAGCTTGGGCAGATGCTCGTAGACCGTCACTTTCCTGTCGGCCAAGCGCAGTGGCTGCTGCAGCATCACTTCGTTGTCATATCGACCATTCTGCTGGATCATTATCTTCAGGTCATTGAACGGGTCGCGCACATCGCTGCGCTCTACATCGACCACGATTTCCAACTGCTGGTGCGTCTTGTTGAAATCCACATCAGTGCGACTGGTGCATGAGGCATCGATCTTAGCGGTCTGCTCGCTCACCATGAATCGGCATTGCAGCCAAGTGTCGTCGGGATCATTATCGGGATACACGCGCACCAGATAGTTGCCGCTCAGCCGCGGCATCATCTGCTCATTTGGGATGGCAAACTCGTAGTGCACATAGTGAGTGGTGGTCATCTGCGAATAGTCGTAATATTCTATGTCGGCCTGGTTGAAACCATCGAGATACTCCGAGTCAACCAGCCCCGAAGGCTGCCAATTGGCGTTGCAATGGATAAGCTCATAGCGCAGATATTCGCGGTCCTCGGCCAGATGGTCGAATGAGAATATCAGCTGATTGTCGGTGTTCATGATCAGAATCGGATAGTCAAGCGGGAAGCCGTTGAGCTGCACCTGCAGCGACTTCACTCTCTCATTGAGACAGCCCGTCATGGTGTCCTGGAGCTGGGCCATCAGGTTGAAGGCAGCCGTTAAGGATACAAGTATGGCAATGATCGCTTTCTTCATAGGTCAATTTAAAAGCCCTCCTTCACGCCGCGGTTGTGCTTGCGGAAGATATCGCGAGCGCGCGAGGCGAAATTCTGCGCATGGCCGCGCCACTGCGCCGATGTGCATGAGTCGGGATTGGTAAGGTAAAAATTATGCTTTCCAGGAGCAGCGGGCACCGTAAATACCAGCTTGTAAGCGGCAGAGTCGACTTGAGCCTCGCCGCCGGGCGCACGCGACACATAAGCCTTCACCATCAGGCCGCCGCGCGTGTCGGCTGTCTTCATGTTGGAGATGAAATTGCCAAGGGAATACACCACCAACTGCTTCTTGCCAGCTGAGTCGGTGCGCATCTCTATGGGCTGTATCACATGCGGATGCGAGCCGATGACCAGGTCTACGCCCTCGCCTACCAAGAAATCAGCCAAGCGTCGCTGCGTGGCATTGGGCAGAAGCTTATACTCGTCGCCCCAGTGCATGGCTACGCACACCAGTTCGGCTCCTTTTTCGCGGGAAGCCTTGATGTCGCTGCGTATCTGATCGCGGTCGATCATGTCTACCACAACATCGTGCTGGATAGTGATGCCATTAGTGCCATAGGTATAGCTCAGGAAGGCTATCTTGATGTCATTGATCTCCTTGATGAGCGGCAGTATGGAGTCCCGTTGGGCGCGATCGCGATAAGTGCCTACATGGTCGAGACCTCGGCTGTTGAGCACATCGATTGTGCGTTTCAAGCCTTTGTCTCGTCGGTCAAGAGTATGGTTGTTGGCTGTGGTGCACATGTCGAATCCGGCTTCTTTGATGGCGTCGGCATAGGCATCGGGCGCGCAGAAGCATGGATATCCGGCATAGGGCTTTCCGCCAAGAGGCGTCTCTAAGTTGACCACGGCATAGTCAGCCTTGCTTATGTCATCGCGCACTTCCAGGAAGTATTCGCCAAAATCGTAGACATCAGCTCCCTGGCGAGCAGCATCGATCTGGCCCTGGTGCATCATGGCATCCCCTGCAAAAACAATTGTTGCTTGCTGAGGAGCAAACAACAAATTGTATAGGCTGTAGAAAAAGCCAAGTGTCAGAGCCGTAGCTATCATATTCGATTCTTGCGGGCTTGCAATGTATTTTTCATCAACGAGCAGATGGTCATGGGTCCTACTCCTCCGGGCACCGGGGTGATGTAGCTGGCCTTGGGAGCCACGGTGTCAAACTCTACGTCGCCACACAGGCGGAAGCCCGACTTGCGCGTGGGATCGGGCACTCGGGTTGTGCCCACATCGATTACCACCACTCCATCCTTCACCATATCGCCCTTCAGGAAACCGGGCACTCCGAGGGCCGCAATGATAATGTCGGCAGTGCGGGTGATTTCGGGTATATTGGGGGTTGCGCTATGGCACACTGTCACTGTGCAATTGCCTGGCTTGCGCTTCTGCATCATCAGTTCAGCCATGGGGCGGCCCACGATGTTGCTTCTTCCAAGCACCACGCAATGCTTTCCGCGAGTCTCTATGCCGTAGCGGTCGAGAAGGTCGAGGATGCCAGCCGGCGTGGCTGACACGAAGCAAGGCAGGCCGATAGCCATGCGACCGACATTCTGCGGATGGAAGCCATCGACATCCTTGCTGGGATCTATAGCCTCGATGATCTTCTGGTCGCTGATATGCTTGGGCAGGGGAAGCTGCACTATGAATCCGTCGATGCTGTCATCAGCATTAAGGCGAGCCACTTCGGCCAGAAGCTCTTCCTCAGTGACATCATCCTCAAATCGTATGAGGGAGCTCTCGAAGCCGCACTCGTGGCAGCTTTTGACCTTGTTGGCCACATATGTCTCGCTTCCGCCGTCGTGCCCTACCAGCACAGCAGCCAAATGCGGGCGGCGCTCGCTGCGCTCTACCATCGCTGCCACCTCCTGAGCGATCTCAGCCTTTATCTCGGTGGCGGTCTTTTTGCCGTCGATTATTGTCATTTTCTTTTGCCTTTCATCTGGCCCTGCATTTGTTTCATCTGCTTCATCATCTTGGCAGGGTTCTTGACTGATGTAGCCATCTGCATCATCTTGCGGGTCTCGCCAAACTGCTTGATCAGGCGGTTGACTTCTTGCACTGTGGTGCCTGAGCCCTTGGCGATGCGCTGGGTGCGGCTTCCCTTGATCACATCGGGATGCTCGCGCTCATACGGAGTCATCGAATAGATGATGGCCTCGATGCCCTTGAATGCGTTGTTATCGATGTCAATATCCTTGATGGCCTTTCCCACACCGGGAATCATCGATGCCAAGTCCTTGATATTGCCCATCTTCTTGATCTGCTGGATCTGCTTAAGGAAGTCGTCGAATGTGAACTGATTTTTTCTGAGTTTGGCGGCCAGTTCCTGTGCTTGCTTCTCATCGAATTCCTTCATGGCCATTTCAGCCAGGGTCTTCACGTCGCCCATGCCGAGGATGCGCTCGGCCATGCGGTCGGGATGGAACACATCGATGCCCTCGAGTGTCTCCCCCGTGCCTATGAATTTGATGGGCTTGGTCACCACAGTGCGAATCGAGATTGCGGCGCCGCCTCGGGTGTCGCCATCGAGCTTGGTAAGCACCACGCCGTCGAAATCCAGGCGGTCGTTGAATGCCTTAGCTGTGTTCACAGCATCCTGACCGGTCATGGCGTCAACCACGAATAGGATCTCATCGGGATTGATGGCATTCTTGATGGCCTCAATCTCGTCCATCATTTGCTCATCTACTGCCAGGCGTCCGGCAGTATCCACGATTACAAGGTCGTGATGGTTGTCCTTGGCATATTTGATGGCGTTCTTGGCAATCTCTACGGGATTTTTGTTGCCTTCCTCGGTGTACACTGGCACATCGATGCTCTGACCAAGAGTCTGCAGCTGGTCGATGGCCGCTGGGCGATACACGTCGCAGGCCACCAGCAGCGGACGCATTCCGCGTTCGCTTTTAAGCTTCTTGGCGAGCTTACCTGAGAAAGTGGTTTTGCCCGAACCTTGAAGTCCCGACATCAGCACCACAGCCGGCTTGCCCTTGAGGTTGAGGCCTGCGGCTTGGCTGCCCATCAGTGCGGTAAGCTCGTCGTAGACGATCTTCACCATCAGTTCGCTGGGCTTGAGGGCTGTCAGCACGTTCTGACCCAGGGCCTTCTGCTTCACAGTGTCTACGAAAGTCTTGGCCACCTTATAGTTGACGTCGGCCTCGATCAATGCACGGCGCACATCCTTCAGCGTCTCGGCTACGTTGATTTCTGTGATTTTGCCTTGACCCTTAAGGATCTTAAAACTGCGTTCAAGGCGTTCGGAAAGGTTTTCAAACATATCTCAGGTATCCTATATTTATTGTATCCTAAATATCTATTATAATTTTAGTAATATTACTAAAGACTAAAGACTGAAGACTAAAGACTGAAGACTAAAGACTGAAGACTAAAGACTAAAGACTGAAGACT
>CAYTXF010000039.1:0-26668 GCA_964440745.1 uncultured Bacteroides sp.
AGTAATTGACTTTATTATTAACCAATAACTGACAATTTTTGTTGTAAATCCCACGCCCATGATGTGTTAATATCCGATTTGGAATCTTCTATGCCCCATATCCTCATTACGTAAAGTTGATTCCAATTATCGCTAAGCTATTTTATTTCCTTATTCCAGACTTATGGTTTGGATTTCGGTGCGGTCGAGAATGGGGTCAAGGGTTGACTTGAATGCTACTGATCGCTGCACACCTTGATGGGTTATAGCTACTTCATAGTCAGCTTCTTGCTGATGTTCGAGGGGGATGAGCACATCAAGCAGTCCGACAGAATCGGTCACGGCCCGCACGCAGCCGAAATCAAAGATGGCGCCTGTAACAGGCGTGGCGAAGTCACGGTCCACCACATAATGGCGAATATGTCCGAATATCTCGGGATCGCGACGGATATCCAAGCTGAAATCGGTGCTCAATGCCACTATTGTGTCCAAAGGCAGACACCCGAAGGGCCGGCATGTGATGCGCACCTGGCGGTCGCGATAGCGCCCGGGGATGTTCTTAAGGCCTAATGTGGTGTCAAGATGCGGCACATGCAGTGCGCGAGCATCATTCTCATCAAGATGCACATAAAGCGTATCTGTAGCCTGGTCGCTTAGCGGCAAGGATGTGGATATTGGCGATTCGCGCAAGGCTATGCTGGCATCGAAGGGCTTCTCGCGCTGGGCTTTGACTGCGAAATAAGAGATGGCGCAACCCACAACTATCACAGTAACCGTGGAGACAATGGCTCGGCGCACCATCTGGCGCTTGCGCCGATCCCAAAGGACGCTGTACTCTAAGTCGAACATCTTGGCCACCAGCCTCACAAAGGCCCGGTGGAATCGCATGCGGCGCGTGCTGCCCTGCTCGGCTTGCACATCGATGCCCAGCAGTTCCAGGCCATCGCGCGTAAGCTCGGGGTTGAAGCATTCCCTGTCGGAGCCGGGCACACCATCAATGATAAAGGGTATGATTTGAGCCTCGCGGCCCTGGCTGCGGAAATAGGCTATCTCCTGTCCTACATATTTCGATTGGGCCGAGTTGGGCGAACAAATCACTACCAGGAACTTCGACTCGTCGAGTTTCCGCTTCAATTCTTCCGACAGGATTCCGCTTGTCAGTTCATCTGTGTCCCTGAAGACTCGGATTTTCTTTGGCGCATCCTTCACCCTCTTTCTCAGAGCGGTGGGCAGATTGTATCCCTCGAGCAGCCTTTGCAACCGCCGAGCATCGGCCATGTCAGTATGCCGATAACTTATGAACGCAAAATATTTGTATCCTGTCTGCATCAACTCAAATCAAAGGCTGACCAATTAACTCAAAGACTGCTCAAATCGCCAACCATTTAACTCAAACTCAGTCTTTCCATAAAACGAATCTAATCATTGTTTTAGTATAATACTTTCTTAGGTGAGTTTTCCTAAAAATAGGTTGTCACGAAAAGCGGACAAACACCAGTCCTGTGTCCACTTTTGAAGTTATCAAGGTTGAAGAAGTGAGCCCATTTAGATTATTCCAGGGTGAGTTTTAGTTTGCCAAGGTGCTCGTCGACAGTGGCGTCAGCTTTGCGATTTTCTTCCTCTGCTTCTTCAAGGCGAGCCTTCGCGGTCTTCTCGTTGTCAATGCCCTCTTGCAGGTAAGCTGCGGCATCCCCGTGCATTACGTCATGGAGTAAGTTAGTGATGGTTTTCCATTCACCTTTACATTTCAAATCGTAGATGTGCTGGTCCAGAGAGTCCAGGGTTTGGTAATCGGTGATTGAGAGTTCGCTGGCAATTTCCCTTATTACTTTGTCAACTTTTTCTTCGTTGTTGATGTAGTCAAGATAGAGGGTCTGTACACTGTCGAGCCTAGCCTGAAGCTGGGCATACTCTCTCTCACTTATGGATTGTTGTGAAATCAATTCTTTTAGAGATTGGCGCAGGGCGCATACCGAGTCATATTGGGCATCGTATTTGGCTTTGATTTGAATGTAGAGTTTCTTGTAATCTTGCTCCTGCTGTTGCTTGGTGGTCACCACTACACAGATGTCATTGGGTGTACGGGTGTATTCCTTGCCTTTGGTTGGCATAACCAAGATGTAATCAGGCGAAGGCACTACCTCATTGATGGAGAATTGCTTTGTCACCGATGCCGTGAACCGGCCATCCTCACCCGTAGGTTGGGTGATTACATTGTCAATAACGAGCTTAACCCCCGACACTGGCACAATAGGTGACTCAGACGATGAAGTAATCATTCGCACCGTGCCACTCTGCTGATAACTCTGAGCCGATACGATAATATAAAATGACAAAAAATAAAAGAGGATGTATGATTTCAATTTCATAACAACGGAGTTTTTAATGACAAAATTACAACTTTTTTCCCAAAAATGAAAGAGTCTTCAAATAAAATTGTAAATTTTTGGGGTAAAATATCTATCTTTGCATTAAACTTGTAAAAAATGAGATCGAATACAATTATAAAGACCTTTCGTTTCATTAAAAACTCGAATATGTCTTTTGTAGCAGTTGCCTTATTTGTTTTTGCCTCTGTTGTTGGCTATAGTCAGACCTACCATCAGAAGGGAGTTGTGAGAATGATAACACGCTCCAACACATTGGCAATTACACCTGTGGCTGGCGTAAAAGTAATTGTTGGCAATGCACAGAGCAACGCCACCAACTCTTTAGGCGCATTTTCGATACAGGTGCCATGCCTTTTTCAAGTGAATGGGGTGGCACCTGATGACTATCTGTTGGCAGAGCCAACCAAGGGCACGGAGTATGAGCCGATGGACAATGATTTGGATGTGGTAATCATCAGTAAGGCACAGAAAGACGAGGATTACCGGGTGCTCTATTCCCAAATCAACCAGAAATACCATCAGCAGGCCAAAGAGGTGCTGGTGCTGAAACGTCTATGGCAAAAGAATCTTGATGCCATGGTCGAAACCGATGCACTCTATGTCGAAACCAAACATAAGGTTGACAGCCTTCAGAATCTATACAAAGAGTATGTTAATCATGAAGAGGCAATTGAAAAAGAGATGCAAGAAATAGCAGAGACGTTAGCCTTGACCGACTATTTCACTCTCGACTCGCTAAATCGGCAGATTTACGACTTAAAATGCCAAGGTGAATGGCGAAGCATCTCTGACTTAGTACACAGTGTGATTGGGGGCAGCGTGGCCGACTACCTCCAAGAGGCCCTGGACTACAAAATCACCGCCGAGACCAATCTCCAGCAAGCCCAGGCCCAGTACGAAGCTGCCCAGTCCGACCTTGCCACCCGCTTCCACTACGTAGAAGAAGCCATCGAAGCTCTCAAGATGCAGCATCTCAATGATTCCGTCTCCCGCTATTACCGCATCCTCACGGATGCAGCCCCAGACAATTGGGATTATTTGAATGCCGCTGGATTATTCGAAGAGACATACATGGCCAATTACCCTTCAGCCCTGGAATATCATAAAAAAGCCCTTGTCCTTGATGTGGACGAGGCATCTAAGGCGAACAGTTACAACAACATCGGAGGAGCTTACTCAGAGCAGGGCGACTACGCATCGGCTTTGGAGTATTATGGGCAGGCTCTCGAAATCCGGTTGGCCGTCCTCGGCGAGAGCCATCCTGATGTTGCGACCAGCTACTGCAACATCGGAGCAGTTTGCTCAGAGCAAGGCGACTACGCATCGGCTTTGGAATATTATCGGAAGGCTCTCGAAATCCGATTGGCCGTTCTCGGCGAGAGCCATCCCGATGTGGCGAACAGCTACAACAACATCGGAGGAGTTTACTCGGAGCAGGGCGACTGCGCATCGGCTTTAGAATATTATGGGAAGGCTCTCGAAATCCGGTTGGCCGTTCTCGGCGAGACCCATCCCGATGTGGCGGTCATCTACAACAACATCGGAGCAGTTTATTACGTGCAAGGGGACTGCGCATTGGCTTTGGAATATTATTGGAAGGCTCTCGAAATCGTGATGGCCGTTCTCGGCGAGAGCCATCCAGATGTGGCGAACATCTACAACAACATCGGAGCAGTTTATTACGTGCAAGGGGACTGCGCATCGGCTTTGGAGTATTATGTGAAGGCTCTCCAAATTCGGTTGGCCGTTCTCGGCGAGACCCATCCCGATGTGGCGAACAGCTACAACAACATCGGATTGGTTTGCTCAGAGCAGGGCGAATACGCATCTGCTTTAGAATATCATCGGAAGGCTCTCGAAATCCGGTTGGCCGTTTACGGCGAGAGCCATCCCGATGTGGCGACCAGCTACAACAACATCGGATCCATTTACTGGGAGCAGGGCGACTACGCCTCGGCTTTTGAATATCATCGGAAGGCTCTCGAAATCCAGTTGGCCGTTCTCGGCGTCAGCCATCCCGATGTGGCGAACAGCTACAACAACATCGGAGCGGTTTATGACGGCCAGGGCGACTACGCATCGGCTTTGGAATATCATCGGAAGGCTCTCGAAATCCGGTTGGCCGTTCTTGACGAGAGCCATCCCGATGTGGCGATCAGCTACAACAACATCGGATTAGCTTACTGGGAGCAAGGGGACTACGCATCGGCTTTGGAATATTATCGGAAGGCTCTCGAGATCCAGATGGCCGTCCTCGGCGAGAGCCATCCCAATGTGGCGACCAGCTACAACAACATCGGAGCGGTTTATGACAGACAGGGCGACTACGCATCGGCGTTGGAGTATTACCGGAAAGCTCTCGAAATCGAGTTGGCCGTTCTCGGCGAGAGCCACCCTTATGTGGCAGACAGTTACAACAACATCGGAGCAGTTTATGAAAGGCAAGGCGACTACGCATCGGCGTTGGAGTATTACCGGAAAGCTCTCGAAATCAGGTTGGCCGTTCTCGGCGAGAGCCACCCTTATGTGGCAGACAGTTACAACAACATCGGAGCAGTTTATGAAAGGCAAGGCGACTACGCATCGGCGTTGGAGTATTACCGGAAAGCTCTCGAAATCAGGTTGGCCGTTCTCGGCGAGAGCCACCCTTATGTGGCAGACAGTTACAACAACATCGGAGCAGTTTATGACAGCCAGGGCGACTACGCATCGGCGTTGGAATATTACCAGAAGGCTCTTGAAATCGAGTTGGCCGTTCTCGGCGACAGCCATCACTATGTGGCAAATAGTTACTACTACATCGGATTGGTTTACTTAGAGCAAGACGATTATGCCTCGGCTTTGGAATATCTTCGGAAGGCTCTCGAAATCGAGTTGTCTGTTTTCGGAGATGGCCATCCCGATGTGGCGACCATCTACAACAGCTTAGGGAATTTATACTATGATCAAAGAGACTACTTTACGGCACTGGAAATGCACCAAAAGGCTCTCGAAATCCGGTTGAAAAATTTCGGTGAAAGTCATCCATATGTATTATCATCAATTCAATCACTTTATGAATGTGCAATTCCAATACAGAATCAGGATACTCTTGACGAAATCTTAGTTACGGGTACAATTATAGATGGTGGACCAGCTGCAATGCTTGGTCTTGAAGGAGAGTATGGACTGTTGGAATTTGGGGATTGGAAAATTGATAATTTGCTTAATGTTTTTGAGATCAACGTAGCTCTTAGAGGCCTTCCGAAAACTGTGACATTTTACAAAAATGGTGAGATAAGGAGTGAACATTTCGAGAACATCATTGGCATGCAATTGGGCATGCGTCTTATTGATCCTGCTGAAAAGGCAAAGATAGTCGAAGCCTATCGACAATGGAAATCAGGAAGTGAGATATAGGAGGATTCTTTTCACACGAAGAAACAATAAGAAAATAAAGAAATAAATTATTGGATAATAATGAATTATGAGTTGTTACCAGCCTGATATGCAGTTCACGGAACTGCACTCCCCAAACCCAGCGTGACGACACCCTTGACTCCTTTCTACATCTACTCTGATGCCCCTCCATTGCATGTGCAGGGGGTTAACCCCCCTGCTACCCGATGCTGGCACCACGGTGTGGACAAACACCTTCTATATAACAAATTCTAAATTCTTTCTATATAACAAATTCTAAATTCTTTGATTTATAATTAGTTATGCTTGTGCGGTTTCAGAACGCTCGGAGCAACCTGTCCCGCGTCCACTAGAAGGTGTTTGTCCATATCATTGGGCGACAAGCATGCTTTTCAGAGTGGAGTCAGAAACTTCAGAGCCCTCGGTGGCTGAAAGGATGGCGCCGGCAAACTGCAGTGTGGTGCCGGGGCCCTCAGATGTGATCAGACGTCCATCGACCACTACAGGCTCTTCCACGTAGGTGCCTCCGCCTGCCTCAATCTGATCGCCAAGGCCAGGATAGCATGTGGCCTTCATGCCTTTAAGAATTCCTGTAGGAGCGAGCACCACAGCAGGTCCAGCGCAGATGCCAGCGACTTTGCCGCCAGCTGCCCACTGGTCCTTGATAATCTGGTTGACGCGCTCATTTGCATGCAGATTTGGGGCGCCAGGCATTCCTCCAGGGATGATAATCCATTCGGCTCCTGCAGGATCAATTTCAGTGATCAGCGAGTCGGCCACAAGTTTCTGGCCAGTGGCCCCAGTTACCTCAGGAGTTTCCTCAATAGAGACAGTCACTACGTCCATGCCTCCGCGGCGCAGAGCGTCGACGGTTGCTACGGCCTCAACCTCTTCCACGCCATTGGCATAGAAGATGTAAGATTTCTTTGCGTTCATTGTTATCGGTATTAATGCGGCCGCTATCAGCGACCATATTGCACATTTCTTGTTCATCGTGTTTGAAAATTACTGATTAATAAACAAAGAAACGCACCTTGCTGTTTAATGGCTCCCTACTCTTTGGAATTCTTTAACTCCGGAGACTTTGCTCTTATCAAATCCTTATAATCTATTGATTTCGTCGGAACTGAGACCAGTAACTTGGGCTATGATGTCGTTGGGTTGACCTAAGGCCTTGAGATTGCGAGCAATGTCCTTCTTCTCCTCAGACCTGCCTCGTGCTTCACCCCGGGCCTCGCCTCGAGCTTCGCCTATTGCTTCACCTAACATCTGGCCTTCCAACATAGCTTCTCCCCGAGCTGTTTCTTTCACATCTTCCAGGATGGCCAAATCCTCCATGTAATGCTCGTAGGCTCTGCGTTCTTCCTGACTCATGCCTTCGAGCCTCATTACCTCTCGTGCCTCTGCAAGGCCCGGAGCTGTGGCATCGTCAGAGATTTTCGAGGTCTTCAAAAATTCTATCCATTCCTCAAGTGGGGTCTGGGCATGCTTGTTAAAATCGTTGACCTTAAGTATGATGAACTTGGGGTATAGGTCACTTGGGAATTCCACGCCGTATTCTTTCTTCTGGAAGGGGGAAAGTTCGAGCAACGTGCCCGAATGCACCCCGCGGAATTCAGTCTTGCCCTCGTAGACATAGTCATCACCCCGGCCAAGGTCAAAATGAACGATATTTATGCAATA
The DNA here is from genome assembly GCA_964440745.1 of uncultured Bacteroides sp. Classification (GTDB taxonomy): domain Bacteria; phylum Bacteroidota; class Bacteroidia; order Bacteroidales; family Muribaculaceae; genus CAG-873. The sequence goes on from CAYTXF010000039.1 coordinate 7,452, forward strand.
AATCTTCTTGATTTTCTGATAACCCTTGCCCACCTTCATGTAATCTATGATGTGCTTTGACACATCGAAGAGTATGCGCTGGAAATAAGCCTTCTCGCTCTCATACTGCACCTCGATGATGTACTTCGACTTCTCCTGATCCTCGGCCAGGAGATCAACGCGATTCGACTTGTCATCCTCCGTGCGCTTGTTGCCCTCGCTTTCCAGGAGGGAATCGATTTTGATTGTCTTGCCAATGACTGTGGATATGAAGCCTTCGAGCACTGCAAAGTTGGCTTTGTCGCGCAGCAGTTTCTTTATTGCCCAGTCGAAACTTATGTAGGTTCTCTTTGCCATGATATTCAAAATTACCGGTTCAACAATTCTCCACCACAAAAATACTGCTTTTTATTGATATAACAAAATCACAAAGTATTTTATTCCCTTATTCCAGGCTTATGGTTTGGATTTCGGTGCGGTCGAGAATGGGATCGATGAAGAGCTCGTTTGTGATAACCAACTGCATGCAGGGCCATATTTTTTTCTGATATTTTGCCTGTATCTCAGATTTATTTCGTATTTTTGCAAAGACATAAAAACAATCGCACTATAAACCCAATCATATGGCAACAAAACCATTTCACTATCAGCCGATGTTCCCTCTGGGACCTGACACGACTGAGTACTATCACCTTACTTCAGACTATGTAAAAGTAGAGAATTGGGGCGGCCACGAATTCCTGGTAATCGATCCCGAAGCTCTCACCGTATTGGCTCGCCAAGCCACTCACGACAATGCCTTCATGCTGCGCCGCGAGCACAATGAGATGGTAGCCAAGATCCTGCATGATCCCGAAGCCAGCGAGAACGACAAATTCGTAGCCCTCACCATGCTGCGCAATGCCGAAGTAGCTGCCAAGGGCCAACTCCCATTCTGCCAGGATACCGGCACAGCCATTATCCACGGAGAAAAAGGCCAGCGCGTATTCACCGGTTGCGACGACGAGGAGAAGCTCTCGCGCGGTGTCTATGACACATACACCACCGACAATCTCCGCTATTCGCAAAACGCGCCTCTCAACATGTATGATGAGGTGAACACCGGGTGCAACCTTCCTGCTCAGATCGACATACATGCCACCGAAGGCGATGAGTATCACTTCCTCTTCGTGGCTAAGGGTGGTGGCAGCGCCAACAAGACATATCTCTATCAAGAGACCAAGGCCCTGATCAATCCCAAGACACTGCTTCCCTTCCTGGTGGAAAAGATGAAGACTCTTGGCACCGCAGCCTGCCCGCCCTATCATATCGCTTTCGTGATTGGCGGCACATCAGCCGAGAAAAATCTGGAGACTGTGAAAAAAGCCTCAGTAAAATACTACGACAACCTGCCCACCAAGGGCAACGAATACGGCCACGCTTTCCGCGACATCGAGCTCGAAAAGCAGCTCAAGAAGGCTGCTGAGGAAATTGGCCTCGGCGCTCAGTTCGGCGGCAAATATTTCGCTCACGACATCCGCGTGATCCGCTTGCCGCGCCATGGCGCTTCATGCCCCGTAGGCCTGGGCGTCAGCTGCAGCGCTGACCGCAATGTCAAGGCTAAGATCAACCGCGAAGGCCTCTGGATCGAGAGGCTTGACAACAACCCCGGTGAACTCATCCCCGAAGAACTGCGCAAAGCTGGCGAAGGCGAGGTAGTGAAGATCGACCTCAACCGCCCCATGGCAGAGATTTTGGCCGAACTCGACAAATATCCAGTGTCAACCCGCCTTTCGCTCAACGGCACCATCATCGTAGGCCGCGACATCGCTCACGCCAAGATCAAGGAGCGCCTCGACAAGGGCGAACCCATGCCCCAATATCTCAAGGACCATCCCATCTACTATGCTGGCCCCGCCAAGACTCCGGCAGGCATGGCATCCGGCTCATTCGGCCCGACTACAGCCGGCCGTATGGATAGCTATGTCGACCAGTTCCAGGCTGCAGGCGGCTCGATGGTGATGATTGCCAAGGGCAATCGCAGCAAGCAAGTCACCGACGCTTGCCAAAAGCATGGAGGCTTCTACCTGGGCTCTATCGGAGGTCCCGCTGCAGTGCTCGCACAGAACTCCATTAAGAAAGTCGAGCTCCTCGAGTATCCAGAGCTTGGCATGGAAGCTATCTGGAAGATCGACGTGGAAGACTTCCCCGCTTTCATCCTGGTAGACAACAAGGGCAACGATTTCTTCACCCAGATCTCAGAGCGCTGCAATGCATGCGGCCTCAAGAAATAATCTGAGCCCAACAAAAAAATATTCCCAACTCCCAAAGCCGCAACCTCCCGTTGCGGCTTTTTTCATCCCCACCTCACCCAAATCCCAAATCCCAAAACCCAAATCCCAAATCCCAAAATCCAAAAATTCACCAAAAACACATTTTTAGCAAAAATTTGAAAGTAAATTTGGTTATTTCGTAACTTTTTGTTAATTTTGCAGCGAGGTACAAATTTCTAAGGTTTTTTATCCCTTTTTCAAGGGAATAGTTTTTAGGTTATGCATAAAGAAATCGGTAAACCCACAGGGCTTTACGATCCGCGTTTCGAACATGACGCATGCGGCGTAGGCCTCCTGGTGAATGTGCGAGGCATCAAATCGCACCAATTAGTAGAGAAAGGACTCCAAGTGCTCGAGCACATGGTGCATCGCGGAGCTGAAGGAGCTGACCCCAAGACCGGCGACGGAGCCGGCCTCATGGTGCAAATTCCGCATGAATTCATACTGCTGCAAGGCATAGCAGTGCCCGAGAAGGGACGCTACGGCACAGGCTTGGTATTCATGCCCCACGATCCGGAAAGCCAGAAAATCATCATCGATGTCATCGAGCGCGAAGCCATCGCCTTGGGGCTCAAGCTGATCGCCCTGCGCGATGTGCCCACCAACAATGAGCAGCTTGGCGAGGTGGCACGCAGCGCCGAACCCGCAATCAAGCAAATCTTTGTGGCCGATGTCGAGACAGATGACCCGGTCGACGTGCGCCTCTATCTGCTGCGCCGAGCCATCGAGAAGCATGTGGCCCAGCTCGAAATTCCCGATAAGAAAGACTTTTACATAGTATCCCTGTCAAGCCGAGTGATAGTGTACAAGGGCATGCTTTCAAGCTTGCAGCTCCGCTATTACTATCCCGACTTGATGCATCCGCATTTCACCTCGGCCATGGTATTGGTGCACTCGAGATTCAGCACCAACACCTTCCCTACCTGGAGTTTGGCTCAACCCTTCAGAATGCTCGGGCATAACGGCGAAATCAACACGATCCAGGGCAATCGCCTGTGGATGAAAGCCCGCGAAAAATCGCTTAATCCAGAAGCATTCCAGGGCCGCGACCTCACGCCAATCTTGCAAGAAGGAATGAGCGACAGCGCAAGCCTTGACAATGTGCTGGAATTTTTCGTGCAAGCCGGCATGAGCCTGCCCAGAGCCTTGGCCATGCTGGTGCCCGAATCCTTCAACGACAAGAATCCCATTTCGGCCGATCTTAAGGCCTTCTATGAATACCATTCCATTTTGATGGAGGCTTGGGATGGACCCGCCACCCTGCTCTTCAGCGATGGCCGCTATGCCGGCGGCATGCTTGATCGCAATGGCCTGCGTCCGGCACGTTACCTTATTACTAAGAACGATACTGTGGTCCTGGCATCCGAGATGGGAGTGCTCCCATTCGAAGCCACCGAAATCAAGGAAAAAGGTCGTCTGCGTCCGGGCAAAATGATGCTCATCGACATGGAGAAAGGCAAAATCTACCAAGATGCCGAAATCAAGGCCCAGTTGGCCAAGGAAAATCCCTATCGCGACTGGCTGGCCCTCAATCGCATCAATCTCGACAACATCAGCAGCGGCCGCAAGGTATCAGAGGATGTGGAGAATTACCGCCGATTGATGCATGCAAACAGCTACCATCGCGAAGACATCGAGAAAATAATCACGCCCATGGTGGTAGATGCCAAAGAACCCGTAAACTCAATGGGCAACGACACTCCCCTGGCCATCTTCAGCGACGAGCCCCAGTCGCTCTTCAACTATTTCCGTCAGCATTTCGCTCAAGTAACGAATCCCGCCATCGACTCGCTGCGCGAGCAGCTGGTAATGAGTCTCGACAGTTACATCGGAGCCGTAAAGCTCAATCTCATCGAGGCCACCCCCGAACTCTGCAAGATGGTGCTGCTCAAGCGTCCGGTACTTACAAACCGCGAGCTTGACCTGCTCTGCAATCTGCGATACAAGGGATTCAACACGCGCAAGCTTCCTATGTCGTATCCAGTGGCAGATGGTGCCCAAGGATTGGAAAAGGCCATCGAAGATCTCTGCAAAGATGCCGAAAAGGCTGTGGAGGAAGGCTGCAACTACATTGTGCTCAGTGATCGCAATGTTGACAAGGATCATGCCCATGTCCCTGCCCTATTGGCCACATCGGCCGTGCATCATCATCTGATCAAGGTGGGCAAACGCACCCAGACAGCCCTCATCATCGAGACTGCCGAGGCACGCGAAGTCATGCACATAGCATTGCTCGTGGGATATGGAGCAAGCGCCATCAACCCCTATCTGGCATTTGCAGCCATCAACGACTTGGTGAAGCGCCACGAGGTGCAATTAGATTACCATACGGCTGAAAAGAACTATATCAAAGCCATTGACAAGGGACTGCTCAAAGTGATGTCAAAAATGGGCATCTCCACCATCACCAGCTACAAGGGCGCCCAGCTCTTTGAATGCCTGGGATTGAGCGAGGACCTCTGCAATCGCTATTTAGGAGGCACAGTAAGCCGCATCGGAGGCATTGGACTCGAGCAAATTCATGCCGACATAGCCAAGGCCCACGGCGAAGCCTTCGACGATGATTTCGACATCGAGCTTCCCCTGCCCCATATCGGCCAATACAGCTTCCGCAAGGACGGCGAGCGCCATGCTTGGAATCCCGAAACCATTGCCAACTTGCAAATAGCCACACGCACAGGCGATTACGAACGATTCAAGAAATTCACAGAATTGGTCGACAACAAGCCTGAGCCCATCTTCATCCGCGACTTCCTGGATTTCAAGACCGGCACCCCCATCCCATTGGAAGAGGTTGAGCCAGAAGGAGCCATCATGCGCCGCTTCGTGACCGGAGCCATGTCGTTCGGATCAATAAGCCGCGAAGCTCACGAAGCCTTGGCCATAGCCATGAACACCATTGGTGCACGCAGCAACACAGGCGAAGGCGGCGAGGACCCCGAACGCTTCAAGAAGCGCCCCGATGGCACAAGCGCCCGCAGCGCCATCAAGCAGGTCGCTTCCGGCCGATTCGGCGTCACTACAGAATATCTGGTAAATGCCGACGAGCTGCAAATCAAGGTGGCACAAGGAGCAAAGCCTGGCGAAGGCGGCCAGCTCCCCGGTTTCAAAGTGGACAAAATCATAGCCAAGACTCGTCATTCGATTCCTGGCATCTCACTCATATCCCCTCCCCCTCACCACGACATATACTCCATCGAAGACTTGGCTCAGCTGATCTTTGACCTCAAGAATGTAAATCCTCGCGCCAAGATAAGCGTAAAGCTGGTGTCGGAAAGCGGAGTAGGCACCATCGCCGCTGGCGTGGCCAAAGCCAAGAGCGACATCATTACCATCAGCGGCAGTGATGGCGGCACAGGCGCGTCTCCGGCGAGCTCAATCCGATATGCTGGAGCCCCCGTGGAGATTGGCCTTGCCGAAACCCAGCAGACACTGGTGATCAACAATCTGCGCGGACAAGTCACTCTGCAGGCCGATGGCCAGCTCAAGACTGCGCGCGATGTCATAATCATGGCTATGCTCGGCGCTGAAGAATACGGCTTCGCCACCAGCGCCCTGATTGTGCTGGGCTGCGTGATGATGCGCAAATGCCACCAAAACACATGTCCTATGGGCGTGGCCACCCAGAATGAAGAGCTACGCAAGCGCTTCATAGGCCGCAGCGAGTATGTGATCAATTTCTTCCGCTTCTTGGCTCGCCAGATACGCGAAACATTGGCCAGCATCGGTGTGCGCAAGATGGATGACATCATCGGCCGCGCTGACTTGCTCATCCCCAAGCAGGGTATCGGCAATGAGAAATGCGCCTCGATCGACCTGTCGCGCATATTGGCCATGCCCGAGCAGGCAGACACAAACGCTCTCCGACGCATCATCGATCAAAAGCATGAGATTGACCGAGTGCTTGACCGCGAAATCATCTCTCGGTCGTATGCCGCCATCCACAGCGAGATGCCGGTCGATCTTGAATTTCCGATATCAAATACTGACCGCGCCGTCGGAGCCATGCTCTCAGGCCGCGTGGCTGAGCGATTCGGGGCCGAAGGCTTTGAAATTGACACAATCAATTGCACCTTCCGTGGCGCCGCCGGCCAAAGCTTCGGAGCCTTCCTGGTGCCTGGCATAAATTTCCGCCTCGAGGGCGATGCCAACGACTATGTCGGCAAGGGACTGAGCGGAGGACGCATCGTAATAGTGCCGCCTGCGGGGAGTGACTTCGAGCCCGAACACAACATCATAGCTGGCAACACCATCCTCTACGGAGCCACCTCAGGCGAAATCTATATCAATGGCCGCGTGGGCGAGCGCTTTTGCGTGCGCAATTCGGGCGCTACAGCCGTAGTGGAAGGCGTGGGCGATCACTGCTGCGAATACATGACAGGCGGCCGCACTGTGGTGCTTGGCACAACCGGCCGCAATTTCGCTGCTGGCATGAGTGGCGGTGTCGCTTACGTGTGGAATCCCGAGGGCACCTTCGATTTCTTCTGCAATATGGAGATGGTGGAGCTCACCCTCATCGAGGACCTGGCCGACGATCGCGAACTGCATCGATTGATCAGCAATCATTTCAAATACACTCACAGCCCGCTCGCTGGCCGCATGCTCAATGACTGGGTCACTTATCGCGACCAGTTCATCAAAGTGATTCCTATCGAGTACAAAAAAGTGCTCCACGATCAAAAAGCCGAACGTCTCGAGCGCCGCATCGCTAATCTCGTAACTAATGAATAATTATGGGTAATCCAAAAGCCTTTCTTACTATAGATCGCAAAGAAGCAGGATATCGTCCGCTTCATGATCGAGTGCTCGACTACAGCGAAGTGGAGCAAACCCTCAACTCTGAAGACCGCCGACTGCAGGCATCGCGCTGCATGGAATGCGGCGTGCCTTTCTGCCATTGGAGCTGCCCTCTGGGCAATAAGCAGCCAGAATGGCAACACCGCCTTTATCTCAACGACATAGCCGGCGCATATCAACTGCTCACGATGACCAACGATTTCCCAGAATTCACTGGCAGAATCTGTCCGGCCCTGTGCGAAAAGAGCTGCGTGCTGGCTCAGCAGCACCAAGCGGTGACAATTCGCGAGAATGAAGCAGCCATCGCCGAGCGTGCCTTTTCAGAAGGCATCGTGCGGCCTAAGCACGACATCAAGCGCACAGGCAAAAAGGTGGCAATCATAGGTTCGGGCCCTGCAGGCCTGGCATGCGCCAATCAGCTCAACCACATGGGCTATAGCGTGACTGTGTTTGAGAAAAACGAAAAACCGGGAGGTCTGCTGCGCCTGGGCATCCCTGATTTCAAACTTAATAAGAAGGTGATAGATCGGCGCCTAAAGCTCATGGAGGAAGAGGGCGTGGAATTCCGTTGCCGCATAAAGGCCGGCGAGGACATTTCAGCAGAACAGCTGTTGCAGGACTTCGACGCAGTGTGCTTGTGCATGGGTGCTGAGGTGCCTCGCGACCTCAAGGTCGAAGGCCGCGACCTCAAGGGCGTGCATTTCGCTCTCGAACTTTTGCAGCAGCAGAATCGCGTCAACGCCGGCGTCGAATTTGACAAGAGCCAGCGCATCAGCGCGCGTGGCAAAAACGTATTGGTGATTGGCGGCGGCGACACTGGCAGCGACTGCGTAGGCACGGCTCATCGTCAAGGCGCCAAATCTGTCACTCAGATTGAAATAATGCCCATGCCGCCTAAGGATGAAAATCCTGCCACTCCTTGGCCCTATTGGCCGAATGTGCTGAAGACCTCAAGCAGCCATCAGGAGGGTTGCGACCGGCGCTGGCTTCTTGACACTCGTCGTTTCCTCTCCGATGCCGACGGTCGCGTGGCATCAGTCGAAGTGGAAGAGGTAGAATGGGAAAAGGATCCCGCCACCGGGCGCATGAATCTGAAGCACACCGGAAAGAAGGCTGAAATCAAGGCTGAACTAGTGCTTTTGGCCATGGGATTCACCAATCCCAACCATCAGGGATTGCTCGATGCCCTTGGTCTCGAATATGATGGCCGAGGCAATGTGAAAGTGGGACCCGACGCCCGCACCAGCAGCGAGAAAATATTTGCAGCCGGCGATGTGAGCACTGGCGCAAGCTTAGTGGTGCGCTGCATCGCCAGCGGTCGCAATGCTGCCGCCTCCATAAACCGTTATCTTAAAAATGCATAACCTTTACCATAGAGACACACTAATAGAGGGGATCTAACAGCTGCAGATCCCCTCTTCTTATTATTAACTGTGAGAGTTTATGGATTACCTAAATGGATTGTGTTAACTATGCTTACCCCAGTAGGTAGAGCGGCCTGAACTTGACAGACCAGCATACACGATTGTGGCGCGGCGGTCGCCCTCCCAGTTGCATTCGCGCTGCAGATAGAGCTCAATGTCGCCAATAGTGAGTATCTGATCGCTGGCGTCATATTTCCACTGCATGCCCTTCCACACCCCTGATGTCACAGTGTGGTCTTCGCCCAGCACAATTATCGACGAGATGCTCTGCTGGCCATAATTGTACACGAGTTCGATATTCTCCCAACTGCCTACAAGCTCAGCCTCAGAGATTGTAACCTGCGGCACTGCGCCATAGCGCTCAGGCATCACCAAGGGCCATCCGCTCTTGGTCCAGCGTATGCTGCGCACATGGCCAAGCATGATGGCATTAGAAAATGCATTGCCGCCCACATTCTCGGGGAAACGCGCCTGAGATGCATAGAACCAATTGTCATTGTTGTCGCTCCAAATCGCGCAGTGGCTGATGCCAACCCAGCCATAGCTGTCGTTGAACTTATAGGGATGGGTTACGATTGGGTAGGCATCGCCTCCGTTGTCAGTCACATTGGTGCCATCGATGCCCATATACGGGCCAGTGATCTTTTCGCTGCGCACCACGCGAGTATTGTAAGGCACCGCCAATGCATCATAGGCCATGAAAAGATAGTAATAGCCATTGCGGTATATTACCTCCGGACCTTCGCTTCCTTGCCAGCGGCTGCTCATAAGGCGAGTGTTGACGCGCGTGCCATAACTTGCTATTGCCTCGGCATTGTCGCCCCAGGGCTTGCTGAGTTCGTTGAGAGCCTTTCCCGTGGTGGGATTGATCTGCAGGGCCACAAAGCCGCTATGCCATGACCCATAGATCATCCAATGTTCTCCCTCGGGAGTGATGATGTAGGTAGGATCGATGGCATTCCAGCGGAAATAGGCGCCTTCCCACTGCAGACCGAACCAATTGGTGCCCTGATCCGATGATGAGCATACCACCATGCCCTTGTCTTCCCAGCTCGAATTGTCGGCCGGATTCGACGTCTCCATCAAGCCAATGAAAGCGCGTTCGCCCCACAAGCTGTTTTCGGTGATGACATTATCTACCACTATGCAATAGTACATGCGATAAGTGCCGTTGCCGCAATTGCGCGCCACCGGAGCCCAGTATCCGTAGGCGGGATTTTCGATGGGATCAAGTCCAACCTCGGCTCGATACTGGTTGAGAGTTTCTTTTACCCATGCGGGGGCTGCCTGCATGGTGCCTCCGAGATATTCCCAATTGATCAGATCCTTGGATCGGCGTCCGTGGAAATGTCCGCCTTGCTCATGAGCATTGCCATAGCTTGCATCGGTTTGGTACATGTAATAGTAACCATCATCAGCAAGCATGACTGTGGGGTCATGCACATTCGAGAGATTCCAATTGCTGCGCTGATCCCAACCGGCTATGCTGGTGTAATCGTCGGCATACGATGGGCCGACATATGCTTTCACCTCAGCCGGAGTGGGATCATTCACCTCTGAGGTGGTAACTGTTGTCTGCGATGAATATGTGACATCACTGCCCACAAGCGCATAAGCGCGCACATAGTAGGTGGTGGCGGGAGAGAGTGAATAGATACCGGTGGAGATGGTGCCATTGTTGGGTGTGGCATAAATCTTGTCGCCGCTAACTGTAGGATTCTGTGAGGTGCCATAGCAGAAACCTGCCGACGAGACGGTGGCTCCGCTGGCATTGATGGTCGATGTCACCGTGAAGGAGGTCTCAGTAACATCGCTGGCCGTGGGGGTTGAGATAGTGATTGTTGCCGTTGCCGATGGCTGATCGGGCGCAGGGTCGTCGCTGCCTCCGCAAGCATAAAGCCCCATCAACATTGGCACTATGTAAAAAAGATTACTTTTCATGAGATTATAAAAATAATGAAGCGGGCCGATGAGCTGATGTCGCAGCCCATTGACCCGCTTGCAACCTAATATTACCAACCAGGTGTCTGAGTATAACCTGTCTTAATTACCTCATCATACATAATCGGGAAGAAATAATTCTTAGGAGCAGTGAAGGCCACCTTGGGATCCACGCGGCTTGCACCATATACAAACGGATTAGCGGGATCGACGCCCTCGCGTATGTCTACGCCATAAAGGTTGTAGACCTGTTTGTAGCGAGGCAGCGATGTTTCTGCCGACGCGCTTCCGTTGGCTTCGTGGAGCTTCCAGCGACGCACGTCGAAATAGCGATGATCCTCAAAGCAGAGCTCTACGCGACGCTCGTTGTGGATGCGCTCGCGCATCTCATCCTTGGTCAGAGTAGCGCTAAGATTGGGCAGACCAGCGCGTGCGCGCACCTGGTTCACATACTTTATGGCCTCATTGTTGTTGCCGGCCTCGCAATATGCCTCAGCTGCATTGAGCAGGATTTCAGCATAGCGGAAAATCGGGCAAGCATGCTTCTGATCGCCAATGGTGCCATCCCAGCGGATGTTGTAGACATACTTCTTGCAGAAATAGCCAGTGGCTGTGCCGCCATTGCCTCGGCTGTAGTCAACGCCTACGCGAGTGTCGTCGTTGTTCATGTCGAGCTGGCGTGCCTCATCGCCATCGCCCCAGGTCATGCCATGATAGAAGATGGTCTGAGCCAGGCGCGGGTCGCGATTCACATAAGGATTTTGGTCGTTGTATGTCGCATCCTGATCGATAGGCTTGCCGTTGATGGTCTCATAGGCATCCACCAGATTCTGGGTGGGATTGCAATACCCGGTAGCGCTGATAGCTCCGGTGAATCCGCAGGGAGCATTGAAATATTCAAGCTGACGGGTGGTCCACACCGAACGGCTCAGAATGAACTCATTGTTGTAGACTGGGTCGCTTGCAAAGCACTCGTAATAATTGCCCACCTCGCCATAAGGATCAGTGTTGGCATTCTTTACAGTGTACAGCACATAGGGGTTGCTGCTGGCATTGTTTTTATTGATGAAATCAATGGCGTACTGGGCAGCTGTGCTCCAGCGCGATGCATCATTGCTGCTGTTGTAGAGCGGAGATGCCAGGTACAAGGCTGCGCGAGAGCGCAGTGCATATACGGCAGCGCCATTTACGCGGCCCCAATTCTCGGCTTCATTGGCATAGCGGAAAGGCAGATTGTCCTTCACAGCATCGCACTCGCTGATCACCCATCTGAGGGCTTCTTCCTTATCGGTGCGATCGGGCCAACCGGTTGAGGGTTCAAGAATCAGAGGCACGCCATTCTCATCATCGCCAATGATTGGAATGTCGCCAAACCAGCAAATCATGTCGAAATGCAGGATTGCACGCAGAGCGCGAGCCTCGGCCATCCAGCGGTCATACAGGCGGTTGTCATCACCGCTCTTCTCAGAATTGCCAATCACATCAGCGCGGGCATTCTTCAAGAATTGGTTGAGATGACGCATGCCGGTGACGCGGTTGTCATAATAATGATCGGCAAACCAGTGGTTTGTGGCATCATAGCTGTCGGCATTGATTGCATGATAGCGAGCTACGCCCCAATAGTCGACCGCATTGTCAGTCATGCAGTCGTTGCTCAAGCGATACTGAGTATCGTTGTAGCCCTCGAATGCGTCAGGCAGATAGGTATAACCCACTGCCAGATGGCCGCGTGTCATATCATAATCAGCAAACACATTGTCAGCCTGCAGGGTGAGGTCTACCTCCTTGTCGAGATAGTCGCTGCAGGAGGCAGCCACCATTGTGGCTGCTCCAGCTGCTGCGTAAAGAAATATATTAGATAATTTCATATTCTTTAGTTTTTGGGTTTTGGATTTTGGGATTTAAGCCTGGCAACATGTCAACAGCCCAAATCCTAAATCCTAAATCCTAAGTTAGAATGAGAGGTTAAGACCGAATGAGAAAATGCGGGTCTTGGGATACCACCAGCAGTACGACATCGGCTTTTCAGGATCGAAGCCCTTGGGCAGATGGCTCCAGGTAGCCACATTGTAAGCGCTGAAGTAGAAGCGGCAGCGGCTCAGATAGGCCTTTGCAATAAGCTTCTGCGGCAGTGAGTAGCCAAATTCGATGTTGCGCAGCGAGAAGTAGTCGCCGTTGACAAGCCAAATGTCATTGTTGTAGCTCGATGTTGTGCTACCGCGAGCTGAATCCTCAGTGTTGTAGCTGAAGCTCAGACGTGGATACTTGGCGTTGATGTTGCGCGGATCGTTAGGATCATCGGTGTAGTAACCCCAAGCGTTCACAACCTCGTGGGTAGAGTTGTTGGAGCCCCATTCTGAGAATGTAAGAGCCGGCGACAGGAACACAGTGCGGTTCAGGTAAGCTGTACCCACTACTCTCAGGTCAAAGCCAGCGTAGTTGACATTGATGGCCACTGAGGGTGTCCAGTCAGGAAGCAGGGTGTAACCCATCGGCTTCATATCCTTAGAGTCGATCTGACGGTCGCCGTTGAGATCCTCAAACACTGCGGTACCCAGTTTCTGGCCACCGTTGGAGAATGTGTTGTAAGGATACTTCTCGGGGTGATCGATAGCATCTTGCTGAGATGTTGAGATCAGATCAGGATCTGATGCCCAATACAGGAAATGGTACATGTTCCAACCACCGATGATGTCAGCATTGCCGCTTTCGTAGATGGCAGCTACCTCGCTATAGTCGCGGATGCGGTCGCCGGTCTTAGCCTGCCAAGGCACCTGAGGTGTGGTTTCGTCCATTTCAGTAATCTTATTGGTGTTGTAGCTGAGCATACCCTCGATCGAGTATTCAACTTTGCCAATCTTGTTGGCATGGCCAAGCACCAGCTCAAAGCCCTTGCTTTCTACCTTGCCATAGCTGTCCTTAGCAAAAGTGATACCGAGCACTGACGGGATGGTAGAGCGGTCGATCAGAATGTCGGAGCGCCATTCCTTCCAGAAATCAACATTACCATAGAGACGCTTGCCCCAGAAGTCCCAGTCGAGACCGATGTTGAGCATCTTGCTGACTTCCCAGCGGCTGTTGCTCGATCCTGCCACGCTTTCAGCGTAACCGGTGACCCAAGTTGCATTCTGGCCAAATGAGTAGCCGCTGCTTGCAGCGTAGGTCGACTGATAGGGATAGCGGCTTGCGCCCGTGTCGTTCATACCCGTCTTGCCATAGCTTACGCGGAGTTTCAACAGGTCAACTGCAGTGTCGCGCAGGAATTTCTCCTCGCTGGCAACCCAGCCTGCGCCCACGCCCCAGAATGTGCCCCAGCGATTGTCGGGATCGAAGTTGTCAGAGCCCATGCGCGAGATGCTTCCATTCAGGATGTAGCGATTGTCGAAGATATAGGTAGCCACGCCATTGTAGCTGAGATAGCGGTTCGATGACAAGTGATACCAGCTGGCCGAGTGAGGACCGCGATTGAGACGCTTCATATAGCTGCGCACAAAAGCGCGGGCGTCGATATGATGCTTGCCAAAGGTGCGGTCGTAGCTGAAACCGCCACGCAGATTGAGAGTCCATGAGTTATCGCGCTCATTGGCTGAAGGATTGGTAAGCTCGCTATAACGATTTGTCTGGGTGTAGGTGAACTGATCCACGCTGGTCACATCCATGTTGGTATAGTCATAGCTATAGGTATTGATAGAGTTGGTCTGAGTGGACTGGAAGCCGTCGTAAGCATCAAATGATACCACAGCCTCTACGCCAAGACCCTCGGTGATGGGTCGCAGATCACCCTCGATTGTCAAGGTCGAATACAGCTGACGGCGACGGTTCTTCTCCTGACCCGACGAACCGAGCTGATAGATCGGGTTGTTGGCGCTGGCATCATAGTAAACCTCGCCATTGGGGCAGTAAACAGGACGCATGGGATCGGTCTCAACGGCACCGAAGGTGGTGAGGTTGAACACTGATGCCGTGGGCTGCAGGATGTTGTCGATACGGCCGCCAAGATCAAGACCTACCTTGAGGTATTCGTTGACATTGATATCGAGGTTGGAGCGGAGGTTCCAGCGGTTGAGAGTGTGCTGGGTAGTGAAGTTTTTGTTGAACTTTGTACCCTCGTTGCTCCACATGCCTTCCTGGCGCAGATAAGAGAACGATACATAGTAGCGCGCACGGCTGCTACCGCCTGATATCTGCAGATTGGTCTTCACCACCGGAGCGGTCTCGCGATAGAGCACGTCGAACCAGTTGGTATTGAAATAGCGATACTGGTCCATGCCTTCGAGAGTCTCGCCATTGCAAACGCGGCGATATTTCTCAAGCTGCTCCTCTGTATAGAGAGGATCCAGACCATCCAGATAGCGCACCTGGTTCATGGTGAGCGCGTGGTTGTAGGAATTCTGGTTCTCAACCTTGCCGGTGAGAGTCTGCCAGCCTACTTCCTGGGTGAAATCGATGCGAGCACGGCCTGCTTCGCCACGCTTTGTGGTGACGAGCACCACGCCGTTGGCACCGCGCATGCCATAGATGGCTGTTGCCGAAGCATCCTTCAGGATAGTCACATCCTCAATCGGGAATGCGTCGAGGAATGAGATGTCGCGTTCCTGACCGTCAACGATGATGATCGGGTTGCGGGCGCTGGCATTCATGGTGCGCACGCCGCGGATATAAAGCTTGGTCTCTGACCAACCGGGCTCAGAAGCGACTTCGTAGGTCTGCACGCCATTCACTGTAGAGTTGAAGGCATTCTGGAGCACAGTCACCGGATAGCGCTGGAGCTCCTGGCCTGTCACCATGGAGGTAGCCTCGGTCATGAATTTGCTCTTCTTCTTTCCGAAAGGCACATTGCGCAGATGCTCATACAGGTCATCGTCGGGCTGAAGGATGATCACCATCGGCTTGTTCAGATCCTCAACCTTGTCGATCTGGTTCTTGTATCCCACACACGATGCATTCACTTCGTCGTCGACGGTCACGTCCTTGAGCACGAAGTTGCCATCAGCATCGGTGTATATAATGCGGCTGTTCTCGGCCAGGTTCACCACAGCCCCGGCAATGGGATTGCCCTCTGGGTCGGTGACACGGCCTTTTAGCTCACGGCCGCCGGCAGCCAAGGCAGTGATGGCAGTGCCCATGATCAGAGCGGCCACCAGGCAGCGGCTATGCCTTTGCATATATGTTGCTATATTTTTCATTGTATCTCAGCATTTTAGATTAATTCCACCCAGGATTGTTGGCGATGCCTGTCTTCCACACTTCCGATTCAGGCACTGGGTATAGATACATTTTCTCTTCGAAGACACGCTGCTGAGCCACTTTGCGGGTGACTGAGCCGTCGCTCTTTACCTCTACGCCGTAGATGGGGCGGCTGAGAGCCTCCACAGCCACGTTCCAGCGGCGCACGTCCCAAGCGCGATGCTCCTCAAAGGCGAACTCTACGGTGCGCTCTTTGTGGATGAAGTTGCGCATTGCATCCTTGGTGGCGAGGTCGGTGCGATCTGCCACATTGCCGGTGATGCCAGCGCGATGGCGCACTTGATCAAGGAGCTCGCATACCTGCTGTGTCGGTCCGTTGACTTCGTTAAGAGCCTCAGCATAGTTGAGCAGGATCTCAGCATAGCGCTGGATTGTCCACAGGCGATAAGCTGTACCGCCATGATTTGAGCTAAGGATGGTCTCGGGGATGTACTTCTTCATGTAGTAACCGGTAGGAGTGGAGTTGGCATTGCCAGTGGGATTGTCAGCCTGTCCAGCTATTACATTGATATGGTTGTCGTCGCGGGTGGTGCCCCACTCTACTCCCTGGTACAGCACGGTGGCTGCCAAGCGAGCATCGCGATTAGCCCACATGCTCGAGTTGCCCTCAGCATATCCGCTGGCCGGATTGATGGTGGGCTGTCCGTTGGTATATACCGGAGCTCCCGTTGCATCGTAGCTTGCGAATGGGCTTGAGCCGTCGATCATGTCGTACATGTCCACCAGATTCTGGCTGGGGCAGTTGCCGCCGCTACCGCCTTCGCCGACCGGGGTGTCAACTGAGATGCCGCTCCAGCCGATGGTTGCGTCGTTGCGGAAGAAGATGGTCTCCTGATTGGCATTGCCATGAGGCACGCGCAGGAGTGCGTAATAATAGTTGTGGGCTGCATCGTTGCCTGATTCATGGCTTTCGTCAACATATAGCTTAAAATTGTTGCCATATGCGTCGATGAAACGCTTAGCAGCATCGGCAGCCTGCTGCCAGGTGATGCCGCTTTCAGCAGCATAGCGCGGAGAAGCCATGTAAAGCTTAATGCGTGAGAGCAAGCCTAATGCCACGGGCTGTCCAAGACGGCCAATGTAGTTGTTGTTGGTATAGGCGTCCTCATACGAGAGCAGATCGGGATAAGCAGCCTCGAGCTCGCTTATGATGAAGTCCACCACATATTCCTTGGTTGTGGGGCGCGAGGTGTAAGGAGTGATCATGTCCTCAGTAGGATCGAGCACGTCTTCCACGATAGGCACTGGGCCATAGCGCAGGAACATTTCCCAATAGAAATAGGCGCGGAATGTGCGAGCCTCAGCGCGAGTGATGCGGCGCAGAGTTTCGTTCTCTTCGTTGGTCTTGGTGATGTCGAAAGGCACTGAGTCCATCTTCTGGAGCACCCAATTGCACTTACGGATGCCGCGATAACGGCTCTCCCAGGTGTCTTCCAATTCGCGATAGCCGCCCGAAGCGTAGTAATTGCCAATGTTGAAGGATGTGCGAGCGCCTCCGGTAGAGAATGAGGTCTCAGCCAGATCAGTGGCAGCATCTTGCCAGCTACTGCTCATGCAAGCAGCTCCATGGCGCAGGAAGTTGTATGTATCTGTATGGAAGTACCAGAACATATTCCAGTCGGCAAGGGTCTTATCCTCGGTAAGGTCTGCCGAGGGCTGCTTGTCGAGGAAGTCGCTGCACGAGCTCATGCCCAGAGCGGCTGCTCCTAATACTGCCAAAGTGAAATATTTGCTTATTTTTTTCATAATTCCCATGGTTAGAATTGGATGTTAACGCCGACATTGATAGTCTTGCAAATGGGATACTTGTTAGAGCCGTTGCTCTCGGGGTCAACCAGGCCATCGAGATGGTCCCAAGTGATCAGGTTGTTGCCATTGACATAAACCTTAGCCTGGCTCATGCATGCATGCTTGATCCACTTTTCGGGAAGCATGTAATAGATCTCCACATTCTTGAGGCGGCAGAACGAACCATTCTTCAGGAAGAAAGAGTTCTGACGCTGGTTGTGATCGCCGTAGCTGTCATAGTGAAGCAGAGGATAGGTGGCATTTGCCAAGTTCCAAGCTTCGCTCTGGCTGGGCTGCCAGCGACCCATGTGATGCTCTTTTACCTTACCGCCATTCACAAATGCGTACATGGCTTCAGCATCGTAGTAGCGGCTCACATGATCCACTCCCTGGAACATCACTGAGAATCCAAGGCCCTTCCAGCTTGCACCCAGCGACAGTGAATAGGTGTTTTCGGGGATAGAGCTGTAGCCGATGGCTGTGATATCGCGGTCATCGATGAAGCCGTCGCCATTCATGTCCTTGTACTTGAGGTCACCCACTTGCACATCGCCGAAAGTCGACTTCGGGAAGTTGGGATCTGCCAAGTCAGCTGAAGTCACAAAACCTTCACAAACGAGTCCGAAGTACTGGTCGATTGGAAGACCCTCTTGCTTGCGATAGCTGGTCATGCCAGGAGCTTCGTCCTTGCGCTTGATATTGTTCTTGGCATGCGAGAAATTGGCGCCAATGTTGTATTGGATGTCCTTGCCGATGGTATTATTATAATGGAGTTCGATTTCAAAACCCTTGTTGGAGGTTTCGCCGAGGTTGCCGACTGCCGATGTAACACCGAACCACAGAGGACGTGTCTGATATTCGCAAAGGATGTCCTTGCGCTTCTCATAGAATACATCGATGTTACCGGTAAGGGTGCTGTTGAGGAAGCCGAATTCCAGACCGGCATTGTATTTGTGAGCGCGTTCCCAGGTCACGCCATAGTTGGGATATTGCTGCTCATAGATACCGGTGGCTCCTGATGTTCCAAAGTAGTAGTCATTACTGATCTGGCTCCACTTCTGCTCATAGAGGAAGCGCTGCTTCACACCATTCACGGTATAGTTGTCGTTACCTACCTGGCCGTAGCTTGCACGTATCTTCAAGTTGCTGAGCCACTTGCGAGTGGATTCCATGAATTTCTCTTCAGTGATGCGCCAGCCGAGTGAGAATGCCGGGAAGAAGCCGAAGCGATGGCCTTTCTGGAAGTTTTCCGAACCATTGTAACCAACGTTGATTTCGGCCAGATACTTGCCGTCGTAGCCGTAAGTGACACGCCCTACGATACCCTGATAGCGCTGAGCCAGCTCTGACTGATAGCGATAGTCATTCTGCATGTACAGCACCATAGCTGTCACATCATGCACCTGCTTGAACACGCGAGCATAGTTGAGCTGAGCCTCAAGATAGAGCTTGTACACTGTGTACGACTCGTAGCCTGAGGTCATTGGCTCATCCTTGTTGAAGCGGTTGTAAGCGTCCTGACTGGTATAGTTAGAGCGGTCGATGAGCTCGTAGGTGGCAAAATTCTTGGTGTAATTGTTGCGGTGGTAGTTTTCGTAGTCGAACGAAGCCATTGCCCTGGCCGAAAGGCCCTGAGTCACGCAGTCAAGCTTGTACTCGGCGATGAGGTTGGTCTCGTTGATGGTGTTGATGCCCTTGTAGTAGCCGCCCACTGCCAATGTGGCATAGG
>CAYTXF010000040.1:0-3038 GCA_964440745.1 uncultured Bacteroides sp.
TCTGGCACCATTGGGCGTCTTGGAAATGGGTGAATTTGCTGAATATCCCTAATTACACAGTATTCAAGGATGGTAACCCTATCCTTAGTAACACTGTTACAAATGCCTTTACCACAACAAATAATGTAAGTTCTGCTCAGGTGTCAATCCCCTTAATTACTGGCGAAACTTACACTATCGCTTTCTGGGCAGACAAGGAAGGCAGCTCCTATAGTTATGATAATGGCGTTGTGACTGTAACATACACAGATTCCAACAACGCTCCAACTATCAATGCTAATGATGAAGCTGCTGATGCTTTCTTCTTCACTGAGAAAGATTATAAAGTTACTGGTACAACTTCCAAGACAGTATACCTTACTCGTCCCTTCGCTCAGATCAATTTTGGTACTACTCAAGAGGATTACGAGGCAGCCGTGAAGTCAGGCTTGGACATCTCAACTACCCAAGTAACTGTATCTGGCACAACCTATAGCAGCTTGAATCTTCTCGATGGATCTGTAGATGGTAAGGTGGATGTTACCTATGCTCTTAATACCCGTCCTTCGGATCCTGATTTGCTGACCGTTGAGGGTACTAACTATGTATATGTTGCATATGCCTATGTTCTTACTGGCGCTACCGATAATGGCGAGCTCATTTCAGAAGTGACCCTTACTCCGAAAAGCGCAGGCAACACCATTCGTAGTTACACCAATGTTCCCATTAAGCGCAACTACCGCACCAATATCATTGGTAACCTGTTTACTTCGACAGTAAACTGGAATGTGGTGATCGACCAAGATTATAAGGGCGATATCGATAAGGAGTACGTTACTTACAAAGGCGTTAACTATGAGGTTGACCGCACTCCTTGGAGTGGCGACAGCAGTGCAGCTCCTTATGCTGTTACCATAGACAATAGCAACTATCTGCTGATTGGTTCTGCGGCTCAGCTTGCTGGCCTTTCAGAAATGGTGAATAACTATAACAATAGCCGCTCGGGACTTGGTAATTACAATAAGGAAAATGTTGTTCTTCTTATTGACATCGACCTTAACAACAAAGAGTGGACTCCCATCGGTCATACAAAGACTGGTAAGGACAATGACTATGGTTTCCATGGAAATTTTGATGGTCAAGGCCACACTATCAGCAACCTGACTATCACAAAGAAGAATGAATACGGTTTTGTGGGTCTCTTTGGCAATACCGGCTCAAAGACTATTGAAAATCTTGTGATCAATGGCGTTAATATTGATGTGGCTATTGAAGGTCCAGGCGAAGTGATAGGCACCGGTGCATTGGTGGGCCACGTAATTCCGGGTGGAACGGTTAAGAATATCACCGTGAAAAATGCCACTATCAAGACTAACCGCTTGGCTGGCGCTGTAGTTGGTCAGGGTTACGTTAACATACTTGATTGCACCGTTGACAATGCTGACATTACTGTTGTACCCAATCTGAAATCAAGCAACGGTTACGATAATGGTGATAAGATTGGTGGTCTCTGCGGCCAAATCACTGAGGAAACTTTCAATATCTCTGGCAACAAGCTCACTAACATCACTCTTACAGGCTACCGTGACATGGGTGGCATCTTGGGTCACCTCAACAATACAACATCTACCTTTAAGAATAATAGCATCACCAATGCCATTATCCAAGTGCAGGGTCAAGATAATTATGATGGCCATAGTGCTGGTGAGAATGTGGGCAAGATCATAGGTCGCAACAATCCTGGAAGTATTGACTCAAGTAACACAGAGAATAATGTTACCATCAAGTTTGAGGCCCAAACTACTCTTGACAATGGTGTAATTACTTGCAAAACCCCTGTGCTCCCCAATGGCGTGACAACTACTGACCTCGAAGGCAAAGCAGGCGTGCTGGTAGATACCGAAGGCAATAAGACTATTCTGGAAAACACAGGAACCGCTGTGAAAGAGGCTATTCTTAAGGGTGGCACACTCTACTTTACTCCGAATGAAACCATTGCTTTAAGTGACAATCATATCGCTGTATCAGAAAAGGGCATTACCGTATATGGCAATGGCGCAAAGTTTGGTACAAATAAAGCAGATGGCACAGTTGCAGCAGAACGCGATTTCTCGGTGCAAAATGAATCAGGATACTATCTATATCCTGAAGGTGCCGTGGTTAATATCAACCTTTATGACCTTAACAATGCACGAGTTTGGGGTGCTGACAAGGCCTTAACCAATTACACAGTGAATGTGGTTATGGATAATTGTACATATGTGACAACAGCTACTTCAACACGTGGCGCAATTATGCTTCGCAGTGGAGATACATCACAAGGCGTTCGCAACATCACTGTACGCAACTGCTATTTCCAGGGTGGTCTGCCAACCATACATTCTACCCACGCTGGTACCCTCACTGTTGACAATTGCACTTTCAAGGGTGCTGCAATGGGCATTAATATCGCTCATAAAGAAGTTGGCACAATGGATGTGAAGATTACCAATTGCACATTTGATGGTTGCGGATGCACATCATCAATGAATAGCGCATACAACTATTCAGCAGCGGTGCGCGTGGTACAGAACGAGCGCAATAGCGAGGATGTGACCACAAGCCTGTCACTCTATGATTGCACCTTCACCAACCGTGTTGGCAATTGGGACATCCTGCTTCGCGACTATCGTGATAGCAAGGTTACCTTCCCGGTTAATATAATTCGTCTCGATGTAGACTCTTCGGTAAAGGTGGCAAATGTTGATCCTGCTGAAACCAGTGAGTCAGAGATGTTTGGCAACTAATTAAGGATTTTTCTTAGTAAATGTTATAATCAAGAAATGCGCCCAACCTATGGGCGCGTTTTTTGTATAGTAGCGGGGCTCACGGAGCCCCTCTCCTATCGGGGCGCCAGTATCGGGTAGCAGGGGGTTTCAACCCCCTGCAAAAGGAAAAATTCGCGGCCTTAGGCCGCCCACTTGCAGGGGGTTGAAACCCCCTGCTACCCGATACTGGCCCTACCTGCAGGGGGTTGAAACCCCCTGCTACCCGATACTGGTGCCCCCTTTGGGGGGAGG
>CAYTXF010000040.1:3138-25685 GCA_964440745.1 uncultured Bacteroides sp.
TGCAGGGGGTTGAAACCCCCTGCTACCCGATACTGGTGCCCCCTTTGGGGGGAGGGGGTTAATATTCAATATCCCAGAGGTAGAGGGCGTAGCCGGGCATGGAGGTGCCGGCGGAGCAGCGGTCGCGGCGGGCGATGATGGCGGCAACCTCGGCCGGGGCGATCTTGTGGCGCCCTACATCAAGGAGGGTGCCCACAATGGCACGTACCATATTCCGCAAAAAACGGTCAGCTGAAATCTCAAAATACCATATCTCCTCAGCCTGCTGCACCCATTGCGCCCGGCGCACGTCGCAGAAATTCGTTTTCACCTGAGTATGAAGTTTCGAAAACGATGTGAAATCCTGTCGGCCAATCAGATGGGCCGCTGCCTCATTCATGGCCTCAAAATCCAAGGCATGCACCGCGCGATATGTCAATTGCCAGAAAAATGGCGACTTGCCCACATACACATAATACCTGTATGTGCGCTCCTTGGCATCGAACCGCGCATGCGCGTCATCAGCCACCGGACATATCTCCTGCACGGCGATGTTCTTCCCGATCATCGCATTCAGCCGGTACAGCAAATCCGAAGGGAGCGGCCCCTCGGCATCGAAATGTGCCACCATCATGCGGGCGTTCACGTCGGTGTCGGTGCGACCAGCACCCGTCACATCGATCGGCTGATGCAGAAGCCGTGACATGGCCTCCTGCAGCACGCCCTGTACCGTGGGCCCCTGAGGCTGCACCTGCCAACCCAAAAAGCCCTCGCCCCGATATGACAAACGCATAAAATATCTCATGCCTATCCCGCTGAGCCCAGCATTTTAAGGATCCAGGTGGACACGCCCACATATATGAGCAGTCCCACAATGTCATTGGAAATCTGGATGAAAGGACCGGTGGCAAGCGCCGGATTGATCTTCAGTTTCTCCAAAGTCAGAGGCACAGCCGACCCCAACAGCGTGGCGAACATCGCCACGCAGAATAGCGAAATGCTCACCGAAATCGTGACGCCGAAATCGTGAGGTATGAATAAAAGATTGTACACAAACACCACCAACGCAATCACAGTGGCATTAAGCAGACCCACCCGGACCTCCTTGCCCATCTGGCGGGCAAAATTCTTGACATCCAGGGTGCCGTTGGCCAAACTCTGCACCACGATGGCGCTTGCTTGCACGCCAATGTTACCGCCAGTGCCGCCAATGATGGGGATGAACAGTGCCAGAGCCGTAACGGCCTGCAGCTGAGTCTCGAAACCAGCCAAAATCAGCGACGCCAAGATGCCCGAACCAATGCCTATCAGCAGCCATGGAATGCGCGCCTTGCACTGGGCGAACACCGAGTCGTCGGCATCCACATCGCTCGAGATACCAGATGCCAACTGGTAGTCGCGTTCGCTCGATTCGCGCACCTGGTCCATCACGTCGTCGACAGTGATGCGTCCCAGCAAGCGCCCGATGCTGTCCACTACTGGCATGGCCACCAAGTCGTACTTCTCGAAATCCAGGGCCACCTCGTCGATGGGGGTGTCCACCTTCACGCTCACCGGGTCATCCTCCATCACATGCTTGATCTTGCTTACCGAGGGGTGGGTGATCAGTTCTTTGAGCGGCAGCACGCCCTTGAGTTTGCCATCGTCGTCGACCACATATACATTGTAGATTTCGTCCATATCCTCTGCTTGCAGACGCATCTGCTTGATGCATTCCGGCATCGACCAATTCTCATTGACCACGATCATCTCCGTGCCCATCAGACCGCCGGCCGTATCCTCGTCGTATTTCAGCAGGTCGATGATATCGCCGGCCTGCTCCACATCGTCGATGTGACTGAGGATCTCGTCGCGGTCATCCTCGTCGAGTTGCTGGATAAGGTCCACGGCATCATCGGTGTCGAGGTGGTCGATCTGCTTGGCGATCTCCTCGGCCGGCATGTGGCTGAGCAGCTTCATGCGGTCGTCCTCGTCGAGTTCCATGAGCACGTCGGCTGCCGTGTCCTCGTCGAGCAGTCGGTAGAGATACTCAGCCTCGTCGAGGTCGAGATCCTGGTATAGTTCGGCTATGTCGGCTGGGTGCAGTTCAGCTAATTCTTCACGCGCGGCTTTTTCGTCGTTGGAGCGAATTATGTCGCGGATCTTATCGAGGTATTCTTCGCTGTATTCTTTCATTGCCGTAATGCCGTGATTAGGTTGGTAAGCTCATAGAATTGCTCATTGCTCAGTTGCTCGGGGCGCATTGCCATCAGGGGCGAGTCGGGGAGCACGGTGCCCGGAGGCAGCAGGGGCTTGATGCTGCCACGCAGCATCTTTCGGCGTTGGCCGAAGGTCGTCTTCACCACGGTGCGGAATAGCCGTTCGTCGCAGGGCAGGGCCGTCACGCCGTTGCGCACCATGCGTATGACTCCCGATTTCACCTTGGGCGGAGGATTGAACACTCCCTCGTCGACTGTGAAGAGATACTCCACATCGTACCAGGCTTGGAGCAGCACGCTCAGGATCCCGCGAGTCTTTGAGCCCTCTTTGGCAGCGAGGCGCTGAGCCACTTCGCGCTGCAGCATGCCGCTGCAGCAGGGTATCTGGTCCTTATAGTCGAGCACCTTGAAGAAGATCTGGCTGCTGATGTTGTAGGGATAGTTGCCTATGACGCAAAACCGCTGATCGCCAAAAATCTTGTGAAGGTCGATCTCCAAGAAGTCGCCCTCGATGATCCTTCCGTCCTGGTTGAGGGTCTCGAAATTCCGGCGGAGGTAGTCGACGCTCTCGTTGTCGATCTCTATTACCTTCAGATCGTGGCCTTTCTCCAATAGCCAGCGAGTAAGCACTCCCATGCCGGGGCCGATTTCCAGCACCGGCAACTGGCGCCAATCGTCGAGGGTTGACGCTATGCGCTCAGCCACGCGCTGGTCGGTCAGAAAATGCTGGCCAAGGGCTTTTTGGGGTCTTACTTCTGGCATGTTCACAAATTTTTTGCAAAGTTACGAATTAGTTTTGAGTTTTGGTCGGAGAATGAGATTTTATTGGCAAAAAATATGCTATGCCATGGCCATGGGCCGGAAAGGATTTGATAGATAAAAATGGGTATTTTGTCTAATTTTTCAAAAAAAGTTGAAAAATAATTTGAAATCATCACAAAAAGTCTTAAATTTGCCGACACAAAACAAATTGAGATCAAAAACAAATTATTAACTAAATCAGAATTGCTTATGAAGAAATTCTTTACTCTTCTTGCAGCTGCAGCCGTGGGCGTATGCGCATATGCTGCCAGTCCTGTAACCACTTGGACCGCCCAGATAGTGGTGTTAGATGGAAGTTATAACGACTACTATACTGGAACCCGTACACTCTATCAGCTTGACGACGGCTCATATGAGATAGAGCATGTTATGCTCGCTTCAGGTGGCGAAGACAACCTCTTCTTTGCCCTCGTGGATGACGTGTTTGATGCAGACTCATTCTATGGAACCCCCACATGGGATACAACTTATGCAGGTATGCCCTATTGGTATTACAACTATTGTGAAGCAGCCGATTATGATGAATCTGGTATGTATTTCTACACCTCATCAGCATATTCCTATTATGTAGCTCCGGAGACAGATGATGACACAGCTACAATAACATTCACAACTTATACAGGAACTGCCTGTGAAGACATAATTCCCGCTGGATACGCGTATGTGTATTTCTATTGGGTTCCTTCAGAAGGCACCTCAGGCATCAGCTCGATCATCTCTGAGGAGAATGCTACTCCCGTGTATTACAATCTGAATGGCGTGCAGGTAGAGAATCCTACCTCTGGCCTCTACATTGTAAAGCAGGGCAACAAGGTTAGCAAGCAGATTATTCGCTAATATTGGAATTATAAGATTAAAAATGGGTGCGCAATCCGTGCACCCATTTTTTTATTCAAAAATTAATTACTACCTTTGTAAACGAGAAATCAAAACCTATCATGAAAGCTTTGCTCGCGTTTCTGCTTGCTGTTTGCATCACTCTGCCATCGATGGCCGACGAATTCAGCAAGAATTTTACTGACAATACACTGCGTCTTGATTTGGGATTCACGGCTCGTGGCCGCAATCGTGGCATCAAGGTGGAAGAGATGGCCAAGGTGCCGGGATGGCACGGCCGTCGGGTCAATCTTGACAAGCAATATGTCTACAACGACCTGGAGGTAAACATGATCAGTCTGGCCACAGGCGACACCATCTACCGCACCTCGATGTATCATGGCTTCAGTTGGGGCGAAGATTCCGGCACGCGCTATCCCAGCGAGGCTGTCGTGCGTCTGCCTTTCCCAAAGAAGCCGGTGCTGATCGAGATGCTGCGTTTTGGCGGTCGGCGCGACACTATGCTGCGCGATTATCTCGAACTCAACAAGACCGACCTCAAAAACATAAAAAAGGCGCACCCCAACAAGCACAAGACCTATGTGCTCAATAAGTCAAAGGCCAAGAGCCCGGTGAAGTTGGCTATCGTATCTGAGGGGTTTACCCAGGATGAGATGGGGAAGTTTGAGCAAGATGCCCAGCGCCTGGTGGATGCCATGATGGCCCAGCCGGCCTTTGGCAAATATCGCGACCGCTTCCAGATAGTGGCCGTAGAGGTGCCGTCGGCAGAGTCGGGCATCACTGAGTTGTCTAAAGACAAACTGCGCGACACTCCGCTGCATTCGCAATTCGGGGCCTTCCAGCTTGAGAGGCTGCTGACGATACCGAGCATGTGCCATCTTGCCGATGTGATGCAGGGTGTGCCTTATGATTACGTGATAGCCATCGCCAATACCGACACTTACGGGGGCAGCGGACCATATTATAACTACTGCATAGGCTACAACGGCGACCAGGGCCTGGAGGTGACTGTCCACGAGTTTGCCCACCATTTCGCAGCACTGGGCGATGAATATGAGAGCGAGGGATATGATGGCAAGTACATGCCCGACATCGAGCCGTTCGAGCCCAACATCACCACTAAGGCCGACTTCAGCGGCAAGTGGCAGAATCTGATCGATAGCGGCGAGGCTACCCTGATCGAGGGAGCCGGATATCAGACCAAGGGAGTGTGGCGAGGGGCCGAGAGTTGCCTGATGCGCACGGTGGCCGATCCGAATTTCTGCCCTGTATGCACCCAAGCCATCCAGCGGTGCATAGTCTTCCTTACAGAGTCAATGAATAATGAATAATTAATAATTAATAATGGATGATGAAAAATTATGATGAATAATTGAGAAGGATAATTAATGATGAATAATGAATAATTAATAATAACCATGAGTGAAAATCTATTCTGGATTGTGCCGGCAGCGTCGCTGATAGCGCTGTTGCTCGCGTGGTATTTCTACACCACGATGAAGCAGCAGAGCGAGGGCACCGAACTGATGCAACGCATCGCAAAGCATGTGCGCAAGGGCGCCATGTCGTATCTGAAACAGCAGTACAAGGTTGTGGCCTTAGTATTTCTGTGCTTGGTCATCTTATTCTCTGTGTTGGCTTATGGCTTCCAGCTGCAAAATGCTTGGGTGCCTGTGGCTTTCCTTACCGGCGGCTTCTTCTCGGGCCTGGCCGGGTTCTTGGGGATGAAAACAGCCACCTATGCATCGGCGCGCACCGCCAATGCTGCTCGCGAGTCGCTCAACGGCGGTCTGCGCGTGGCCTTCCGCTCGGGCGCAGTGATGGGCCTGGTGGTAGTGGGCCTTGGCCTGTTTGACATCTCTTTCTGGTACATCATTCTTGACATATTTGTGCCCGACGATCCTGTGGCTCCCACAGCCAAGTTGTGCATGATCACCACCACAATGCTTACTTTCGGCATGGGCGCCAGCACCCAGGCCCTGTTTGCGCGCGTGGGCGGCGGCATTTATACCAAGGCTGCCGACGTAGGCGCTGACCTGGTGGGCAAGGTTGAGGCTGGTATCCCCGAGGACGACCCGCGCAATCCCGCCACTATCGCTGACAATGTAGGCGACAACGTGGGCGACGTGGCCGGCATGGGCGCTGACCTGTATGAGAGTTATTGCGGTTCGATCTTGGCCACTGCAGCCCTGGGCGCCGCAGCCTTCATCACCACTGGCGACACTGTGCAGCAGCTTAAGGCTGTGCTGGCTCCGATGCTTATCGCAGCTGTCGGCATAGTGCTTTCGGTTATCGGCATATTCGCCGTACGCACCAAGGAGAACGCCAACATGAAGCAACTCCTCGGCGCTCTGAGCATGGGCACCAACCTGAGTTCCATCCTCATCATGATCGCTACTTTCTTGATTCTTTGGGCATTGGGCATCAATGGATGGGTCAACATCGGCGTGGCTGTGGTGATAGGCCTCATTGTGGGCGTGATCATCGGCCAGAGCACGGAATACTATACTTCGCAATCATATCGCCCGACTCAGAAGTTGTCGGAAAGCGGCAAGACGGGTCCGGCCACTGTGATCATCTCGGGTATTGGCTTGGGCATGATCTCCACGGCAATCCCAGTACTCGCTGTTGTTGCCGGCATCATTCTCAGCTACTGGGTGGCTGCTGGCTTTGACTTCACCAATGTATCGATGGGCCTCTATGGCATCGGCATTGCCGCTGTGGGCATGCTGTCAACCCTGGGCATCACCCTGGCTACCGACGCTTACGGCCCCATCGCCGACAATGCTGGCGGCAACGCCGAGATGAGCGGCTTGGGCGAGAAGGTGCGCCGTCGCACCGACGCTCTCGACTCTCTGGGCAACACTACCGCTGCCACAGGCAAGGGCTTTGCCATCGGCAGCGCCGCGCTCACGGGCTTGGCTCTGTTGGCATCGTATGTCGAGGAAATCCGCATCGGTCTGGAGCGCATTGGCCAGACTACACTCGATCTCGGCACTTCTCTCTCGGAGAAGGCTGTGTCGATACCCACGCATACTGCGTCGTTCACCGACTTCATGACCTATTATGATGTGACTCTGATGAATCCCAAGGTGCTTTCGGGCATGTTCTTGGGCGCCATGATGGCATTTGTGTTCTGCGGCCTTACGATGAACGCTGTGGGTCGCGCTGCTCAGCACATGGTTGAGGAGGTGCGCCGTCAGTTCCGCGAGATCAAGGGCATTCTTGAGGGCAAGGCTGAGCCCGACTATGCTCGTTGCGTGCAGATTTCCACCAAGGGCGCTCAGCGCGAGATGGTGTTCCCGTCGGTGCTGGCAATCATTGCTCCGATTCTTACCGGAATCATTTTTGGCGTGCCAGGTGTTATAGGATTATTAGTGGGCGGTCTCTCGGCCGGTTTCGTGTTGGCTGTGTTCATGGCTAATGCGGGCGGCGCTTGGGACAATGCCAAGAAATATGTTGAGGAAGGCAACTTCGGAGGCAAGCATAGCGAGTGCCATCGCGCCACAGTGGTGGGCGATACCGTAGGCGATCCTTTCAAGGACACCAGCGGCCCGAGCCTCAACATTCTGATCAAGTTGATGTCGATGGTTTCCATCGTCATGGCCGGCTTGACAGTGACCTGGAGCCTACTTTAAAATGGGTTTTCGGTCTTCATGGTCTTCATGGTCTTCATGGTCTCCGGGGTTCCCGTCAGATGTAAAAACTGAATTGACGATGAAGACCGAAGACGATGAAGACTGAAGACCATGAAGACGATGAAGACCGAAGACGATGAAGACCATGAAGACGATGAAGACCGAAGACGATGAAGACCATAAACCACCAAATAATGAAAAGTGTAAAAGAATCTTTGTTAGAGCGAGTGAGCTGCCGCCGCTATGAGCGCGAGGCCCTCACCGATGAGCAGGTGCAGTTTATCTACGATGCTATCCGCAACACACCCACCAGTTACAACGGACAGCAGTTCTCAGTGGTAGACGTTACTGACCAAAATATCAAGTTGCAACTCGAAGAGCTGATCGGCCAAAAGCAGATCAAGACATGCAATCGCTTCATGCTCTTCTGCATGGATTACAATGTGATCATGAAGGGCGCTGAGGCCAAGGGCGTGAAGATGCCGGAGTTTTATGACACGGTCGACGGTGTCACCGTGGGCATGCTCGACGCCACTCTGGCCATGATGAGCGCGATCGTGGCTGTCGAGGCCTTGGGCCTGGGCTGCTGCCCCATCGGCTATGCCCGCACCAAGGATCCGCAGGCGATTGCCCGCATCCTAAAACTGCCGCAGCATGTGATGGTCGTTTGCGGCCTGGCTATCGGCGTGCCGCGCGAGCACAACGATCTCAAACCCAAGCGTCAGCAGAGCCTGGTGATCCATCACAATGAATATCGCCAGGATGACATCACCCCCGAGGTATTAGCCTACGACAAGGAGGTGCAGGCCTATAATGAGAATCGCGCCGGCACCACCACCGACAACGACTGGATAGCCCATATCATCAGTTATTACGATGCTGCCATGGACTATCGCATGCTTGCCGCCCTCCGCGAACGCGGCTTCGACTGCAAATTCTAATTGAATTGGATTTTGAAATGGGTCAACCCTGCGTGGGAGGTGAGGGAGAAATGGGCGTTGTGACGGCGAAGGATGGTTTTCACAGTGGTGAGACCGATGCCCTGGCCCTGAGGCTTTGTGGTGAAAAAGGGCGTGAACAAGCGCTGCGACACCTCCTCGGAGATGGGTTCCCCATCGTTGATCACATCCAACCCCTGATCTGAAATTTCAACACTCACACACGTGGCACCGGGATTCTCGGTGCCATTTTTTACCAGATTAACCAACACCTGCTCCATCAGGGCAGGGTCGATTTGGACATTCGCCGCCTCGCAATGCTTGCGCAACTCGAATCGGCATCCCTTGATGTTGCAGAGATTCTCTAAGAATGGCCTGTTGCTTTCTGCCCATTGGCAAAGGTCAGTGTCGGCGAGCATTGGCTCAGGGAGCTTCACCATCTGGGCGTAACGCGACACAAAACTGGCCAAATTGCTGGCTCGATTCTCGCAGGCTGCAATCACGGCGCGCGCATCCTCATCGCCCACGATGTCGCTGATAGCCTCAAGGGTCGAATTCACCCCGCACACCGTATTGTTAACCTCGTGAGAGAGGGTGCGAATCACCTGCTCGTAGGCATGGCGCTCTGCCTCGGCCACCTCGGCGGTAAGGCTTTCGATCAGATAGAAATGATGAGGAAAGCCCTGATCGATATAACTCAGGTGCGAACCTCGGTAGGCCGCTCCCGTGTTCATGCGGAACACTTGGCTTTGCCCAAGCGGCAACTTGCTGGCCATGGGCCACACCTCCCTGTCGGGCAGTTGCTTAAAAGCCGGATTGGCATAAGTGATGTCGCCCTTGTTGTCTACCACCGCGATGGCCATTGGCGAATTGTCCATAATGAGGTTGAGAAATTTCTCTTGCTCTTCGATTTTCTGCGACTTGATGTCGAGAGCATCCATCATCGGGTTGAAGAGGTCTATGATGCGGTCCACCTCGCGATGGCCCACTTTGCGCAGACGGCTGTTGAAATCCTGCTGTCGCAGCATGTCAGCCCCGATTACGATGGTGCGTCGGGGCAACACCACATATTTCTGATACAGCCACAATCCCAGCGCTATGGCTGCCAAGGCTCCCAAGGTGATGTAAAACCAATTCATCGCAGTCCGTATTTTTCGATTCGGCGATACAGGGCTTGCCGGCTAAGGCCGAGCATGCTTGCGGCTTGGGCAATGTTGCCCCGGCATTGATCGAGAGCATGCACGATTTGCATGCGTTCGCGACCCTCGAGGTCGACCGGCAAGGCCTCTACAGCATCCTCGCCGCAGTCGATGTCACGAGCGGTGATCTCGCCCTCGGGATTGGTGATGGTCAGGCGCTCGATGAGATTTTTGAGTTGGCGTATGTTGCCAGGGTAGGGGAGACCCTTAAGGCGCTCCATTGCGTCGGCGCTAAAACGCGAAAAATCCTCTCCGGCAAAGGCGCGCACCAGCATGGGGATGTCGGTGGCCCTTTCGCGCAGGGCTGGTATTTTGAGGGTGATCAGGTTGATGCGATAGAATAGGTCTTCGCGGAATTTGCGGTCGTGGACCATCTGCGAGAGGTTGGCGTTGGTGGCGCATATCACGCGGATGTCGACGCGGCGGCTGCGGCTGTCGCCAAGGGGCTCGAAGGTATGCTCTTGCAGCACGCGCAGCAGTTTGACCTGACTGGCGGGGTCGAGGTCGCCTATCTCGTCAAGAAAGATGGTGCCCTTGTCGGCCAGTTCGAATCGGCCGATGCGATCGGCAATGGCTCCGGTGAAGGCTCCCTTTTTGTGGCCAAACATCTCGCTTTCGAAGAGCGTCTGCGAGATGCCGCCAAGGTTTACTTTAACGAAGGGCTTCCCGGCGCGTTGGCTGGCGTTGTGTATAGCCTCGGCAAGCAGTTCCTTGCCGGTGCCGTTTTCGCCGAGGATAAGCACCGGGGCCTCGGTCGGGGCCACTTTCTGGGCAGTGGCCAGCACATTCATCAAGGCCGGATGCTTGCCTATTATTTTCTTAAAGGGCGATGACAGGGGTGAATCCGCCGTGGGCTTTGCCTTAAGTTGCAGGGCAGTGTCGATGTGGCGCAGCAGGTCCTGGTTATTCCAAGGCTTTGTCACAAAGTCGGCAGCGCCCAGGCGCATGCCCTCTACGGCCAAGGGGATGGTGCCCCAGGCAGTGATTAGGATTACTGGCAGATCGGGCAATAGAGTCTTTGCCTTGCGCAGCAGTTCCAGACCTTCCTGGCCGCTGGTGCTGTTGCCAAAGTTCATATCCATCAGAGCCAGGTCGGGCGCAGCCTGCCTGATCGCCTCAAGCGCCTTGGCTGGTGTCTCGGCCACCATCACCTCATGCCCGGCTCGCCCCAGCATGAACCTCAGCGACTCCCTGATCGATATGTCATCATCAATAACCAGTATCATGCTATGAAGGAATTGCAATAAGTTCCTTGCCTAATTCCCTTACACTGTCCATTATTAATTTCTCTCTTTCTGGTGAAGGTTTTTTGAATCCATTGATGTAGTTGCGCAAAAGAGAGGGATTGATACCGATTCTCTTTGCAAATTCTCCAACATTAATTTCTTTGTGAGTAAGGAAAAAGCGTTGTAGAGCCGATGGCTCGGCATCGTCGTAGTAGAAACTCTCAAAGCTTATATCTTCATTGAGTTTACTCCAATGAAAGCCTGATAGTCCTGTCTCATAATCATTCCTTTCCTCTTCATTTGCATGAAGAAGATTTTGGTACCATAGGAGAGATTGAGTTAACACCTTTCCATCTTGATCAAGACCATATATATGGTCCTGATTAAACCAAATTTTAGTTATTTTCTTCATCACTGTCCTCCTTTCCAAAATATCGTTCCCATTCTTCAATTATGATTTCTTTATTGAGATCGATGACATGTTTTATCTTCCTTAAGTCATTAGCCTTTATGTTTATGGCCTCTCGTTGGATTATCTCCTTTCCTTTGACTATATCGAACACAGCCTCTCCTTCATGTCCTCTTACATGGATATGGATGGGTTCATGTTCTCTGCTATAAAAGAAGAAAATGTATCCAAAAAATCGAAAAACTTCAGGCATATAACAAATTTTTTACAAAGGTAGGAATTATTTTTGATACCACAAAGTATTTTGATACCACAAAGTGTTTTATTGCACTTGGCGGCCGTCGAAGAAGCGGATGATGCGGTCGGTGGCTTGGGCCTGGTGCTCGTTGTGGGTGACCATCACGATGGTGCGGTGGTCGTTGACATTGAGGCCGTGGAGCAGTTCCATGATATCCTGGCCCATCTTGGAGTCGAGGTTGCCGGTAGGCTCATCGGCCAGGATGATGCGCGGGTTGCCCACGATGGCGCGGGCTATGGCCACGCGCTGGCACTGGCCACCCGAGAGCTGGTTGGGGTAGTGGTTGATGCGATGCTCGAGGCCAACGCGTTCGATTGCCGCGCGGGCCATGGCCTTGCGCTCCTTGGCCGATAGGCCAGAACGATAGAGAAGCGGCACCATGACATTTTGCAGCACATTGAGCTGGTTGATCAGGTGGAAGCTCTGGAAGACAAAGCCTAAGTTTTCATTGCGGAAATGCGCCATCGGTTTGTCCTTGAGTTGATCGGCTTGCACGCCATTGATCTCCACGCTTCCGAGGGTGGGACGATCGAGCAGGCCCATGATGTTGAGGAGGGTCGACTTGCCGCAGCCCGAGGGACCCATGATCGATACGAACTGGCCGTCGGGGATGGTGATGTTTACATTGTCGAGAGCTCGAGTCTCGATTTCGCGGGTGCGATATACTTTCTGCACCCCAGTGAGTTTGATGATGTCCATATGGTGGGTTGGTGATTTGGTGATTTGGTGATTTGGTGGGTTGGTGATTTGGTGATTTGGAATCGGGGATCCGGGAATCGGGGATCGGGGATCCGGGAAGACGATGAAGACCCTGAAGACCCTGAAGACCCTGAAGACCCTGAAGACCTTGAAGACCTATTCATCCCGGAGGGCGTCGACGGGGGCGACGTGGCTGATGCGGCGGGCAGGGATGAGGATGGCACAGATGGTGGCGATCAGCATCACGCCCAAGACAATGGCTGAAATTATGCTGAAATGCACCCAATAGCGGGTTACCCAGTTGGCATCATCGGGTGGGTAACCGGAGTTGATGCCCTGAGCCAGTCCGTCTTGGCCGAGTATCAGGAAGAAGAGCACGCACCCGATCAGCCAGCCGATGAAGGCGATTACCACGCCCTCGACAATAAGGCTGCGCGTGATGCGTCCGGCTGTGGCGCCGAACGACTTGCGGATGCCGGCCTCGTGGCTTCGTCGACGCGTCTGCAGGTAGAATGTGCCCACGATGCCCAAGAATATGTTGGCAGCCAAGAATACGGCCAAGGCGCCGTACTCGCGCAGGGTGTTGGTGACGCCATAGGTGTTTTGCAGCCGCGCCGATTTCGTTTTGAAATCGTACATTTCCTTGCAGTAGAAATTGCCAGCCTTGAGATTGTCATGGTAATCCTGGCCATATTCTCGTATGAATTCCGCAGGCTTGACGCCAGGCTTGAGGCGCAGGATAATTACGGGATCGGAATAAAACCATCTTATATTGCTGTACAAGGTGGGGTTGTTGTGCACTGGGTCAAAGCGGTTGAGTGTTGGGCGGCTGAACGACTTGGAGCGCACATCCTCCACTACCGCGCGGATGATATAGTATTCGGCCTCGCTGGCAGGCAGAGCGCGTTGATACCGGGAGTTCCACATAGTGTCGCCCACCACGTCGATGCTGCCGTAGCCTCGCATGGCAGCTGAGCGAGTGATAATCACCTCGCGCTCTCCTATTGGCAAGCGATCGAGTTCTTCGGGGGTGATGGCCGGGTTCACTGGCTTTATGCCCATTGTGGCGAAGTAATCTCCCCCCGGAGGATAGGCAATTACATTGATTGATATGCTATTGACGTTGACTGTGGTGTCAGTGCCGTAATAACTGCTTGTGGTGTTGCCTTTCCATTCAAATCGTGCGAAATTCCTGACAAAGCAAGCCGATTCCACCTTGGGGTTGGCTTTGAGTTGAGCCATAAGAGACAAAGCCGCGTTGGCATAACCTGCTGAATCCGCGTCTTCTTCGCTGTAATGCGGTGATGTGCTGGGATACTGACTGAAGCGCACATCCACCAGGCGGTCGTAATCATAACCGAGAGGGAGATTTTTGTCGTAGGTTAGAACCGCCATGCTGTCGATGATTCCCCATGCCAGCAGGGCAATCAGCACCAACTCGGCCAGCACCAAGGCATTGCTGCCATAGCGGCGCCAAAATCCGGCACTGTTGTCACGGCCTGTTGAAACGTCGCGCAGTTGGTCCACGATTGGCTTGCGCAGCGCCAGCCAGGTTGGAAGCACCGAGGTGACAATATTGAGGATGAATGCTGCCAGCACAGCCAAGGCGAACACCCGCCAGGAGAATAGCATGGGAAGGGTGACATTGGTGACGAAGCGGTCGGCCTCGAAGTCGCAGAAGGTGTTGAAGATGGAGAACATCCAGTCGCGGCACCACCATGTCACCAGCCATGACAGGGCTAAGCCGATCACGGCTCCGATGCCTGTGAGGGCGAAATTCTCCAAGAATACCTGCCACAACAGTTGCCATTTCGAGGCTCCGAACGACTTGCGGATGCCCTGCTCCTGATTGCGCCGCTGGTTGCTCTCGATAATCAGGCCCGAGAGGTTGAAAGCTGGTACCAGCAGGAACACAATGGCAATCAGCCAAATGCGGGTCATACTGCCCTCGGGATCCCATGTTACGGTCCACATCGTGTATTGCTGATGGGTGTAGGGATATCCGTGGAGATTGACTTCGATTCCTTTAGGCAGGGTGGTGTTGAAGGCATTCAGACGGCGATGGAGCTCGGAATGGAGGGCTTGAAAGTCGCTTTTGTCCTTGAGCAGGTAAATGGCAGTGTAATTGCCTATAAGTCCGTCATCGCTATCTTTGGCATCGGTGAGATTATAGGGCAGGAATATTTGGGCGTATGATGTAGGCAGCAGGTAAGTGCTGTGAGCCACCACGCCTGTGATTTTGTAGTTGGTCCCGCTGACTTCGATGTTTTGCCCTATGGCCGCGTCGGCCCCGCCGTAATAGTCCTGAGCAAAGTCATCGTCGATAACCGCCACAGCCTCTTTGGCGTCCCATTGTTCCTCGGTCAGCGGCTTTCCGGCCACGAAGCGATAGTTGAATACCTTGAAGAAATCAGGGTTGACAAGCTGCAACGTGGCCTCGGCCTCGCGGTCGGGAGTGCTGACAAAGTGAAAACTTTCCGAGGTGCGAGCCGTTATGGCAACTGCCTCCACCATTTCCAGGCTGTCGGTAAGGACAGGCAGCGTGACCGAACCTATCGCCCATTGATTGGTGTTGTAGGTATCTTCGTCGACATGTTCTTTCTTTTCCAGCCAATCGATGTAGGCCAGCCGGTCGCGATTGCTCTCGGGGTACATGGGCGAAAGCTTTACGTGCCATATGATTGCCAGCAGCATGGTGATTGTTACTGCCAGCGCCACGCCCGAAATGTACAGGACGCTGCTCACCTTGTTGGCCAGGATCAGATGCCATATTTCTTTGAGTTTGTTCATAGCGAATGTGTATTCTTTCTATCCATATTCCTGCCAAAACCGTGCCATCCTCCGCAACTCACTGATAATCAATCCTATCTCTCATTCTGTAAATGTCCGCTATCGGACACCACGCACGGACAGTGTCCAGCCCGGATCGTAACTATCCAAGATTGCAAATCTCCTCGAGTGTAAATAAATTTGATAGAAATTATGCTAAAATATTGTGAGATTTAAAATAAATGCTTAATTTTGCGCCGAAATTGTAAGAAAAGATATGAAGACATTGCAGCATCATCGCCATCATCTTCACCATTGCCACCAAGGGCAAGGGATGGGCGGCCGTGCGTGATTGCATTGTCTTTAGGCTTGCAATAATGATTTTATCATATACCCATCCCCACCCCGGAGATGGGATTTTTATTTTGGGATTTGGGATTTGGGATTTAGGATTTGGGATTTAGGATTTGGGATTTGGGTTGATACCCTTTCATCCTTTCATCCTTTAATCCTTTCATCCTTTCATCCTTTAAAATTTTATCATATGCTGAAAATAGCAATACAAGCCAAAGGGCGGCTCAATGAGCAAAGCATCGAATTGCTGGCTGATGCCGGCATCCGCGTGGGCGACAGCAAACGCAAACTTATCACACGCGCCAAGGGTTTCGATCTCGAGGTGCTTTATCTGCGCGACGACGACATACCCCAGGCTGTGGCCATGGGCGTGGCCGACATAGGCATTGTGGGTCAGAACGAAGTTGCTGAGAAGGGCGAAACTGTCGACGAAGTGATGGGCCTCGGATTTGGAGCCTGCCGCATATCCCTGGCCCTGCCCAAGGGAGAAGAGTACACGGGCCTTGAATGGTTCCAGAACAGGAGGGTGGCCACCAGCTATCCCGCCATCTTAGGGCGTTTTTTCCAAAAAAAAGGAATCTCTGCCCATATCCATCGCATCGAGGGGTCGGTAGAGATAGCCCCCTCAATCGGCATGGCCGATGCCATCTTCGATATAGTGTCCAGCGGCGCCACGCTGATCAGCAACGGCCTTAAGGAGGTCGAGAGCGTCTTTGACAGCGAGGCTGTGCT
This sequence comes from uncultured Bacteroides sp., assembly GCA_964440745.1. GTDB lineage: Bacteria > Bacteroidota > Bacteroidia > Bacteroidales > Muribaculaceae > CAG-873. The sequence goes on from CAYTXF010000040.1 coordinate 19,237, forward strand.
GATAGCCAATCCCGACCTGTCGGAAGAAAAGACCCAGGAACTCGAGGAACTCACCTTCCGCTTCCGCTCGATCATCGAAAGCGAGGGCATGAAATATGTGCTCATGAACCTGCCGGTGAGCCAGATCGATGAGGCTGTGGCCCTGCTTCCCGGCATGCGCAGCCCCACAGTGCTGCCTCTGGCCCAGGAGGGCTGGTGCTCCATCCACTCGGTCATCAGCGAGGATGTGCTCTGGGACACTATCCGCCGGCTCAAGCAGATAGGCGCCGAGGGTATCCTGGTGCTGGCTCTCGAAAACATGATCCGCTAACAGTAACACCAAAACACCAAAACACCAAACCACCAAAACACCGCGAATAATTATGGATTTCTGTCTAAATCCTAAAAAATCACAATGGAGGGCTCTGCAACAGAGATGCCAGAGCCATCAGGATGACATCCGGCATATCGTGGCTGGCATTCTCGACGAGGTGCGTCAGGGCGGCGACGAAGCCCTGCGCGAAATATCCCTCCGGATCGATGGCTCAGCCCCAGAGTGCTTTGAGGTTGGCGAGCAAGAATTCGCCAAGGCCGAAGAGCAGGTGGACGACGCCCTGAAAACGGCCCTGCAAAAAGCCAAAGACAATATCGAGAAATTCCACCGGGCGCAATTGCCCCGGCAGGTTACGGTCGACGTGCAGCACGGCGTAAGATGCGTGCAGCGGGCTGTGCCTCTGCGCAAAGTGGGTCTCTACATCCCTGGCGGCAAGGCTCCGCTCTTCAGCACAGTGCTGATGCTTGCAGTGCCAGCCAAGATAGCAGGCTGCGGCGAAGTGATCCTGTGCACCCCGCCCAGAAAGGACGGCACCATGTGTGCCGAGATCCTCTATGCGGCTCGTCTCTGCGGCGTGGACCGCGTGTATGCCATTGGCGGAGCACAGGCCATCGCAGCCATGGCCTATGGTACAGAGAGCGTGCCTCGCGTCGACAAGATATTTGGTCCGGGTAACCGCTTTGTGACTACCGCCAAGCAGATGGTGGCCTCCGACACCGTGGCCATCGACATGCCCGCCGGACCGTCGGAGGTGATGGTGATGGCCGACACCAGCGCCAAGCCAGCCTTTGTGGCAGCCGACCTGCTCTCGCAGTGCGAGCATGGCGAAGACAGCCAAGCCATACTGGTGTGCAACGACCAAGCCTTTGCGCAGGCCGTGATGGACCAACTCGACGCGCAGGTGGCCGAGTTGCCAAGGAAGGCCATCGTGGCCGAGTCGCTGAAAAACAGCCGCATCATTGTCTTCGACAACGAGAACTGGCGTCAGGACATGATCGATTTCGCCAATCAGTACGGTAGCGAACATCTCATCATCTCGATGCAACAGCCCTGGGACGTGGCTGACCAGATCACAGCAGCCGGAAGCATATTCATCGGCAACTATTCGCCCGAGAGCGCCGGCGACTATGCCAGCGGCACCAACCACACGCTGCCTACCAGCGGCTGGGCACGCAGCCACAATGGCGTGAATGTCGACAGTTTCATGCGCAAGATCACCTATCAGCAACTTACTGGTCCGGGTCTGCGCGGCCTGGCCGACACAATAGTGACCATGGCTATGGCCGAAGGCTTGCAAGCCCATGCCAATGCCGTGATTATCAGAATGAAAGGAGGTGCAAGATGAGACCATTGTCAGAATTGGTGCGACCCAATATATGGGCGCTCGCCCCGTACTCCACTGCTCGCGACGACTACCAGGGCGGCGACATCGACGTGTGGCTCGATGCCAACGAGAATCCCTACGATACTGAGTGGAATCGCTATCCCGATCCTCACCAGCGCGCCCTGAAGGCTCGCATAAGCGAAATCAAGGGGATGCCCGTGGAGCAGATCTTCATTGGCAATGGCAGCGATGAAGCCATCGACCTGGCTTACCGCATCTTTTGCACTCCGGGCCGCGACAATGCAGTGGTGATGGCCCCGAGTTACGGCATGTACTCGGTAGCCGCCGATACCAATGATGTCAAGGTGCGCGAGGTGCAACTGAATCCTGATTTTTCCCTGCCAGTTGACCGCATGCTGGCTGCAGCCGACGAAAACACCAAACTGATGATCATCTGCAGTCCGAACAATCCCACTGGCAATGCCTTTCCGCTTGAGGATATCGAGTGCCTGCTGGATAGTTTTGACGGCATCGTGGTGGTAGATGAGGCATATATCGACTTTTCCGACCGGGGGTCAGTGCTGAGCGTGCTCGCCAAGCATCCCAATGCCATTGTGCTGCAGACACTCTCAAAGGCTTGGGGCATGGCTGCCCTGCGCGTGGGCCTGGCTTTCGCAAGTCGGGAGATAATGGCTCTGTATGCCAAGGTTAAGTATCCCTACAACATCAGTCGCATCAATCAGTTGATCGCCCTGGGATCATTGGCTTCGGTCGACGAGCAGGTGGCAGAGATAAAGAGCGAACGCGAAAAATTGGCACAAGCGCTAAAGGCCTGTCCAAGCGTGCTGGAAGTGTATCCGAGCGATGCTAACTTCTTGCTTGTCAAGGTTAACGATGCCAATGCCTGGTACGATCGCTTGATGGAGGGCGGCATCATCGTGCGCAACCGCAGCAAGATGCCTCTCTGCTCCGGCTGCCTCCGCATCACAGTAGGCACCCCTGAGGAGAATGCAAGGGTCTGCGAGGCCTTCGGGTCTTCGGGGTCTTCAGGGTCTTCCCGGTCTTCAGGGTCTTCATCGTCTTCAGGGTCTTCGGGGTCTTCATCGTCTTCCCGGTCTTCGGGGTCTTCGGGGTCTTCAGGGTCTTCATCGGATTCCCGGATTCCGGAATCCCGGATCCTCGATTCCAGATTCACCAACCCACCAAATCACCAAATCACCCAATCACCAACCCACCAAATCACCAACCCACCAACCCACCAAATCACCAACTCACCCCGCCGAGCACTATTTGTTGACCGGGATGGCACCATCATTGTGGAGCCTGTGATCGACGAGCAAGTCGACAGCCTGGAAAAACTCGAATTCATACCCGGGGCCATCTCGGGCTTGGCTGCCCTGCGGCGCCTCGACTATGACCTGGTGATGGCCACCAACCAGGATGGTCTGGGCACTCCCTGCTTCCCCACTGAGGACTTTGAAAAGCCTCACCAGAAGATGTTGCAGACCCTTGAGGGCGAGGGCGTGACCTGGGATGACCAGCTCATCGACGAACATTTTCCCTCAGACCATTCGCCAATGCGCAAGCCTGGCACTGGGATGTTTGGCAAATACATGGATGGCAGCTACGATCTGGCCAATAGCTATGTAATAGGCGATCGCCTGACCGACATGCAATTGGCCAAGAACCTTGGAGCCAAGGGCATACTGCTCGAAAATCCGCAGTCGGGCGAGCCCCGCGTAAAAGAGGCTGGACTCGAGGATACTGTCGTACTGGTCACCGACTCTTGGGCCAAGATTGCCGACTATGTGCGCGTGGGTTCGCGGCGCGCTACCATACGCCGCACCACCCGCGAAACTGACATTGAGGTCACCATCGACCTTGACAATCGCGCCGAGGACGGTTGGAAGGTTGATACGGGCCTTAAATTCCTCGACCACATGCTCGACCAGATTGCTCACCATGGCGGCGTGGGATTGAATATTCGCGCCAAGGGCGACCTGCAGGTCGACGAGCATCACACCATGGAGGATGTGGCCATAACCTTGGGCCAGACTATCGCCAAGGCCCTGGGCAACAAGGCTGGGATTGGCCGCTATGGCTTTGCACTGCCCATGGACGACTGTCGCGCCATAGTGCTGCTGGATTTTGGCGGCCGCATCGACCTGGAGTGGGATGTGGAGTGGAAACGCGAATATGTGGGAGACACGCCCACCGAGATGATGCGCCATTTTTTCATGAGCCTGTGCGCCGGCGCCCAGTGCAACATGTATGTGCAAGCACGCGGCGACAATGAGCACCACAAGGCCGAGGCCATCTTCAAGGCCCTCGCCCGCGCCCTAAAAATGGCAATCGCCCGCCAACCCTTCGCCTATGATATCCCCAGCAGTAAAGGACTATTATGAAAGTGACAAGTTATTAGTGACAAGTTACAAGTTACAAGCTACAAAAAGTGACAAGTTACAAGTGACAAGTTACAAGTTAATAGTTAAGGTTGTAAAAGGCTATAACATACAACTTATTCCCATAACTTATCCCCATAACTGGTCACACTAACTATCAGCTTGTCACTTGTAACTTGTAATTTGTCACTTGTCCCTATCAGCTTGTCACTTGTCACTTGTCACTAATAATTAATTGTAATTAATATAATGATAGCGATAATAGATTATGACACTGGAAATTTGCGGTCAGTGAAGAATGCGCTGATGAGGCTCGGCGCGGAGTTTGTGGTCACCAGCGACCATGAGGAGATCAGGCGCGCTGACCATGTGCTGCTGCCCGGGGTGGGGGAGGCCTCTTCCGCGATGGAGAAACTCAGAGAACGCGGTCTTGACCTGCTTATCCCCTCATTGAACCAGCCCGTTTTGGGCATCTGCATCGGCATGCAGTTGATGTGCCGCAGCAGCCAGGAAGGCGATGCCCAATGCATGGGCATCTTCCCCACGGATGTAAAGCAGTTGCCGGCTGATTTGAAGGCAGGCATCAAGGTGCCCCACATGGGCTGGGACACAGTCAGCGACTTGCGCGGCCCCCTCTTTGACGGCATCCCCGACGGCTCTTATTTCTACTTTGTGCATTCCTTCGCCCCGGAGTGGTGCACTGATACAATTGCGGTTACCGACTATGGCACCAAGTTCTCGGCAGCCTTGGGCCGCGCGAATTTTTATGGCACGCAGTTCCACCCCGAAAAGAGCGGAGCCATCGGCGAACAGCTCTTGTCAAATTTTTTAAAATTATGATCACGATAATACCAGCCATCGACATGATTGAGGGCCAATGCGTAAGGCTTACCCAGGGAGATTATGCCAAGATGAAGATATACTACAAGGATGTGCTTGAAGCAGCCAAGCGGCTTGAGGACTGCGGTTTGCAGCGCCTGCATATGGTTGACCTCGAGGGTGCTAAGAGCCACGAGCCCAAGAATCTGCGGGCACTCGAGCGCGTAGTCACCCACACCAGCATGCAGGTGCAGTACGGCGGCGGCATCAAGGATGCCGAGGCCCTGCGCAGCGTATTCGACGCCGGCGCCTCGCGCGCCATCTGCGGCAGCGTGGCTGTCAGCCAGCCGGAGTTATTTGCACAGTGGCTCGAGGAATTTGGCCCTGACCGCATCATCCTGGGTGCCGACGTGCGCGGCGGCAAGGTGGCAGTCAAGGGCTGGCTTGAAGACTCGGCTGTCACCATCGATGATCTGCTGCAGCGCTTCAATCCCCGCGGCGAAACCGCGGGGCACAGTGGCGCCACTGTGCCTGGCAGTTACGCTGCCAGGATAGCCAGGGCGATATGCACCGATATCGCCCGGGATGGCATGCTTTGCGGGCCCTCGGTGGATTTTTACACTGATCTGCAATCCCGCTATCCCGAGATAGAAATGATAGTGAGCGGCGGCATATCCTGCCTCGACGATATCAAGCGCCTCGACGAGGCTGGCCTGCGCAGCGTGATCGTGGGCAAAGCCATCTACGAGGGCAAAATAACCTTTAAAGAATTGCAACAATGCTCGCTAAGCGCATAATACCCTGCCTCGACGTGCGTGACGGCATGACCGTCAAGGGCATCAACTTCGAGGGCATCCGCGCCGTGGGCGATGCCGTGGAGTTGGGAGCCAAGTATTCCGCCGAAGGGGCCGACGAACTCGTCTACCTCGACATCAGCGCCACGCTCGAGGGTCGCAACACATTTACCGAACTGGTAAGCCGCATTGCAGAGCGCATCAATATCCCCTTTACCGTGGGTGGCGGCATCGCCACTATCGACGATGCCGCTCGCCTGCTCGACGCTGGCGCCGACAAGGTGAGCGTCAACAGCGCGGCGGTGCGCAATCCGGCGCTGATCGACGAGATTGCCAGCAAATACGGGTCGCAATTCGTGGTGGCAGCCATCGATGCCAAGCAGATCGACGGCCGCTGGGTGGTCACTACCCATGGAGGCAAGAAACTGAGCGAACGCGAACTCTTCACATGGGCTGCCGAGGTGGTTGACCGAGGAGCCGGGGAGATACTGTTCACCTCGATGGACCACGACGGCACCAAAGCCGGTTTTGCCTGCGATGTATATGCTCGCTTGGCCGACCTCCCGGTGCCGATCATAGCATCCGGGGGCGCTGGCACCATCGAGCACATCCGCGATGTGCTCACCGTCGGTCGCGCCGATGCTGCCCTGGCAGCCAGCATCTTCCACTACAACGAAATCCCCATCCCCGTGCTAAAGGCCGCCCTCGGTCCCCTGTGCCGTCCCGTTTAGGTCTTCATGGCCTTCATGGTCTTCATGGTCTTCATGGTCTTCATGGTCTTCATGGTCTTCATGGTC